>JAJFHM010000100.1 GCA_021775625.1 Hyphomicrobiales bacterium | reverse complement strand
AACCAGAATCCGAAATGCTGCCCGAAGGCATGGCCCAGCGGTTGAATGAAGACAAACCACATCTGCACCAGCAAAAAGGAATAAAATGCCGTGGGCCATGCCCGGCGCACGTATGAGTCCTCAGACTGGAGCGCCACGCGGAAGGTCTTTTGCGCCTCCGCATAGATCGTCGCATAGGCTTCATAAAGCGCCTGCTGCAATTGTGCTTCAAGCTGGGCTTCGGTGATCTTGCCCGCCTGATAGTCGCGCACAAGACCCAGAATGACGGGCACGAGTCCAAGCAGAATGGTCAACATGTCAGCCCCCCTTCAAGAGCAGGTGAACCGCATATCCGACCACCAGCAGAATAAACACGGCAAGCAGGGGATCACTCATGATGCAGCATTGGCCACGGCCACAAGAATGATGAGAGCGATGATCACCAAGACCCACTCCATCACCTGCCCGTCCCCTTGAGCGATGTGAAGAACGTCACCAGCGCCAGCACACCTATGGTGCTGATCAACGCATGGTTGGGGGTGAGGTATTCCTTCCACGGGAACATCTCGAGCTGGACGATGACCCGCTCAAACACCTCAAACAGGGTCCAGCCAATGGCTGCGATGTTGGAGCGTATGCCCTTGAGCCTGTCCCGGTTGCGATAGAGATAAACGCCCGAGACGACCATGAGCGACAGAATGACAATAGTGTACATCACCAGTTCCTCCAGAATGATTTGAGTGCACCCCACAGGCTGGTTTTGGGAGCCTTGGGTTCCTTGATAAGGCGCCGGTTGATGTCCGGTTTTTTGTCCGCTTTGGCCATGACGAGCGCGACATCCCGCACCCCGCGCACACGACGCCTCCAGCCCCGGCCATAACGCGCCCAGCCCTTGCGGCCTTCGAGGTAGGCGAGCCAGTCGGCACAGAACTGTTTGATGAAAGCAGCCCGGCCTACGCGTCCAAGATAGGCGTTGAAGGCCGCCATGGTGTTCTTGCCAATGCGCCCGTCAGCCTCAGTCCCTACAATGCGCTGCATGATCTTCGCAGCCGTTCCAATGCCGGCAAGAACACCACATGAGAACAGGGGATAGTCCACGCCGTTCGGCACGTCATCGAGCCTGAGGGTGTCCCAGTAATGGGCTTCGTAGATCTGAGCGGTTTCCCTCAGGGACAGAGCCTTCACGTCCGCAGGGGTCACGTCGCGCTTGCGCCAGCGTTTGAGGGTGTGAATGGTGATGCCCCGGTTGGTGGCCCCGCCCGGGTCATGCGGGTCGTTCACGTAACCGCCTTCGTGGTTGAGTACGTATTTGAGCGAAACTTTGAAGGCGTCCGAATTGTTAGTGTTGGAAGGCTGTTTGACAGGAGGAGCCTTGCCCCCCTGCCCCTTCCACACAAACCCGCGCGGGATCTGCCAGTGCGGCTTGTCCCAGCGGTTCTTCCAGTCGCCGCCCCATGTGATCGGAACCCCCAGTTCGCGGGCTGCCCGCTTCATGGCCTGTTCAATGTCCTTCCAGGCGGCATAGGCGTTCGGCCACTTCGGCACGCCGTTGACCATGGGCACGATGTCGGTGGCGTGCCCCAGTCCGTTGCCCTTCCATGGCAGGTGATAGGAATTCATGGTCCTGGAGACGCCACGGCGCACATAGTTGCGCTGTTCGGCATGGGTGCGGATGCCGTCAATGACCTCATAGTCGGAGTTGAGATAGGTCCACGCCAGCGTGACCACAGCCACAAGGGCTGGGTGCACGCCGGTGAGTTCACGCAAGGCGCGCGGGGAAAGTTCGTTCATGGAATAACCTTTTAGGGGGAAGTGTCAGGCCGCAGGATCGGCCACAAACGTGATCGGGGTCAGCCCGTCCGGAAACTGACCTTTGAGCTTTTGCATAACGGTTGCGTGGTTGACAATGCCAAGCATGAAGCGGTCACAGATCATGCCGTCCTTGACGGCAAACAGCCCAACTTTGATGTAGCCCTGCACCATGATCAGATAGCCATGATCAACCGGCGTGCTGGTCTTCGGCGGCATGGCGTCCACCATTGCAAAATAGGCCACGGCAAACTCAGGCGACATCTTCCTGACCGTGGCCTTCAGGTTGAGCTTCGCAAGCGTCTTCACTTGCGAGGCCATGTACCCGGCTTCCGGGAAACACCGGGTGGTTTGTGCGAAAGCACCATAGGAGTGGAGTGCGGCGGCAAATGCCACCACAGCTAAAAAGGGGTTTTCATATTGACCTCTATTGTTTGAAGTACGATCCAACCGCAGCCGTTGCGACCGCAGCAACAAAGCCGGTGACATAGCTCAGCCACCGCTTTAACCCACCAACAGCAGTGTCGTGGGTGTCCTTGCGTACGAATTGTTCGTCCAGTTTCTTATGAATGTTCGAGATATCCCCGCCCTGACGCTTCAGTTCGTCCTGTGTCGACTTTGTGCGCTCGTCAATGCGGGCCAGCATGGCGCGGGCTTCGTCGTCGTTGGTCATGATTCTGGGTCCGTTCTGCTGGTGCAGCCGGTTGGGGCAGGCGGTTATCGTGAA
>JAJFHM010000099.1 GCA_021775625.1 Hyphomicrobiales bacterium | reverse complement strand
CGCCTGGTGGAAAAGACCGGCGGCAAATCCGGCACATTCCGGGCGGGCTGACGTACATGTCCCTGCTCCCCGTCGAAGACGCCAGATCCCGAATTCTGGCGGGTGTTGCGCCTACCGCTATCGAGCAGGTCGATCTTCGCCGCGCTTACGGCCGTGTTCTGGCGAAAGACGTCGATGCCCGTATCACCCAGCCCCCATTCGACGCCTCGGCAATGGATGGCTTTGCGTTACGCGCTTCGGATCTCCTGCGTGCACCGGCAACACTGAAAGTGATTGGAGAGGCGCCTGCGGGCACGGCTTTCCCCGGCGAAGTGGCGCCGGGAGAAGCCGTCCGGATTTTCACCGGTGCTCCGATGCCGCAAGGAGCGGATACGGTTGTTATTCAGGAGAATACGCAAACCGATGGTGCCACCGTCAAAATTCTCCAAACCGGCCCGAAAGGGCAATTTGTCAGGCCACGCGGGCTGGATTTCAAGCAGGGTGACGTTCTCCTCACGGCTGGAACAACACTTGGCAGCAGAGAGATTGCCCTGTCGGCTGCGATGAACCACCCTTCCCTGTCAGTTCACCGCAAACCGAAGGTGACGATCATCCCGACTGGCGACGAATTGATCGCACCTGGTGAGACGCCGGGCCCTGACCAGATTATCTCCTCAAACAACTTCGGCATGGCGGCCTTCGTCGAGCGCTGCGGCGGCGAGGCAATTGACCTCGGCGTTACCGCGGACACGACCGTAGCCCTCCACGAAGCCCTCGAACAGGCACATGAGACCGATATCCTGATCACCCTTGGCGGCGCGTCCGTCGGCAAGCATGACCTGGTGCAGCAGGCGCTGACTGACCGCGGCATGAAGCTCGATTTCTGGAAGATCGCCATGCGGCCGGGCAAACCGTTGATCTTCGGCACACTGGATCAGGTTCGCGTGCTGGGGTTTCCGGGCAATCCGGTTTCGACATTCGTTTGTGCCGAGATCTTTCTGCGGCCACTGATTAGCGCCATGCTCGGGCATAAGTTCACTGAGCGTATTGTAACCGCCAAATTGGGCGCGGACCTCCGCGCCAATGATGAGCGACAGGACTATCTGCGCGCGACGCTGCAACGTGGAGCTGATGGTCAGCGTACGGCCACGCCCTTCAAGAAGCAGGACAGCTCCATGCTCCGCACCCTGGCGCAGGCTGACTGCATGATTGTGCGCCCGCCCTTCGATGAAGCCAAATCCGAGGGCGATACAGTACAGATCCTGATCTGCGATTTTTAAGCGTCGCAGATCGGTTGAATTCTCAGAGACTTCCGTGTCCAATTGCTCCTTCTGAAAACGACATCGGTTCAGAACCGCATTTTCATGTCCGCAACCGCAAAAACTTACGAAGTCGCGTTTTTTCTTGTTCCGGGGTTCTCGATGATGGCGCTGAGTGCCGCCGTTGAACCGTTGCGGGCACTCAATCGGTTGATGGACACACGACGCTACGGCTGGAACATTGTCGCGCGAGATGCGGGACCTGTACAGGCCAGCAACGGATTTGAGATCACCGCACCCTTCGGTATCAAGGATGCGCCCCCCACTGATCTTACAATCGTCGTCGCCAGTATCGGCGTACAGGACTACAACGACCAGGCTGTCTTCGACTGGTTGCGCCGCCGCCGCGGCAGTGGCAGAGCGACGGGCGCAGTGAGCAATGGCGCCTTGCTGCTGGCTCGGGCCGGATTGCTGGGTGGACGGCGAGCAACCATACACTGGGAAAAACAGCGACAGTTTTCCGAAGAATTTCCGGACGTGATCGTGGTGACCGATCTGTATTGCGTCGAAGACGACATGATGACCGCTGCCGGAGGTACCGCCGGAATTGATCTCATGCTCGCGGTCATTGCACAGCGCGACGGCAACGATGCCGCCGCCGATGTCGCAGAGCAGTTCTTGCACGGACCGGTGCGCGAACCATCCTCACAGCAGCGACAGCATGCGAGCTGGCGCTACCAGGTGACGGACCAGCGCCTGCTTCTGGCGGTTCAGTTCATGGAAGAAAACCTGGAAACGCCGTTGCGCATTGCCCAACTGGCAGACATGTCGGGCACCTCGGAACGGCAGATGGAGCGCCTGTTCAGGAAATCTCTTGGGATGAGCCCTTCTGAATTTTACATGGGCATCCGACTCAAGAAGGCCCGCCAGATGTTGCTGCACGCAACAGACAAACTTGCGGATATCAGCCATCTTTGCGGCTTTTCCAGTCCGGCGCATTTTACCCGGTCGTTCTGCGCGAAATATGGCGTCACCCCGTCGAGCGTCAGAAACCTGAAGCACTGACAAGGCGGATATTCACAAGAATATGGCGGGTTCCTGTAAGTCGCGTTACCGGCATTGGAGTAACGTGATGCAAGGAGTACATGGCCATGAGCACCCATCGTCGCCGCCGCCGTACAGCTTCGCCACGGGATCGCGAAACCAGCGCAGGCCAAATCCCACAGCTTCCCTGGCGCCAGCCGCGCAACAGCTACAAGCCGATGGAAATCCTTTCCACCGACCAGGTAGAAGCGATCCACACGGCCTCATTGCGCATCCTCGAGAAACTCGGCATCGAATTGATCAGCGGCGAGGCCCGTGACCTCTTTCGTGCGGCGGGCGCCGATGTCGATGAAGCGACCCAGATCGTACGTATTGACCGGGCATTGGTCGAAGCGACCATCATGTCGGCCCCGTCGACATTTACGCTTACGTCGCGCAATCCGGATAAGCGGCTGGTTTTCGGCGGCGATCATACGGCTTTCGGCCTTGTCGCAGGTCCGCCCTCCGTGCATGACTGTATCAACGGACGGCGCTCCGGAAATTTGACCGACTACGAGAACTTTATTCGCCTGGCGCACCACTTCAACGCCATCCACATCATCGGCAACCAGGTCTGTGCGCCCGTGGAGTTGCCCGCAAACAACCGCCACCTCGATACCTACGACGCCAACCTGACCCTGTCTGATCTGTGTTTTCATGCCACCGCCATCGGACCGGGCCGGGCAATCGACGCGATTGAAATGACGGCTATTTCCCGCGGTATCAGCGTCGAGCAGATGGCAGATGATCCCGGCGTGACCACAATCATCTCGGTCAATTCGCCGCGCCGCTTCGATGATGCGATGGCCGATGGCCTGATCGCAATGTCGCGCCACGGCCAGGCCGTTGCGGTGACCCCCTTCACGCTGATGGGAGCGATGACACCTGTCACCCTTGCCGCAGGCCTGGCGCAGCAAAACGCCGAGGCGCTGTTCGGCATCATGCTCACCCAGCTCGCAAGGCCTGGCGCTCCCGTTTTCTACGGGGCTTACACGTCAAACGTTGACATGCGCTCCGGTGCTCCGGCATTCGGAACGCCGGAAAACGCCAAGGCCAACATCGCGAGCGGACAGCTTGCGCGGCGCTACGGACTGCCCTATCGCGCTTCGCCAACAAACGCCTCGAACACCGCCGATGCGCAATCTGCCTATGAAACCGAAATGGCGCTTTGGGCCTGCACGCTCGGCCATGCAAATCTGCAGTATCATGCTGCAGGCTGGCTCGAGGGCGGGCTTTGCGCATCTTTTGAGAAACTGGTGCTCGACGTCGAAATGATCCAGCACATGATATCGTTTCTTGAGCCGATTGTGGTGGACGAAGCGGAGCTCGGATTCAGTGCCATGGAGGAAGTGCCCGCCGGCGGCCACTTCTTTGGATCCAGCCATACAATGGAGCGCTATGAAACAGCGTTTTATCAGCCCATCGTCTCGGACTGGCAGAACTATGAAAACTGGGAGATTGCGGGCGCACAGGATGCCACTCAGCGCGCCACAGGCATCTGGCAACAGGCTTTGAAGGAGTATCAACAACCCGAGTTGGATGTGGCAGCCCGCGAAGGACTCGACGCCTATATGGCACACCGCAAGGAAGAGATCGGCACCGGCGAACCTTGAGAGCAGTTTGCTCCGAAAACCACGATGACGGATTAGGACGTAGGCTCATAAACACGCAGGCACAATCTGATTGTTGCGGGCTTGAATGACAATCCTCCCGCCAGTATCAAAGGTCGGCGCTTTGACTTTATGCCGGTTCATGGAATCAGAACCGTTGCGCCGAGTGTCCCGCCGCCTTGGATCGCCTCATGCGCCTGAACCGCATCCTTGAGGGGATATTCGTAGTTGATGTTGGCATCCAGAACACCATCGCCGATCGCCTTGAAGAGGTCGTTTGCGGTCCACTCAAGATCCGACCTTTTTGCGACGTAATGCATGATCGCCGGGCGAGTGATGAACAATGACCCGCGTCTGCCCAAGTCCTGAATAATATCGACCGGGTCGGGCGGACCTGAGACATGACCATACGCAGCGCAGACCCCCATCAGGCGCAAGCAGTCGAGTGACTGCTGGAGCGTGTCCTTGCCAATTGCCTCATACACCACTGCTGCGCCTTCACCATCAGTGACTTCGCGGGTTTTGGCCACAAAGTCTTCCTTTGAGCGGACGACGGGATAGTCACAGCCGGCGGCACGCGCGACCTCGGCTTTTTCCTCGGTACTGACCGTTCCCACAATGTTGGCGCCTAAGGCCTTGGCCCACTGACAGAGGATCAGTCCCATGCCTCCAGCTGCTGCATGAACCAGGATGGTGTCTCCGGGTTGCACGGCATAGGTCCGGTGTAGGAGATAGTGCGCGGTCATGCCCTTCATCAGAAGTGCTGCAACTTGCTTGTCATCGAGCCCGTCGGGCAAATGCAGCAGCTTGTCGACCGGATAGTTGCGCACTTCCGAATAGCTGCCCAGCGGCGGGATGCCATAAGCCACACGGTCACCGCTCTGAAACTCTGACACGCCGTCGCCTACACCTTCCACAACGCCCACGCCCTCAAACCCGATCACCACTGGACAAGGTGGAACCGGCCAAGGATGAGAAATCCCACCGCGATGATAGGTGTCGGCGAAATTCACGCCAACCGCCGTGTGGCGCAGCCGCACCTCGCCCGCAGCGGGGTCGGGCACGGGCCAGTCTTCCCATTGCATCGCACTGGGTGGGCCCAGCTTGTGGATTACCTGTGCTTTGGACATTGCAGTGTTCCTCTTCAGTTATGCGCGGTTTCAGGCTGCCCATTGCGTTTTGAGATGCTTCACAATGCGGGCATCATTGGCCTCGCCTTGGGCTCCAGACACCGGATAACGGTGCCGGACTGGGCGAGCGCCAGATTTGGCCTCTATCACCTCTGTTATTCCGACCACAAGGGCACATATATCCGGTTTGCATACGCAGACAATCTCACCGGCCCCTCGGAACGTCCTGCCTGGGCGAAAAAAATGAAAGGCGGGTATCTTTATGCACCCATTGCCTCACCGGACGTCCATGTCGATGATGACGCACGATGCATTCGGATGTACTACCACGGCCTCTTGAAGAACGGCGACCAGCAAACCCGCATCGCAATATCCAGCGACGGTCCGACGTTCACGCCAATGGCTCCGCTTCTCGGGCCTCCCTGCTTCCGCGCATTTCGCCATCGCGGCCACATTTACACCATCACCTGGGGCGGAGAGATCTGGCGCGCAACAACACGGGACGGGCCCTTTGAGCAGGGGATGCAGATTATTCGCCTACAGCGCTGCAGATGGCATAGGAGAGGGTTTCCGTCACGGAGAGGTCAACACCCTGCTCGGGCCGGTATTGGATCGGGAAGCCGCTGACCTTGCGCTTGATTCATCAACAATGGGTGCGGAAAACAAAGGGTCCGCGAACTCCGGGACCCTTGTGTGTTCGAAGATGCCGACGGCAGAACATACCTGCTCTACTGCGGGGCCGGCGAAAGTGGTACCGGTATTGCCGGCCTGTCAGGCTGGTAGCCGGCAATCCCTGATGGCCGCCCTAGGTATCTCCGCCAGCAGCCAGAGTCTTCGCCTGCGCGATCCAGTTATCACGTGCAATGCGGCCCTTGAAGCTCAGGTAGCTATCGACCCAGTCCACGTTTTCACGATTCCACTTGGCGACCTGGTCAAAGTGATAAATACCCAGACCGTTCAACAGACCCTCGATCTTCGGGCCGACGCCGCTGATCAGTTTGAGATTGTCCGCCTTGCCGCCACGTGCCGATTTAAGGCCGCCAGGCTTCTTGCCCGCCCCGGCATCGGTTGATTTAACCGCGGCGGTTTTCTTTGCTTTGGCCGGAGCCGCCTTCTTCTTCTTTGCGATCTTTTTCGCCGGCTTCTTTTTGGCCGCAAAACTGATCACCGGTTCCATCTTGCTTAGAATTTCTTCCGACAGATGACATTTGACGGAATGGCCGGCAGTCAGCTGGCGAACCGGAGGAACCTGGGTGTCGCAAAGCCCGGCCGGAACCTGGTCCTTGTAATTGCAACGGGTCTGGAACGGGCAGCCGGGCGGCGGGTTCATCGCTGAAGGAATATCGCCTTCCAGGATGATGTGCTTTTTCTTCACGCTCGTATCGGCGATCGGGATCGCCGACAGCAAAGCTTCCGTATAGGGGTGATAGGGAGGAGAGAAGATCTCGTCCGTCGTCCCCTGCTCTACAATGTGGCCAAGATACATCACCACCACCCGGTCCGCGATGTAGCGAACCACCGACAGGTCGTGGCTGATGAACAACATCGTGGTCTTGGCTTCACGCTGAATGTCCATCAGGAGCTCTGTGACGGCCGCCTGGACCGAAACATCGAGTGCGGACACAGGTTCGTCCGCGACCACCACGCGGGGCTGCCCTGCAAACGCACGCGCGACCCCGATACGTTGTTTTTGTCCGCCCGACAGCTGGCGCGGCATGCGTTGCGCGAAGGCGCGCGGCAATTTCACCAGATCCAGCAGCTCAAGCATGCGCTCGCGCCGTATGGCTTCCGTCTTGCCGATCTTGAATTTTTCCAGCGTGCGCATGATCTGCGAACCGATCGAATGGCTGGGGTTCAGCGTATCGAACGGGTTCTGGAACACCATCTGAACCGACGCGACCGTATGCGTGTCACGGTCGTTGACTTCCGTATCGCCGATCGAGACGGCACCCAGCATGACGTCGCCGTCCGAGGCCGTCTCCAGACCGAGCAACACCTTCGCCAGAGTGGATTTCCCGCAACCGGACTCGCCGACGATTGCAACAGTTTCAGATTCCCGGGCATGGAAAGTGATCGACTCATTCGCCTTCACCGTGCGGGTATCGCCGCCACCGAAGATCTTGTTGGCAGCAACATCGTAATATTTCTTCAAATCCCGTACATCGAGCACAATGTCGCCCGGCTTCGCCGGATCCGCGACGAGCCGTCGCTCCGGTTCAGCCGTCCAGTCGATGTCTGCGATACGCATACACCGGGAGCGATGATCGTGCTCACCTTGAACCGGTTGCATTGAAATTGCCGCAGCGTTGCAGATTTCTTCCACATAATGATCACAACGCGGACCGAAATTGCAGCCAAGCGGCCGGTCCATGGGTAATGGCAATTGCCCGGGGATCGAAACCAGCGGGCGCGAGTTTTTATCGGCGCCCGGCAGCGGGATCGAATTGAACAGACCCTGCGTATAGGGATGGCGCATGCGGTCGAACACTTCATGCACGGTGCCGGTCTCAACCGCCTCTCCGGAGTACATGACAGTGATCCGGTCACAGGTCTCCAGGATCAGGCCAAGGTTGTGCGAAATGAACAGCATTGACGTGCCGGTCTCGCGCGCCAGTTCCTTGATCAACTGAACGATACCCGCCTCAACCGTAACATCGAGCGCCGTCGTCGGCTCATCAAGCAACAGCAGGTCCGGTTTCGACAACAACGCCATGGCAATGACGATACGCTGCTGCTGGCCGCCGGAGATCTGGTGCGGATACGCCGCCAAGACACGGGCCGGATCCGGTAGTTTGACGGATTCAAGCATCGCAAGTGCGCGATCATAGGCCTCTTTCTCCGAGGCCCCGTCGTGAATGATCGGCACTTCCATCAATTGCCTGCCGATCTTCATGGCCGGGTTCAGGGAGGCCATCGGTTCCTGATAGATCATGGCGATCTTGGAGCCGCGAATTTCGCGCAGCTCCTCGTCCGTCATTTCACCCATGTCGCGGCCGCGGAATTTGATCTTGCCTTTGGTGATCCGTCCACGGTTACCCATATCTCGCATGATACCGAGAGCAACCGTCGACTTACCACAGCCGGATTCGCCCACGAGGCCCATGGCTTCACCGGGCATCACCTTGCAGGAGAAATCCATGACGGCGGGGATTTCACCCGCACGCACAAAGAAGGAGATATTGAGGTCTTCGATTTCCAGGATCGGTTCCATAGTCTCTCTCCTAGTCCTTCAGGGATTCTTCACGCAGGCCATCGGCCAGCAGGTTCAGACCGAGCACCAGCGACATCAGCGCCAGCGCAGGAGGCAGTGCAAGGTGGGG
>JAJFHM010000098.1 GCA_021775625.1 Hyphomicrobiales bacterium | reverse complement strand
TCAGGCCTCCTCGAGCGCCTCCAGCGATTCTGGGATAATCTGGCCGCCGTCGACAATTATGGTCTGCCCCGTGATGTATGCGGCTTCCTTGGTGGCCAGGAACAAAGCCGCATTGCCAATATCCTCAACAGTGCCGAGACGCTTGAGAGGAACTGAAGCGGCCATGGTCTCCAGATAATCCTCTCCAAGAGCGATGAGCCCTTCGGTCAACGTGTTGCCTGGCAAAACCGCGTTGACGGTGATTCCGTACTTTGCGAATTCCATACACGCGGTACGCATGAAGCCCAACTGGCCCGACTTGCTGGCGCCATAGTGCGTCCACCCTGGAAAGCCGGTGACGGGACCGGTTATCGAAGAGGTCAAAACAATGCGACCGCCATCGCTCTTCTTCAAGTGCGGCAGACACGCCTTAACTGAAATAAAATTGCCTTTGAGATTTGTTCCCAGCACCTGATCCCATTCTTCCGATGACATATCCTCGAGCTTGGATTGCGGATAGATGCCGGCATTCGCACACAAGACGTCAATCCCGCCGTGCCGGTCCATTGCAGCGGTGGCTACGTCAGCCATGTCCGATTCACTGGTGACGTCAGCAGCAATCGCCGTTGCGCGACCTCCCCCTTGCGTGATTTCCGCCGCGGCATCCTCTGCGTCTTTCAGCGTGCGGGAGGCCAAGAGCACCTGGCATCCTGCATTGGCAAACACCTTGGCAATTCCCTTGCCTATGCCCTTGCTCGCGCCGGTAACGATGACGGAGCGGTCTTTCATTGATGTAAACATGGGTTGATTCTCCTCTTTCCCTGGGGTTGATTGCAATACGGTTCAAAAGGCAACAAGAGATCCGGCCGTTGTGTGCCTCGTTTTGTCGACCGCCTCATGCGCCGGCACATCATCCCTTAACGGCTCCGAATGTCAGTCCGCGGACAAGATGTTTTTGAATAAAGAATGTGAACACCAATACCGGCAGACTCTGAAGAACGGACGCCGCCGCGACTTGACCCCACAGTGTTCCGGTGTGAAGGACCAGCGATGGTATCATCACCGTCAATGTGCGCATTTCGCCGGCGGACAGGATCAGGGCGAAAAGCAGCTCGTTCCACGAGAATATCAGCACGAATATGGCGACCGTAACGAGACCCGGATACGTGAGCGGCAGTGAAATCATGCGAAATACCTGGAACGGACTGCATCCGTCGAGATACGCGGCCTCCTCGATTTCGCGCGGCACATCATCGAAAAACGATTTCATCATCCACACAACCAGCACCAGATTAAATGTCGCGTGCGCCAATATAACGCCGACCTGCAAGTTCAGAAGGCCAAGCTTGAAGAATACGAGATACATCGGCAATGCATAAGCCACCGGTGGCCCAAGCCGCGTCGCCAGAATGTAAAAAAAGATATGATTGCCCGCCGGCACCTTGAACCTGGAAAAGGCGTAGGCCGCCAAAGTTCCCACAGTGACGCACAATGCGGTACTGGAACACCCGATTATCAGCGAATTAAGGAGATACGTATCAAAGCTCTTTTCGCTGAGAATCTGACGGTAGTTCTCAAATGACACGTCGAACAGCCATCTCGGCGGTACCGTCAACAGGTCGGCACGCTCCTTGAGGCTTGCCAGGACAATCCATACATAAGGCACCAGGATTACGACAAGCAATAGCGCCAGCGGGATCGACCAAAGGTATGGATTGTGACGGCGCTTCATCGCTCTTGCGCTCTGCTGGTCACTTTAAAGAACAACGCTGCCACCACGAGCGAGAAGAACGCCAGCACCAGACATATGGCTGCTCCGTATCCCAGATCCCATTTGATGAAAGTTGTTCTGAAAGCAAAGACGGCGATGGTTTCGGTTGCATTTCCGGGTCCGCCACCGGTCAGAATGTAGATCGTGTCGAACACTTTGCTGGCTTCAATGGCCCGGAACATCACCGCAAAAACGATCAGCGGGCGCAGGAATGACAGCTGTACATGCCAAAGCACCTGCCAGGCGTTGGCACCGTCCAGATGGGCCGCTTCAATCGGTTCTTGCGGCATCGCGGTGAGACCGGCAAGCATGATCAGCATCATGAAGGGAGTCCATTCCCAGATGTCAATTATCATCAGGGCGGCAAACGCCGTAAACTCGTCGGAGAAGATTGTGGTTTCGGCAAGAAACCCCATTTGCTGGAGATAGTAGGTTAGCAGACCGAAGCTCGGCATCAGCAAGTACCGCCACATCATGCCAACCACGACAGGCGCAATCATTGTCGGCAGCATGATCAGTGTGATCAACAGTCTGCGTCCGGCAAATTCGTGGTTGATATAGAGTGCTATGGCGAGGCCAAAGATGAACTCGAACGGCACCACCACCGCCACGAACATGACGGTCTTCGATATGGCTGTGAAAAACTTGGCGTCTTCGCTGAGCAGTTCACGATAGTTTTCAAGACCGATGAACGCGCCCCGCTTGGTGAACACCGTGAGCGACAACTCGCGCAGGCTGTCGACGATGGCAACGATGGTCGGCGCCAGCGAAACGACAATCAGGAACACAATGACCGGCGCCATGCAGAACCACATGAACCGGTTCGACAAACGTGCCTGGGCGCCGCCCATTACATTTCTGCCCCGTTCGGGGGCCGCAGCCGCTGCCCGTCGCCGGGATCAAACACGAGAATGTTTTCAAGGTGGACGCCAATCTCGACAGGTTGGCCAGATGCGAGATTTTCCAGCCGGCCCGATCTAACTGTCAGTGCTTTGCCATCAAGGGCAAGCTCAACCAGCGTTTCTGCGCCCAGATGTTCCACCGTTTCAACCGTGGCCTGAAAACTCACACCAATTCCGGAACCTGGTGCGATCAGTAAATGTTCCGGGCGAACACCCAGCACCACATCTGCTCTCGAAGCCGCCGGGTGGGATTTCGGCAGTTTCAGAGACGCGCCGGCAAATCGCGCTTCACAAGCAGACCGCCCGACCGCAATTTGGGCGTCCAAGAAATTTATGGCGGGGCTGCCGATAAAGCCTGCAACAAATCGATTGTCGGGATCATCGTATATCTCAAGTGGCGTGCCGATCTGCTGAACCAGCCCGCCTTCCATAACCACAATGCGATCTCCCATGGTCATGGCTTCAACCTGATCATGCGTTACATAGACCATGGTTGCATTGAGCCGCTTGTGGAGCTTGATCAACTCGCTGCGCGTGGTCGTGCGCAGCTTGGCATCCAAGTTTGACAGCGGCTCGTCAAACAGGAATATTTCCGGATTGCGTATGATTGCACGCCCTACCGCGACCCTCTGGCGCTGCCCACCGGACAGCTTGGCGGGCTTGCGATCCAGTAAGTCCTGGATATCCAGGATCTCGGCCACCTCCTGGATGCGGCGATCGATTTCGTCTCGAGGTCTCTTTGCAATTCTTAAGGCAAACCCCAGGTTTTGCGCCACGGTCTTGTGCGGATAAAGAGCATATGACTGAAAGACCATCGCGATGTTGCGGTCCTTGGGATGCGTGTCGGTGACATCGCGTTCGCCGATAAAAATGCGACCGGATGTACAGTCTTCCAGGCCAGCGAGCATACGGAGTGTCGTCGTTTTGCCGCAACCTGAAGGACCGACCAGAACAACGAACTCCCCGTCAGCGACCGTCAGATTGACATTGTCGACCGCGGTGATGTCGCCGAATGACTTGCAGAGGGATTCCAGGCGCACGCCACTCATTCAAAATGATCCGAGATAGACAAGTTCGGCTGCAACAAAAATCACAACACCCCAGAAACGGATCTCGCCCGCCGTAAACCATGCTTTGCGGCTGTTGAAGGCAGCGAGGCCAAACTGCAATGGCGCGGCAGCCAAAGCGACCAGAAGGTGAGCGCTCAAGATCCACCTCTTCGCCAGGGCGACCGGAAAGGCGCCAGCGCCAGCGCAACCACAAAGGGTAGGGCGACGATCACAAACGGCACCGTATAGAAGAGCTTCACCTCGAGCTGATCGAACAGAGCAACAACCAGTATCAGGCACACGCAATATGCCGAGGCCCAGATTGCCGCCAATGCGTTTTCGCGATCCATCATGCTGACAAGTTTAGCCGATTAACAGAAGGAGTGAACCGGTTTGGTGACAGGACCAAACTGGCTCCCCAGTTCACACGCCAAGCGCCCCTGGCGATCAGTTTCCACTGACCACTTTGCGGGCGCGGTCAACCATGTTGGCTATCGTGGTCTTCGCGTCCTGTGACCCGGCACCGGCGGCACTCAACTCCTCCATCATGATTTCCTGGATGGCGAGCAGGGCCGGCGGATTAGGCCGGACGTAGAGATGTCCGTCCTCAATCAACTTGCGGTGCATGTGAAAGCGGCCTTCACCGTCCCAGTCGCTCATTGCAAGAACATCGGTGCGATACGTCGCACAACCGGTTGCCTGACAGGCGGTCTGCACCTCTTTTGAAGCAATATGTTGCAGGAACAGGTAGGCCGCTTCCGCGTTAGGCGCTTTTTTGGGAATGATCCAGCCTTGGCCTTCTGCCGCAGTCTTATGCGTACCCGGATGCAGGAAATAGCCCAGATTGCCAGCAGCCTTGGGGCAGTCCTTTGCAACCTCCAGGAAGGGCGTGGTATCGCCCCAGGAGAATGTCGAAAACAGATTGCCGGCGCAAAAATCGGTGTACTGCTCATCCCAAGTGTATTCTTTGTAGGACGTGGGCGAGAAATCACGCCATTTGAGCATGTACTCAAGCGCCTTCAGTGCTTCCGGGCTGTCGAGGGCAACCTGCCCCTTGGCGTCAAGGATTTCGCCGCCCATGCCCAGCAGTATCCGTTCATAGTCGTAGAGCACCGTCAAATGACGCTTGAAGGCTGCAGTAACACCGTACATCGGAGTTTCGAGCTTTTCACCGGCAACCATTGTGCCTGCCTTGCGGGTGAAAAACTCGGCCATGTCTGTCCATTGCTGCCAGGTGTCAACAGATGCAATCTTGTCACCCTTAAGCGGCATTTCGTAACCGTATTTGGCCTTGAATGCCGCCTGCTCGTCGGCATTGGCGGCAATGTCTTTGCGGTAGATCGCAAATGGCGGGATGTAATGGAAGGGCAGGCCCACCACTTTGCCGTCGTAGGTCGATGTGATTTTGAAGTTTTCCGGAATGAAGTCCGAGGTTTTCAGGCTAGGGTCGCGCAATTTCGCATCGTCGAGAAATTCCTGCATGGGTCTCGCAAATCCCTGCGAGCCCCAGACGCCGACTGACCATGATATGACTTGAACCGCATCATAGACTTGTGTGCCGGTCAGTGCGTCAGTCAGAATCTGCTGCTGGACCTGCAGCAGATCAGCGACCTCAACGGCGACTTCGATACCGGTTTTCTCGGTAAACGACTTGGCAATTTCCTTGTAGGCGAGACACGGCGAATAACCGTCGCAGATCACTGTGATCTTCTTACCCTTATAGGGTGCGGCAGCTTCTTGCAGGCTCCAGGCTGAGCCCGGTGATGCCAACCCTGTAACGGCAACGCCCAGAACACCGGCGGCGATGCCAAGGCTGCGCAGTTTGTTCTTTATGGTACACATAAGCATTCGTCTTTCTCCCTGAAATACCTGAGCTGCCTGGTCGAAACAGCATCGCCCGGCGGCTCGGTTGTTCTGCGACCTCTTCCGATCCACCTTGATATGATCTTCATACCGATGCCGTTGATCGGGACGGGCCTGTGTTTATGCTGCAGCAGTCACCTCGTGTTCGGATCCATACGGCACCACCCGAAGCTGTTCTTCCGTTCGCCAAATCAGGCTCAACATCGTCCGGGAGGCGGTCATGTTCTCATATCCGTTGTTTCATGGTTCTGGTCGCGAGTTCATCGCAGAGTGTGGCGACACTTCCAAAAGATACGAGACTGACGACAGAAGCGCAACATATTATGTTGCAACTTCCACATTCGTGGTACCTTGCGAAGACAGGACGGCCAGATTAGACAGGAGAGAACTGTGAATCCGCCGTTGCTTCCGATCAGCGGTGACTGTCGGCGGGTTTAAACGGGCTGGGTGCACACGAAGTCGGTTACCTTTCGTGCAAATCCAAAGGCCCGTGTAATGGATGAAAAGTTTGGGTGGAAAGGGGCAGGTTATGGCACGGCTCAGCAAGGGCAAACGGCACCAGAAAATTCTTGCCGAGTTAACGCTGCACCCGGCGACCCGCCTGACCGAACTCGCCCAAAGTATGAGCGTGTCCCGTGAGACCATTCGCCGTGATCTCGACGAGTTGAGCAGCAACGGCATCATCAGTCGAACTTATGGTGGCGCTATTGTTCATCCCCGCGGAGGAGAAGAAGGGCTGAGAGTGCGAGATACCACCTTCGTCGATCAGCGAAGCGCGATCGCTGCAGCTGCTGCCTCTCTGATCCAGCCCGACGAAGTCGTCATGGTGAGCACCGGTTCCAGCACCCTGCATTTCGCCAGACATGTCGCCGGTGCTCAAACTCCAATGACCATCATCACCAGCGGTGTGGATGTGGCGATGGTCCTTGCCGTAAACCCCGACATCCGAACCATCCTTGCGCCGGGTGACTATGACGCCCGCGAGTCCCGTGTTTGGGGCGCGGAAACCACAAACTTTCTACGCAAGTTCCAGGCCGACACCGCAATCATCGGGGCAAGCGGACTGTTTGTTGGTGGAGCGTGCGAGGCCGATTCACCGACAGCCTGGGTCGATCGGGTGATGCTTGAGCGCGCTCATCGCAAGATGTTGCTTATTCTGCACACGAAGTTCGACCAGCCCAAGCTTGAGCTTATCTGCCCGCTGGAGCAGCTTGATGTGATCATTTCGGACCGTGAGCCTGAGGGTGAACTGCTGGACGCGATCAAGGCGGCGGGAGTGGCTCTCAAGATCGCTCCTGCACCGCACGCAACTCTTGCGGACGCAGCACAGGCATCATGATTTCACACGCGCATTGCCCGGGTCATACAAGGCTTTCAGGTGAATTTCCGCCGGCACTCTGCGGGCTCTGATTTCAAGCTCATAACTGCCCGAAAGCAGATAGTCGTCATCGAGCCCGCCATCATGACGAACATAGCCCAGGCCAATGTCGAGGCCGGTCGTATGTCCGTGGCCGCCCGAAGAAAGCCATCCAACTCTCTCGCCATCCCGGTAGATGGTTTCCCCGCCTAAAAGGTGGTCTTCGCGCGATGCCTGCGTAAACGTCACCAGCCGCTTTGTCAGAGGGATTTGCCTTTGCCGCAACAATGCCTCTCGGCCAGTGAACTCGGTATTTGTGTCGATCGCCACGGCAAAACCAAGGCCCGCCTCATAGGGTGTGTAGTCAGGCCCGATATCGGTACCCCACAATCGATAGCCTTTCTCAAGCCGCAGCGAGTCGATTGCTCTATAGCCGGCATCTTGCAGTCCGAATTCCGCCCCTGCTGCCTGCAAGGCGTCGTAAACAGTGAGTGCATATTCGCTGGGAATATGCAGCTCCCACCCCAGTTCACCGACAAAAGTCAAACGCAGCGCCCGCACAGGCGCGCCGGCCACGAAGATCTCCCGGCAGGTCGCAAAGGGAAAACCGTCATTGCTCAGATCGCCCTGAGAAATTGACGACAGCAGGTCGCGTGCGTTTGGACCCATCACCGACAAGGTGGCGAATGCTGACGTCACGTCCACAAGATGGACCCCGTCACAAACCTGTATCCCGCGTCTGATGTGGTCGAAATCATGAACAGCAAATCCGGTGCCGGTCACGATGTAATACTCCTGCTCGGAGATCCGCGTCACCGTCAGATCGCAGGCAATGCCGCCATCGTGATTCAGCATTTGTGAGTAAACGACCTGACCGGGTTCGCATGCAACGTTGGACGCACAAATCCTGCTCATGGCTCGCTCCGCATCCCGGCCAATCAGTGCAAATTTCGCAAATGAACTCTGATCGAACACCGCTACGGCCTGGCGGCAGGCATTGTGTTCCGCCGCTGCGTACGAAAACCAGTTTTGCCGGTCAAAGCTGTACGTATCGATTGGATCAACGCCAGTGGGCGCAAACCAATTTGCACGCTCCCATCCCGATTTCGCACCAAAACAAGCTCCCTGGCTGGCCAGGCGCTCATAAACCGGGCTTCGTCTCAACGGACGGCCGGCAGAATTCTCATGAAACGGCCAACCCATTTGATAATGACGCGCCTGCCCTTCCAAAGCGCGAACCCTGTTCTGCTGGTCATCTGCGTTGTGGCGGGCAAACCGTCTGATATCGGCAGGCCAAAGGTCGAACGGTGGATCACCGTCTACAATCCACTCTGCAAGCACTTTGCCCGCCCCGCCGGCAGAAGCGATACCGAATGCGTTGAACCCTGTGCCGATATAAAATCCGCGAAGCTCCGGTGCCTCGCCGAGAATGAACATGCCGTCCTCGGTGAATGATTCCAGCCCATGGAACCATTTCTTTATGCCTGTCGTCTGCAAATCCGGAAAACGCTTGATGGCATTTACCATGAGAGGCTCAAAGCGATCGAGATCCTCCGCAAACAGCTGGAATTCGAACTGCTCGGGAACCACCGGCTCCTCCCAGGGGCTGGGGTTGAGTTCGTAGCCGCCGACGGCAAGTCCGCCAACTTCCTCCTTGAAATAGGTGAGATGATCGGGATCGCGGACGGTGGGTGCATTGCGCGGCACACCTTCGATCGGCTGGGTCACGAAATACTGATGATATGCCGGTTGTACGGGCACATTGACCCCCGCCATACGTCCAATCTGCTTCGACCAGATGCCAGCACAGTTTACCACTTTCTCGCAACTGATTGTGCCGTGGTCCGCAGTCACGACTCCGCTGACGGCGCCGTCGGCAATGCTGAACCCTGTTACGGAGACGCCTTCACAGATATTGGCGCCACCCGCTCTGGCACCTTTGGCAAGGGCCATGGTCAGGTCGGACGGCATTGCCACGCCGTCGCTGTCCACAAAGGCCGCGCAGACCAGGTCATCAGTGTAGATCGCCGGCACGATCCGCTTCGCCTCGTGCGGCGATATGAGCTCGAAACCGAGGCCGAAGGAATGCGCCATTGTCGCAGCGATTTCGAACTCAGCCTGGCGTTCACGGGTGCAGGCCAGACGAAGCGAACCGTTTTGAACCCAACCGGTTGCCTGGCCCGTCTCGACTTCCAAAGAGGAGTACAAGTCAACCGAATATCCCAGCAATCTGGTGATGTTGGCACTGGACCGCAGCTGACCAACCGCGCCCGCTGCATGCCAGGTCGAGCCGGAGGTCAATGTGGATTTCTCGAGCAGGAGCACTTCCTTGCAACCCAGCTTAGCAAGGTGATACGCCACCGAACAACCAATGATGCCGCCACCAATAATGACGATTTCGGAGCTGCTTGGAACCGATACGGACACAGATTTCTCTCCCATCGCACTCGATTCCGACCAGACAAGTGGGGATTTCGTGGGTGGCGAACCGAGAACCAGCCCCCTCCACAGGAGGCCTGCCAATCTCATTTTGTGTAACTTGACACATATTACATGTTGAACGCCACAGTTTTTGCGACTCTTTGCTCATAAAAATGTGCAAAACTAATGGGCAAACCGGCTGACTCCATTCCGGGCGTTCGTCCCGGACCGCTCGCAGACAAAACTGATCACCAGTCACCTCGATGCAACCGAATGCCGGCTGCGGCCGGTGACGTCGGCACGGAAGTGGAGCGCTGCCAGGACGTCCAGGACAGATCCGTCGAAACACGGGCGTCCCTGACGCCGCGATCAGTTATCCTATCGCTCGCACGAGCTGTCTTTGGCCGTGTACCCATAAACCCAGCCCGGTTAGCACCCTACCCCAGACGCTGTCAGCTACTTCCGCTTTGCCCCCGCCCAAGCCTCGAACTCCTTGCGGCTTTCTGCAGTCGACGGATAAAGCCCCATGATCGAGCGGCCTTCGGACACCTTTTCCGCAGCGAAGTCTTCATATTCGGTCATCTCCGCGGCTTCGCGTGCAACTTCGTTCGCGATGTGGGCCGGAATGACGATGACACCTTCGCCATCTCCGACCACGATGTCTCCGGGATAAACCGCCACGCCGCCGCAGCCGATCGGTTGATTAAGGTCTGCCGGGTGATGACGGATCGGACTTGAAGGCAAGCTGATTGCCGCGTGGTAGATGGGAAAGTTCAGCGCCGAAATATCGCTGACGTCACGGAAACCGCCATCTGTAACCGCACCGGCGCCGCCACGCTTCTGCAGCCGTGCGATCATGATGTCTCCACCACAGGCAGCCCCCGTATCGCCACGCGCATCGATCATCAACACATGGTCTTCGGGGCATTCTTCCATGGCGCGGCGGTGGACGTTGGTGTCCTTGGCGTATTCGGCCATGGTGTCGAGATCTTCACGCGACGGAATGAACCGGAGCGTGTAAGCCGGGCCGACCATGCGCGCCGCATCAAAATTGATTGGAGCAATACCGTTCAGGGTCTGATTGCGAAATCCGCGTTTCAACAGGCAGGTTGTCAGGGTTGACACGCTGACCTTCAACAATTGGTCTTTGGTTTCTGCGCTCAAGCTGTCGGGCATCGTCGTCTCCGCGTTCGCAACCGCTCACTTGGCGTTGTTGGCAGTGGCAAGAATTTTCTGAACATATCCCAAGGCGTCCTTGCCTCCCATTGCCATGAGACCCAGCCACTTGTCGATATGCGGTTTCCGGATTGCCTGCTCCCAGCTGGGTCTTGACCGCATGCGGTCATACCAGTCGGCGATCTTCGGACGATTGGCCCACATGCTCTCCAGGCCCAAACAATCGAGCCGGTGAACATAGGGCGCCACATCGAGATCGGCCAGCGAAAGCGCGTCACCCGCAAGCCAGCCGGTTTCGTTGAGAGCCGCATCCATCTCACCCAGAAACTCATCGTAAGCCAGAACCGCAGTGATGAACGAGGGTGCCTCATACGCCAGCTCGAACCCTTCGCGCTGGCGTTCGCGGCTGACCGGATCCCGCACCATGGCCAGATGCGCCTCGAGCTTTTCCAGCGTATCGAGCGTGTCCAGGAATGCAAACCGCAATGCCACGACGAAACTGATCGACGTGCAGTGAGGATTGTGAATGCCGTCGTCGATCTGGCGTGCCCAGTAGCGCTTGCGGGCACGCCAATAGGGGTCGGCCGGCATCAGGTCCGGCCCGTCGAAGGCTTCGTTGATATATTCGCTGATGATCGTGGACTCGGTGATTACGCGGCCATTGTGCACGGCCACCGGAACGACACCTTTTGGATTGAGTTTGAGAAACTCTTCCGAATACTGCGCGCCCTGGTCGAGCATCGTCGGCTGTTCTTCGACCTCAACGCCCTTTTCGGCAATGGCCAACCGGACCTTCTGACAACACACGGATTCTGGAAAATCATACATTTTCAGCATGGCTGGCTCCTGCACGCGTCTCGTCCAAAACAGACCGGGCGGTTACGATAATCGCAACCGCCCGGTACCGCTGATCACTTTGCTTTCACAGATTGTTCGGTTCGCGGTCAGAACAATCCGAGTTCCTTGACGACCACGTCGGCACTGAAGCCGACCAGACCCGACTCATTTTCGGTTTGGGCGTGCTCGACCATACGCTTTGTCAGCTCCGCTTTGTCTTCATCCGTCAGGTTGCCGTCAGATCCGAGTTCACGAAGATGTTTCCAGTAGGTCTGAATGTAGGCGGTCTGCCAGTCAAACACTTCGAGGCCGCCGGAGTTGCCATGACCAACGAAGACGCGGGTAACATTGCGGTCCGCCAGTTTTTTCTTGAGCGCCGGTATGGATTTTTCAACCCAGACCTTGGTGTGTCCGTCCGCCAGCCAGGCATGGAAGTCAGGCATCGCCGTATCGCCGGTGAAAGCATATGTCCGCCCGTCCGACATTGTGATGATCCAGTGCGTACCGTGATGGCTCTCATCCTCACCGGTCAATCCGACCTCATACTTGATGCCGTCAATTTCCATCTTGTCGCCGTCGTTGACGATCTTGTTTGGCATCAATCGTTCTGCCGGAATTTCGGCACCGAAGATCCCCGACCAGAACTCATATTTCGGCTTGTCGGTATCGAGCGTCCATTTGTTCACGCCGGCTTCGGCGTAATAGGCCATGTTCTTGTTGCCGCCCGCCACGATCAAGGCGCCGAACCTGTGATCCGGATGATGGTGCGTCGAGATAATCCCGAGCAGTGGCTTGCCGATGGTCTTCATCTGCAGAACCAGGCTGTTGGAAGAGGAAACCGTAAACGGCGGATCCACCACCACAATGCCATTCTCGCTTTCAATAATGTAGGAATTCGTCAGAAACGCATTGGCAAATGCCAGATGCGTGTGAACCTTTTCTGCCGCGGTCACGTTTGCGATTGTCGCCAGTGACGTCGCCAGCACAACGGCCAGGCCGAGCATGAGCGCTTTCAGCTTCATTTGCTTAATCCTCCCTCTATGGACTGCGCATTTATTCTCGTGCGCACGAAACCGGGCGCATCAGGTGCCCAGTACACACGAAATTGAAATCAAATGTCAACACTTGATATTTCACTGAAATATCTATAGATCACATTCCAAGGCGTTAGAGTTGAAATCCAACGCGCAGGTTGAGCGGGCACGCAATAGAGAAGGCCCGCCACCGATCGGGGTATCACAGGCGGAAAGGCGCAGTGCATGGGCAGGGTTTTGCAGCCGTTCGAGTATTTCGAACCCACGACCTTGGACGAGGCGCAAAAGCTGGCGGCGGGAAACGGCGCTCAATATATTGCCGGGGGGTGCGAACTTGTGCTCGGCATGCGCAGAGGCACCGCTCGCCCGCAGCGTGTTGTCAGCCTCTCCCGGATTGCCGGTCTGGATGGCTTCTCGTGCCATCCGAAAATCGGCCTCGACGTTGGCGCCCAGGTGCTTCTTCGGGTGCTGGCCAATGACATCTGGGTTGCAAAGCGCTGGGCAGCCCTGCACGAAGCCATTGATCAACTCCATCCACCTCACATAGCGAACATGGGAACGCTTGTCGGCAACCTGTGCTGCGCAACGCCTTATTACGATATCCCAACCGCACTCATGGCCTTGCGGGCAGAGCTTACGCTTACCGGGCCGAAAGGCGAGCGGCAGGTTGCCATTGAAGATTTCTACACCGGCCCGGGCGCAACTGCCGTTACGGCACCGGAAGTGGTCACAAAACTGACAACGCCGCCTCCGGACGCCAATGCCGCCAGTGCGTTCCGCAAGATTTACAGAACCAGACGGCGGCATGATGATCTGCACAAGATCAACGCGGCGGCCTATGTGACGCTCGACACCGAGAGCGACGTGGTCACTGACGCAACGGTGGTGATCGGTTCGTGGGACTTCAAGCCGGTCCGGATCGCGGCCGCTGAAAGTGCCGTGACCGGTGCACCAGCCACAACGGAAAGCTATGTGAAAGCCGCCAGCATCGCGGTGGATGCCATGGAGCCTCTGACCGATGTGGCCTGGATCGAAGACGTCCGCGCGCAGCATGCCCGTGTACTCGTGCGCGACGTGCTTGAGCAGGCCGCAAGCCGGGCGCGTTCGAAATACGATCCCGCAGAAGACCTGGATACGATTGAAGGGTAACGCCAGCATATGACGAAACAAATCGCCACATTCAAGGTCAACGGCCGGACGCGCGAAGCGATTGTCGAACCGCACATGCTGCTGGTCGATGTGCTGCGTGATCACCTGGGTCTCACAGGCACCAAAAGGGCCTGTGCCAGCGGCAATTGCGGCGCCTGCACGGTGCTGGCTGACGGCATCCCCATATGCTCCTGCCTCACCCTTGCAGTACGGGCGCAGGACCGGGAACTGACCACCGTCGAAGGCCTGGTTGATTCGCAAGGCAATCTGCATCCGCTGCAAAAAGCTTTCATCACGCACTGCGCTTCCCAATGCGGCTATTGCACCGCCGGCATGCTGATGTCGGCGTCCGCACTGCTCAATGCCGATCCGCGACCGACCGAAGAAGACGTCAAGCGGTCCATATCCGGCAACCTTTGCCGGTGCACGGGCTATGTGAAGATTGTGGAGGCCATTCTGGACGCGGCGAACGAAATGACCGACGCCAAGGAGATCCCGGCATGAGCGACGATTTGAGCTATGTCGGCAAGCGGCTGATAAAACCGGATATCGCCGCGAAAGTCACCGGCCAGGCACGCTATACGGAAGATATGGTTGTGCCCGGCATGCTGGAGGGCCGCATCCTTTCCAGCCCGCATGCCCACGCCCGCATCGTATCGATCGACACCGCAGAGGCGGCTGCACTCGACGGTGTGATCGCTGTGGTCACCCACGACGATGTGCCGCCCAACAAGTTCACCCGCTCGACCATGGCCGAGGCCCTGCCCGACTTCGCTTATGAAGGCGAGCGGCAGGATCAATATGTGCTCACCGACAAGGCGCGTTATGTGGGCGACTGGATCGCCGCGGTGGCCGCCGAAGACATCTACACGGCCGAAAATGCGCTCGATCTCATCAAGGTCGAGTACGAAGAGCTGCCGGCCGTGTTCGATCCGTTCGATGCGATGGAAAAAGGCGCCCCCGGCGTGCACGAGGACGCGCCGGGCAATCTCGCCTTCGAGATGGATCACCCGTTCAACTGTGGCGATGTCGAGAAAGCCTTCTCGGAAGCCGATGAAGTGGTTGAATTCTCCGGGGTTAATTCGCGGCAGAAGCACCTCCATCTCGAAACCGATGCGGCGATTGCCTGGTGGGACGAAAACGACCGTCTCAACATCATTTCCCCGTCCCAGGGGCCTCATCTCGCGCAGAAACACCTCTCGAAGCGGATTTTCACCGACATCAAGGACGGTGATATCCGCTGGATTTCTCCCGCGATTGGCGGTGGGTTCGGCGCCCGGCTGGCGCTCGGTGTTGAGCCCATTGCCGTCGTTCTGGCCCGCCGGGCCAAGCGCCCTGTACGGGTCACCACGACGAGAGAAGAGGATTTCTTCGGCTATTCGTCGCGCACGGACCAACATCAGACAATCCGGATGGGCGCCATGAAGGACGGCACCATCGTCGGCATCGAACAGCAGATCGTGTCGGACGCCGGCGCCTACCTGTCGCACAGCGCGACGACCTCCATCGTCAACATGCAAAAAACGCTTGGCCTGTTTCGCTGTGACAATGTTCATGGCCACATAAAGGTCGCTTACACCAATACACCGGTTACTGCCGGCTTCCGCGGTTACGGCAATGCGGAAGGCGCATTCGTCGTGCAGCAGACCGTCGATAAACTGGCGGAAAAACTGGGGATCGATCCGGTCGAGTTTCGTCTCAGGAACATCCGCAAAGAAGGCGAGCAAAGCTTCTTCATACCTTGCGAGCTTGAACACACGCGGTTGAAGGAGTGTATCGAAATTGCCTCCGAGCGGTTTGACTGGAAAACCAAATGGTGCGGCTGGGGCGCGGCCAAAACCGGCCGGCACCGCCGCGGCGTGGGCATGTCCATACTCAACCATGCCAGCGGCGCCGGCGGCTTCCTGCTCGAGCACTCCAGTGCGGCCATGAAAGTCATGCCGGACGGTTCCGCCAACCTGATCGTCTCGCCGTGCGAAATGGGTCAGGGAATTCTTGGCGCGCTCGCGCAGATCGCAGCGGAAGCCTCCGGGCTGCGCTATGAACAGATGCGCGTCTTCACCGGCGATACCGATGTCACCATGTTCGACATCGGATCCCATGCCAGCCGGTCGACATTGGTGATCGGCAATGCGGTGGTGGCAGCGGCACAGAAAATCAAGGCACAGATCCAGGAGCTTTCCGTTCCGCACTTTGAAGAGCGCCAGGTCAGGGCCAAACCCGAAGACATTGAGGTGCAGGCGGGAGAAGTGTTTCTCACATCGAACCCCGACATGCGGTTCGATGTCGAAGAGGTCGCTCACGCCGCTGTCTACAACTTTGGTGCTGATGGCGCACAGATCAACGCCACCGGATCGTATCTTTCAACCTCACATCATCCCAATCACCAGGCCGCCTTTGCCGAAGTTGAAGTCGACACCGAAACCGGTGCCGTGAGTGTGGTCAAGTATGTGGTGGCCCACGACATCGGCCGCGCCATCAATCCACAACTGGTCGAAGGCCAGATGGAAGGTGGCGCCATCCAGGGTCTTGGCTTCGCTTTGACCGAAGACTTCGTCATCGATCCTGATACCGGGCGCGTTCTGAGCGACAGCCTGCTGACCTATCGTCTGCCCACGGTCATGGATGTGCCCGAGATGGAAAACATCCTGGTTGAAGACCCATCGCCCGCCGGCCCCTACGGCGCCAAGGGTGTTGGCGAAGCCGGCGTGGTCAACCCGGCGGCTGCGATCGCCAATGCGGTCTATGACGCGATCGGGGTTCGCATCGCGTCCCTGCCTATAACACCGGAGAAAGTTCTGCATGCGCTCAGCTCCGGTGGCCGGCACATGCCGGAGGGGAGTTCACGGGTGTCCGGGCAGTATTTGTAAAGCTACACGGCAGCAAGCAACGCCGAATTGAAGGGTGGAGAGACCGAATGGACAAAGTGCGCTTGGTGGATGTGGCCTACACCACCTATGAAGTTCCCGATCTTGACCTTATGGAACGGTTTCTGACCGACTTTGGAATGATGCGGTCGGCCCGGTCCGACGACACCCTTTACATGCGTGGCTCAGGCGATGCCCACCATATCCATGTTGCCCGTCGCGGCGACGAGAACAAGTTTATCGGCGGCGCCTTCAATGTCATCTCCATGGATGATCTGGAGAAAGCGACCAAGATACCGGGCGCCTCCGCAATCGAAGACATAACCGATCCGGGCGGCGGCAAGCGCGTCACGCTTATCACGCCCAACAACCACAATATCTGGCTTGAATTCGGTGCCGCCAAGGTTCCGGAAATGCCGGTGCGGCGCTCCTACCGCATGAATTTTGCGTCGGAACATTTGAGGCATAATGCGGCGGTGCGCCAGCGGCCCGAACCGACGCCCATTCTCAGGATCGGTCACTTTGTGCTGTGGGTTCCTGACGCGCCGTCCGAGATCGAATGGTTCACAAAACACTTCAAGCTCACGCCGTCTGACTATATCTGCGCGCCGGGCGATCCCGACCCCATCGTCAAGGGGACTTTCCTGCGTCATGACCGGGGGACGGAATATGTCGACCACCACTGCATTCTGATCGCCGAGTCGATTTACTTCGGCTGTCACCATTCATCCTACGAAGTGCTCGATCTGGATGCTGTCACGGCCGGCCATGACTACCTGGTCGAAAAAGGCTGGCAGCTGGATGCCGGCGTAGGGCGCCACTATCTGGGCAGTCTCATCTACGACTACTGGCTCGATCCGTTCGGCAACCGGGTAGAGCACTACACCGACACCGACATGTTGAACCACGAGTGGGAGCCGGTCTACTTCGTCGGCACTGCGGATGAGACAACGCAATGGGGGATGGCGCCGCCGCCGTCCTTTTTCGATTGATCGGATTGCAGGTGATCAAGAGCGCGTCACAAGGTGGATTTGGAGAAGCGGTCACGCGCAAGGAGGACCGCCGCCTTGTCACCGGCCGCGGGCGATACGTGGACGATGTCAGGCCGCCAAATGTGGCCTATGCGGCATTTTGCCGAACCGACATCGCGCATGCGCGGATTGTCTCCATCGACATATCGACCGCGCGCGAAGGCCCCGGTGTCATCGACATCCTGACAGGTGCCGATGTTGTGGCCGACGGGCTCGGCGACATCCCGTGCGAAAGTATCCCTCCGGCGATCACCAAGGGTATCTGGCACCGCACCCCCTTCCCGGTTCTGGTGCACGACCGGGTCATGGCAATTGGTGATCCGGTTGCGGTGGTGATCGCTGAAACCAGACGGCAGGCCGCCGATGCCGCTGAGCTCATCGAAGTCGAATATGAAGAGCTTCGCGTGGTTGCAACGCTCGAGGCGGCCCTAGAGCCAAATGCACCGCTGGTCTATGAAGACGCGCCCGGAAACCTGTGCTTCGATATCTCAATCGGCGATGTGGCGGCAACCGAGGCCGCGTTCGCCGCAGCCGCACATGTGGTTGAGCTGGCGACCCGGCAGCCACGCGTCGCCCATGCGTCAATGGAACCACGCGGCGCCGTTGGCGAGTATGACATCCGGAATGAACGCTTCACCCTGACCACCTCGACGCAAAACCCTCACGGCGTGCGCCGGCTGCTCGCGGAACATGTGCTCAAGTTGCCTGCGCACAAGGTGCGGGTCGTGGCCGATGATGTTGGCGGCGGCTTCGGCTTGAAGGGTAGGCTTTTTCCCGAAGAAGCGGTTGTGCTCTGGGCGTCCCGGAGGACCGGCCACCCGGTCAAGTGGATTGCCAGCCGCACCGAATCCTTTCTGACCGACTATCATGGACGCGACCAGATGGCGGCTGGACGGATTGCACTCGACGATCAGGGTCGCGTTCTCGGCCTCAAAGTGGACACCTGCCATAACCTCGGCTGCCGCCTGGCACCTGCGGGCGGGGTGTCACCGTTTCTGACGGCGCGCATGGTCACCGGGCCGTATGCGGTTCCGGCCGCTCACGTGCAGGTGAAAGGCGCCTACAGCAACACCCGGTCAACCACGTCTTATCGCGGTGCAGGGCGGCCTGAGGCGACCTTTTTCATTGAACGCATTCTCGACAAGGCCGCCCAGGTGCTGAGTATCGATCCCGTCGAAATCAGGCGGCGAAATCTGGTGAAAGCTGAGCAGATGCCGTTCAAGAATGCTCTCCTCGATACTTATGACTGCGGCGAATTCCAGGCTGTGCTCGACAAGGCGCTGAAGGTTGCCAACTGGTCAGGGTTCGAAGCCCGCAAGAAGGCATCCGAGAAAGATGGCAAGCTGCGTGGTCGCGGCTTGTGCTGCTTTATCGAAGTGGCGGCGATCAGCAATGAACGTATGGAAGTCCGCTTCGACCCGAGCGGCCGCGCCACCATACTTGCCGGCACATTCTCACACGGTCAGGGGCACGAAACCATTTATGCGCAGATGGTGAGCGACTGGCTCGGAGTGCCGTTCGACGAGATCGGTTTTGTCGACGGCGACACCGACCAGGTTTCCCATGGCGGTGGCACCTATGCCTCGCGGTCGATCACCGTCGGCGGATCCGCTCTGCGCTTTGCATGTGATGAGATTATCGAGAAGGCCCGGCGTATCGCTGCATGGATGCTGGCTGCGGATGCGGCAGACATTTCGTTCGATCAGGGCATATTTGCGCTCGCCAACACCAACAAGTCCGTCACCCTGCCGGATGCGGCAAAGGCTGCATACAGACCTATGGGGTTCCCTGTCGAACTTGGCGTCGGCCTCGAAGCGGTTGGGTATTATTCCGCAAGCCCGCAAAACTATCCCAACGGATGCCACATCGCAGAAGTCGAAATCGACCCCGACTTCGGCACGGTTCTTGTTGATCGTTATGTGGCAGTGGACGATGTGGGCTTTGTGGCAAACCCGCTGTTGCTTGAAGGCCAACTGCATGGCTCCGTGGCGCAAGGCATCGGGCCGGCGCTGTTCGAGCGCGTAATTTATGACGAGAGCGGGCAGTTGCTGACGGCTGCATTTACCGAATACGGCATGCCACGGGCGCACCACATGCCTGATATCGCAGGCGATGTGCACCCGGTGCCGACGAAAACCAATCCGCTTGGCGTCAAGGGCGGGGCGGAAATGGGGACCATCGCTGCGCCGCCGACAATCCTTCAGGCGATTGAAGACGCCATCGACTATCCGCAGCGTGGTGAATTTCCATTCCCCGCACTCTCACAAATCATCATCGAAGCCCGACGGGCCGGCGGTTCGCAAACAGCGTGAACCGCGGGATCCAGGGAGCGAAGGAGGAAACAATGACGTTGGAAGTGCTGATAAACCGGGAGGATCTCGATCCCGACCAGTGGCTGGACTTTCCGGAATATGGATTCAGGCAGTATTTCCTGCACAAGAACGAGGAAACCGGCGCCAGCATCGCGCTTCTGGAATACGAAGAAGGCGGCGGGATTCCGATCAAACACTCCCATGCATCGAACCAGTTCATGTACTGCCTGGAGGGTGAGTATGAATACACCGACTCCGATATCGTCCTCAAAGCCGGCTCCTATTACAAAAATCCCAAAGACCACCCGCATGGCCCCACGGTTGCGCGGACCAAATCGGTGCTGATCGAGATTTATGACGGGCCACATTATTACGAGAAGCCGTCATTCCACACAGACGAAACAATTGGCGGATTCCTCGCCGACGACGACAAGTCGACCGCGTGATCCGTGGCACCGCCCGCAATGTTTGAGCTCTCCATAACTGTTAACGGTGAACAGGTTTCGCGTCAGATCGAGGGGCGCATGCTTCTGGTCGAGTTTCTGCGCGAAGAACTGCGCCTCACCGGTACCCATGTGGGATGCGACACGACGCAATGCGGCTGCTGCGTGGTTCACCTGAACGGCCGCCCGGTCAAATCCTGCACGGTTCTTGCAGCACAGGCGCACGAAGCAGAGGTTGAGACCATCGAAAGCCTTGTCGCGAGCGGCGATGCGCTGCACCCGATGCAGCAGGCGTTCAAGGACAATCACGCGCTGCAATGCGGCTATTGCACGCCCGGCATGATCATGACGGCGATCGCCATCTCGGAGCGCCACGCTTCGCTGACACCCGAGATCGTTCGGCGTGAACTGGAAGGCAATCTGTGCCGCTGCACCGGTTATCTCCACATCATCGACGCAATAATCGAGGGCGCCGACAACATGCGCCGGACCGCAGCCAAGGCCGAGCGCTGAGAAATGTATGATTTTGACTACATTCGACCGAACTCGCTTGCCGAGGCGCAGGCGATCCTGCGGTCCGATGTGGAACCGAAGCTTTTGGCCGGGGGTCAAACTTTGCTGCCCACCCTGAAACATCGCCTGGCGGCGCATTCAACGCTGATCGACCTTCAGGGGATTGATGCGCTGCACGGTGTGACAATCTATACCGATGCGGTGACGCTCGGTGCCATGACCCGGCATGCCGAAGTGGCGGAAGCGCCCGAGATTAGTTTTACCCTGCCTGCATTGTCACATCTGGCGGGCGGTATCGGCGACCCCCTCGTCCGCAATATGGGCACGATTGGCGGCTCGATCGCCAACAACGATCCGGCAGCCGACTATCCTGCCGCGGTGCTCGCATTGAACGCCACGATTACCACCGACCGGCGCGAAATCGAGGCGGATGACTTTTTTGACGGCATGTTCACAACCGTCCTGGCGCCGGACGAAATTATCGTCTCGATCAGTTTCCCGATTCCGGATCGGGCAGGCTACTTCAAGCTGCCACACCCGGCATCAGGATATGTTACCGCTGGCGCCTTCGTCGCCGATTTCGGCGGCACCATCCGGTGTGCGATCAACGGCGTGGAGACTTGCGTATTTCGCGAACCAGGCGTTGAGCAGGCCTTCGCCGGCGGCCTGTCGCCACAGCCAATCGCGTCAATCGACCGGGACCCGAAGCACTTCAACGATGACACGTTCGCAAGCGCCACCTACCGGGCGCAGGTCTTGCCAAAAGTGGTCGAACGCGCCATCGCCAACGCATTGCAAACCGATTAAGTGAGAGGAAACAATCATGTCCATCCAACGCGTTAGAAGCGATGCTGTCACAGAACCGTCGCCCGAGCTGTGGTCGAACTGCATGGTGGTCAACAATATCGCCTATATATCAGGGCTGACCGCACGCGGGACGGACCTCAACGTCATCGAAGGCAATGATGAATATGTCCAGACCAAAGCGATTTTCCAGAAGTTCAAGCATCTCGTCGAAGCCGCCGGCGGCTCCATGGCCGACTTCGTGAAGCTGACCATATTCGTAACCAGAATTGATGAGCGGGAAAAAGTCTGGAAAGGCAGGGCGGAATTTTTCTCCGGCGATTTCCCCGCTTGCTCCCTGGTCGAAGTCAGCGCGCTGGCCACACCGGAAATCCTGGTCGAAATCGAAGGCGTTGCCTATCTCGGGCAAGGACCCCGCTGATTGCAGCGGACCCCCCTGTCAACACGTAACAAGGATTGGATGAGATCATGGAGTTTTCCGGTCAGCATCTGGTCCCGGCACCGATCGACACGGTGTGGGCGGGCCTGAATGATCCTGAAATCCTCAAGGCGTCCATTCCCGGGTGCGAGCAATTGGAGAAAGTCTCGGACACCGAACTGACCGCCCAGGTGCGCCAGAAGATCGGACCCGTCAGCGCCAGTTTTTCCGGCAAGGTTATCCTGTCCGAATTTGATCCACCGCGCAGCTACCGCATCACCGGGCAGGGCAGCGGAGGTGTCGCCGGCTTCGCCAAGGGCGGCGCGCTGGTGAGCCTGGAAGAAGTCGAGGGAGGCACGCAGCTCACCTATGATGCGGAAGCCCAGGTCGGCGGCAAGATCGCACAACTCGGCTCCAGGCTCATACAAGGTGCTGCTAACAAGGTGGCGGATCAGTTTTTTGGGCGGTTCTCCGAGATCGTTTCCGGTCAGGTCGCAGTGCCGGTGTCGGATGGTGCTGCGGCTCGAACGGTTGTCCCGCGTGCTCCCTCTGCCAAATCACACACGGCGGCGGGTTCAGAACACGGCATGGTCAGCTGGCGCACGTTTGCACTTGCCGGATGGATCACTGCAGCTGCGTTCGCGCTGTTCGCGTTCATGTTGTTGTTGGGTGCGTAGTTTGCTTGGTGTGCATCACGTGATATATTAGCTGCACTTCATAAAGGCAGACTCACGTATCACAAACTGCCCCAAGAAGCTCAAATGAACTATCAGGTGACGGGACGCGGGTCCTCATCGAGATCAAGGAAGGCTTCCTCCGTGCCGCCCAAGACCAAAACCCTGTCCGACAAGGCGTATGAGCAAATAAAGGACCGGCTGGTGTCGGCAAAATATGTGCCGGGCCAGTTCCTGCAAGAGGCACAGATCTGCGCTGACCTCAAACTGGGCCGCACGCCAGTGCATCAGGCGTTACACCGGTTGCAGCAGGAAGGCCTGGTGGAAATCATTCCACGCAAAGGCATCCTGGTAAAATCCGACTCATTGAGCGAAATCTTTCTCGCCCTCGAGGTGCGCGCCCTGGTGGAGCCATATTGCGCCGCCCTGTGTGCCGAAAAGGCCACCCAAGCCGACATCAACGCCCTGCGGGATCTGCTCGACGAATATGACGCCAAACGTGAGTCGGCAAACAAGTCCAAACTCATGGAAATGGACCGCCGCCTGCACACCATGATCGCTGAAATCGCCGGCAACCATTTGCTCGCGGATTTCCTGAGGCCGATCCACGAACGCATGTCGCGTATCTGGTTCCTGCCACACTGGCAATTCCACGATTTCGGGCTGACCGGCTCTGAACATGGCGCATTGTTCGAGGCCATCGAAAAGCGCGACGCCGAGGGCGCCAGCGCTGCAATGAAGGAGCATGTGGACAGCCTGCGCCGGCGGATAATGGAAGCGGGCTCATAGGGTTCTGTTGGGCCGCCTGTGCTGTTCCGGACGTTCGTCTCGGACCGCTCGCAGACCAAACTGATCACCAGCCATCTCGATGCATCCGAATGCCGGCTGCGGCCGGTGACGTCGGCGCGGAAGTAGAGCGCTGCCCCTGGCCGTTCATCCATAAACGCAGTTCAGTGAAACTGCCCCGGAGCAAGTCCGGTCAGCATCCTACTCCCGACGTTGTCGGCTTCGGAACAGCTCGGGGATAATGTGCCAGTCCCAGACTCTCCGCCATTGAAACGAAAAGTGGATTCGATTTCCAAAAATGACACTGGCGCGTAGCGGTGTCGATGTATGCGAGCTTCGAGATGGCGAACGCCCCGCCTCATTGGCGGAGCGTTCAATTCGGGCGCATGGGTGATTTCGGTATCAAAAGAACACGAAATCGTCTGCGGTGAGTTGTGCAGCGCTGACGCCAGCGAACGTTATCGAGCCTAGGTCACCGCCTTGAAAAGGGCCGGTGAAGCTGGCTACAGCAGCGCCATTCGCAATGTTCACTATGGTGAGGTCGGAGTATTCGGTGATGTTATGGAGGGCCTCCACAAAGACCTTGTCGACACCGCTTTCGAAGTCCGAGATTCTATCGTGGCTGTCATCAGGTCTGAAAACAAATATGTCCGCAACTCCGTCATCGGCCGGTGTGTAGCCAAATCCACCTATGAGCGTATCGTTGCCGGCACCGCCACTGATCACATCGCTGCCCTGATCGCCGTGAACGGTGTCGTCTCCATCAGCGCCCCAAACCCAATCATTTCCGTCGCTTCCGAAGACGTGGTCGTTGCCGCCGGCGCCCCAGATCAGGTCATCGCCGTCGCCTCCGCGCAGGTTGTTCTCGGTGTCGTTGCCATAGATGATATCCGCCAGACTGGAACCAATAATGTTTTCGATGCTGGAGAAGCTGTCGATCCCCTCACCTGTGTTGTACGGACCGTTCAGTCTGAGATCCACGACAACACCGGTGCCCGATCCATTGAAGCTTGCGGTATCAGTGCCGCTGCCGCCGACATAGGAATCGTTGCCTGTGCCGCCGCTCAGAACATCGTCGTCCGCGCCACCGGCGAGGTAGTCGTTGCCGGGTCCACCGTCGATGATGTCCCTTCCGGCGCCGCCCTCCAAACGGTTGTTTCCGGTGGTGCCGGATATATGATCGCCATGTCTGGAACCGATCACGTTTTCGATATCGATGAATGTGTCCTGGCCCAGTCCAAAATCTTGTGGGCCGGTATCCCACAGCGCAATATCGACCGGGCCATGCGCACCGGTAAAATCTATCGTGTCGATGCCGTCACCGCCGTCGAAGAGGTCATTGTCAGTACCTGGGCCGAGACCAAGGACTAAGAATGTATCGTCATCGCCGCCGCCATAGTGCTGGTCGTTGCCCAATTGGTTCAGCAGGGTATCGTCGCCCGCGCCACCGTATACCTTGTCGTTTCCAGCTCCGCCATAAAGTCGGAAATCAGCACCGTCTCCGCCGTACAATTCGTCATTGTCGGCACCGCCGTACAAGCTGTCACGACCACGACCGCCGTAAAGGAAGTCGTCACCGTCATCGCCGTACAGGGTGTCGCTGCCACGCTCGCCAACAACAACGTCACCGTCGCGGCCACCATAGATCAGGTCACGGCCACCGCCACCAAACAACCGGTCATATCCACCGCCGCCATAGATCTCATCGTTTCCGCGGAGGCCATAAATGAGATCTGTACTTCCAAAGCCATGGATCTCGTCTTCACCGTCGGTGCCTACGAGCAGGTCGATGCCGTTGGTGCCATTGATGACATTGGCCGCTGTGGTTTGCGGCACCATGACGATGCTGTCGCCGCTGCCTGCCGTATCGGCGGTGCCGTCGCTGAAGAGATCATCGCCTGATGCCTTGAGGCCAACATCAACTGTTTCATCGCTGTCGTCGGCGCTGGCGAACACGAACGCATCATCGTTCGTTCCCGCAACACTGCCACCGGCGAATTCTTCGGTGTCCCAGACCTGATCAAGCTCGGAATACAACGCGCTGAAGGCGTCTACGGATAATGTGGAGACATCGGGTGCCCCACCTGCGGAGAGAAAAGTCGCTGCGGTTGTTTCAGTGGTCTGCGTATCGGTTTTCTGTGTGGTGCTTGAGGTCTTTGTGGTTGTGCTCACGCTGTCCTGCTTGGTCGTGGTCATGGTCTGGTTCCTTATCCCAAAAGTTTCACTCGCAGGATTGGACGCTGCCGCACGCCGAAAGGTTCAACCGTGCGTTGTTTTTTTCCAGCGGCGGCCTTCAGTCCCTGCTGGAACACTGATTTGCAGTTCCGGATCTCCGCCGGCGATCAGGCGGCAGAATCCAGCCACCCCTCCCAAACGGACCGTTCAGGCATTTACATGCGGGCGGGTTTGAACCTTTTTCCCGCTGGCCGCGTCACACAGAGGACGAGAACGCGTGGGCACTCAGGTGCCGCACCAAAGAGGAGTGAAGAAAATGGCCAACCTGACAACCGGAAACGGCATTGGATTTGACATGTTCGACTGGCAGGAATGGGGTTTTGACCAGTTCCTATCATCGTCCAAAACCCACTACGAGTACCGCTCACACGAAAACAACACCGTTCAGATCACCGGCACGGGCTTTGCCTATGACAAGGAAGGCAATCCGATCGCCGGCACCGTTACTACAGTCTCGATCTATGACGGCAAGACCGGAACTCAGATTGCCAGTCTGGTGCTGGGCGATACGTCCCTGGTCGATCTGGCCGCCAACGACTTCAATTCCATCTGGGAAATATTGCTGCAAGGCGACGATGTCATCGTCACCGGCAATCAGCAAGATTTTGTCTCCGGTTACACTGGCAACGACTACATCAGTGCCGGTGGTGGCAACGATGCGGTATTCGGCGGAGCCGGCGACGATATTCTGAACGGCGACAGGGGCAATGACACGGTGTTCGGCGATGACGGCGATGACACCATCATCTTCAACCCCGAACAAGGCGATGACCGGATTTATGGTGGTAACGGAGCCGACACAGTTGTCACGAATGGCCTGCTGACCGAGGAGGGGTTCGTGGACAACATACAGATTGAGAAGATATTTGGCAGCGAGCCCGCGTCGCCGGCAGAAGACTACAACGTACTGTTAGAGATTGGATCCAACATCAACAGCGGAATTCCTGGCGAACCGGGACGGTTCGCGGCTGAGCTCAGTGGCATCGAGACCATTGAGGTCAACTCCGGGGATGACAACGACAGCCTACATGTCGATTCACTGACCGGTACGTCGTTGGAAGACGGCCACATCATCTATGATGGCGGCGCCGGCGATGACGATCTCTTCGCGCTGGAGACAGGAACCGACATCACCTACCTGTGGCGCTTTGCGGAAGGCGAAGGCCATGCTGGCGGCGGACAAGTGCGCTTCGGTAACGGAGACCAGGACACAATTCATCTGGTGGACGAGACCAGCGAGGTCAACACCATCACGCTCGACTTAAGCTTCAGCGACACTCTTCACGTCACTTCCGGGATCACAGGAAGCCCGTTCGATAAGACGCTCTCGGTCTTTAACGCTGAACATCTTGTGTTCGATTTTGGCGATGGCGATAACTACCTGGATATCGAAGAAGACCTGGCCCCGGCCTACGATGGTGTCATTCAAATCGACTTCGGCGATGGCAACAACCTGCTCGATGTCACCGGCAGCTACCCGGGGCTGATCGGCCACGCAGGCCGCATTGAGGCCATCGGCGGCGACGATCACAATGCCTTTTTCTCCGGCGGCGGCGATGACCTGCTGGTGGGAGGTGCCGCCAATGACGACATTGACGGTGCTGCCGGCAATGATGAGATCTATGGCGGCGCAAGCGGCGACCAGATCGTTGGCGGCGCAGGCGATGATGACATATGGGGCGGTGACGGCGGTGACCACTTCATCTTCAACCAGGGTAGTGGAACCGACACCATCTACGATTTCGTGGCGGGTAAAGAGAGCTTTGACGTTCTCGATTTCCAGAGCCTCGATATCAAGAAAGTCCCGCTTCAAATCGAACAGATTGACGCCGACACGCATATCACGACGCCATACGGCGACACGGTGATCCTGCAGAATGTAACCGCAACGGACCTGCAAAGTGGCGATATTTTGTTCTGAACCTTTGGAATACGGAGCGACGGAAGGGTCGTCCATCCAACGCTGTTGAGTGGCATTATGCCAACTTCACCGACCAAGCGGAGAGCTGGAGGATCCCGCGCCGGGTCGTGGCCAGGGTTGGATGGCGCCCGGGAGAACTGTTTACCCGTGCGGGCTTTGTGGTCACGACTCTGACGGTTTCCGATCAACGGGTGTCTGAGCACTACAACCCGCGCAGAACGGCACAGCTATGCCCGAAATCCCGGGCAAATGGCAACTTCTCACCCGTGCGGCACCAAATTCGGCACCACCCAACAGGCGCGCGGCGCTATGTGGTGCATCGGGCGAGCGTCGTATCGCAGTCCGGAAGGCGCGAAAACCCGGTCAAACTGATCCTACGTAAACTGATCCCACTCTAATGCGGCACTCACTGCGAATTGACTTGATTAAGATGCCGAACTCAGCACAGTCGGGACACAGTTTCGTGGCAGCGTCGAATGTTTCCGGGACCAGCGCTGGTCAGTGTGTATCTGCGGAGGGGGAGAGATGGGGAAAAGCCTGAGAGACAGAGGGTTCGGAGTCCGCTTCGCGCTGTGTGCGGGTCTGGTGATTGCAGCGGCGCTGGCGCTTCCAGGTGCCGTGCAAGCCAGTGAATTCTTCGATGATGTCCAGCGAATTGTGCAGCCCCGGCTTGTCATTCAGCGCGGACAACGCATCCGCTTGATGATCCGGCAGGTCGTCGAAGGGCGGCTTGGACCGGGCTCGCCTGGAAACCCGGGCAATGGCTTGGAGATCCCGGGTCTGGGGGTAATTTCTCCCGCGGGCGCGGATGCGGCGATCGACCCGCAGTGGGGCACCTGGGTTGACGGCAGTTATACCTACCTTGAGTCAGACGACTTCGGCGCGGAATTCAGGGGACCGCAGGCAGCTATCGGCACGGGGCTCGATTACGCCCTGAGCGAGAAGGTGATTCTCGGTGTTTCCTTCAATTACGAGCACTCCAACATCCGCAACAGCATCGGCCTTTTCGCACCGGGCAGACTCAAGACAGACACATTGAGCGTCGGGCCCTATCTCGGTGTGGCATTGAGCGATTACCTGCTGTTCGATGCATCGTTCATTTACTCATGGGGCGACAACCGCATCACCGATCAGATCTCACGCGGAAATTTCGACACGCAGAGCTGGAATGCGAATGCCAACCTCACCGCGTATGTGCCCTTGAGCGATGCACTTACGCTGGCCCCGACGGTTGGGCTGTCTTACTCCCGAAACCACGACGAAGCCTACACCGACAACATCGGTTTTTTCTTTCCCGCACAGGAAATCTATACGGGCGTCTTCAGTTTCGGCGCCGCATTGAGCTATGTCATCGCCCTTGATAACGATCGCTCGATCGAACCGTCGATCAGCGTCGAAGGGGCATATGAGTTCGATCTGTTCGGAAAACC
>JAJFHM010000097.1 GCA_021775625.1 Hyphomicrobiales bacterium | reverse complement strand
GACGCCGAGCAATCGCACCGTGGAGTGCAAGGCCGGACGACCCATTCGAACAATCGACAAACAACCACGAGAGAATTCAACAGCGCACTTGCCGCAATTCCGCCGCCAGATAGCGCTTCATCGTGGAAAGGCCGGGAAGTCTCATTTCTCGCTCTCCTGGCCGCGCAGTTAATGGCACAGAAGATATCGCATAAATCGCATAAATGGTTCGCCCGACGCTTTCCGGATATCGCAAATCAATCATATCTTGAAGCGAAGGCCTTAAAGAACGCAACAAAGCACGACAGCGCGACGGCTTGAGAACTCTGGACAAGGGACTAACACCACGTCTCGATGACGGCGACTCATTCGCCCGTTGTTAAGAAGCCGTTTTGAGCGTTGAGAGAGTCACAGATCGACCGGAAAATGAATCCCAGATCGCAAGAAAACGGCCGACTACACCCCGATTTCTCGCAATACTCAGCTTCTCAAGTCGGATCGAATGAACAACCTGTTGAGAGGTCACATCTGGAGTAAACTGTCGGCGTTTTGGTCCTGTGCGGTCCGTCGTCGCGGCGTGCTTGCAGGCGATAAAACAACGACATTTGTGACCAATCGCGCAGACTAAAAACTTATCACTCGATATAGGAGCAGCCGCGCCGTGGTGCCGATATCTGCACCCGCGTAATGGCTGTCTGGATTGCCCGCGGCCTGGTACGTCGACCATCAACTGAGGACCGGACTGTTAAGCCGTTGTCAACCCGCCAACGACATACTTGGCCGGTCCAACAGCAGAACAAGTCGACGAGAAACGTGACCATGCAGCCTGCCAAACAAAGCACCAAAAAAAAGCTCCAGCAAATGGAGCATATCGTCCGCCAGGTTAACCGGGAAGTTATGAACCCGATGATCCCGGTGCTGGAGAATGATGACATATTGCCGGTGATGGCGGTGGTGGCGAAACTGCGTGGTGTTTATCTGAAAGAGCTATTCCACACTGCAACGACTGCACAGGGCGGAGTGCCGAACGAGGATCAGTTGCAAAAGCTCAGAAGCTGCCGTGAAGCATACGAAGAAATGCTGGCCGGTGCGCAAGCACTCGAAGTTGTTGTAGAGCGCGAATATCTGGACATCAATTTTTGATTGCAGCATCCACCGAGACATCGCCCGCTTACCTTGGTTGAGGTTCCGGTCCAGACAAGGCCCGCCATTCCTCATGGCCGATCCGCCGCCCGGGATAGGCGGGGTTTTCCAGTGGCCAGACAGCGGCAATCCAGCGCTCCACCGTCTCAAACAGATGTTCGTCCAATCCTTCGCCAACCCGCGAATGTCGCACCCACATCGTCACTTCGGCATCGTAACCCGGCTTGGCGGTTGGATAGATGTACACACAGCCCATGACTTCCGTCTCATCGAGAGTGACGACGGTGTAGGCAAAAGAGGTTCGCAGCCGGAACTCCGTTTCATGCCATCCCAACTCCAAAATGTTGCGTTCAAGCGTCAATCCGGACGGCCAGGTGCCGCCTGGCCTGAAGACCGTCCGCAGCCGTTCTTCGCTCGCCATGACGGCATCGAAATCCATGGCCGCATCGTTCATGGTCAATGTGCGAAGGCGCATGCGCCCAGTTTCAAACGAGGCAGGGACGTCAAAGTCGTCCGGAACGAGGGGAGGATTGTACACCGAGGAGCCTCAGATACGGCAGTGCCGCCGTGGTTTGACAATTTGTAATTTACGATTCGAGGTCGGCGCCGCCCGCAGCCCTGCGTTTCGCAACGAACTCTTCAAGTTCTTGCCTGACGCCCGGATCAAGAGCCGGGGCCTCGAAGTTGGCAAGGGTTTCCTTATAGATGCGGTTGGCCCGCCAGGTGGCGTCCCTGGCGCCGTCTTCCTGCCAGTTTTCATAATTGCGCCAGTCCGCGAGCAGGGGCTCGTGAAAGGCGGTCTCATAACGCTCAAGCGTATGGGCCGCGCCGAAATAGTGCCCGCCCGGGCCGACTTCGCGGATGGCGTCAAGCCCCAGGGCGCCATCGTCGCAGGGTTCCGGCTGGAACAGCTTTGCAAATCCCTGCAGCATTTCAACGTCGATGATGAACTTTTCATATGACGCGGTGAGACCGCCCTCGAGCCACCCGGCGCCATGCATGATGAACTGCGCGCCGCCCATAAGGGCTCCCCACAGCGCCATTTGCGATTCGTAGGCGGATTGAGCATCGGGCGCGTTGGAGGCGTTGACGTTGGATGATCGCCACGGCAGACCGTAGCGTCGCGCCAGCTGTCCGGTGGCGAAGGCCGCCTTGACATATTCCGGCGTGCCGAAGGCCGGTGCACCGCTTTTCATGTCCACATTGCTGGTGAAACCGCCATAGGCCACCGGGCAGCCGGGATTGGTCAGTTGTGCCAGGCAGATGCCGGACAGTGCCTCGGCATTTTGTTGTGCAAGCGCTCCGGCCAGAGACACCGGCGCCATGGCGCCGGCAAGAGTGAAGGGGGTGAGGATCATCAACTGGCCCATGCGGGCAAAGTCGATGACGCCCTTGGACATCGGCACATCGAGCTGAAGCGGGGAATTGGCATTGACCACGGTGAAACAACTCGGCTCCCGTTCCAGCGCATCCTGCGTGAGGCCGCGGGATATGCGGATCATTTCCACAGCGTCCGCCACGGCTTCACGGCCGCGGGAATAAACGAAGGGTATTTTCTCCGTCAGTGTCAGCATGGCGAGAGTGCTGTCGAGGTGCCGCACCGATGGTTCCAGATCCATGGGCTCCACCATGGGGCCCAGAACATGAACCACGTCGAAGCTTTGCGCCAGACGGGCAAGGTTTGCAAAATCGGCGAGCGTACCGGGCCGCCGCCCGCCGTCCATGTCCGAGATGTTCGGTGGTCCACCGACCGTCGCGACCGCCACGTTGGGCCCGCCGATCGTCACGTCACGGGCGGGGTTGCGCGAGTGCAGCTTAACCTCACGGGGTGCGGTCGAAATGGCCGCCAGGAGCATGTCGCGATCGAGGCGTACATGGAGTGTGCTTTCATCCACGTCAGCACCAGCGTCTTTGAATATCGTTCTGGCTTCGTCGTTCAGCACCCGGATCCCAATCTCCTCGAGGATCGTGAGGGAGGTAGTGTGGATGGCCTCGATGTGGTCGACCGAGAATTGCTCTATGGGCGTGTAGGGATTTTTCAGGCGTGTATAGACCGGGTTTGGAAGACCGCGGCCGTGCTTCTTTCCGCCCGCACGCTCAGACCGCATTTGCCGGCGCCCGCCGCGCCGTGTTCCCTGTGCTCTTGCTGTCATCACGCTGTGCCTTCCTGAGAGGACCATTCAGGCGTGTCCAGATGCCGGGCGCGATATTCGGTGGCCAGATCGGCATTCAGCTCCCGGCCCGTGAAGCCGCGATAGTAGGCTTCGAGATACCCCATGCGCTGGCTCAGCGTTTCGTCGATATCGAGGGCGTAATAACCGACCTGGCCGAAATAGATGATGCGCGCCCTGATGAGCGCTTCCGTCGCTTCATATCCGTGCGTGGCGAACATGTCTGCAATCGCCGTGATGCGTTCGGCGTCGGCCTGTTCAACCGCATTGCGGACGTCGTCTGATCGCCTTGCCCAGTCGCGCATGGCCGAATCGAGCCGTGGGTCGAACCGCGTGGCATCCAGCCAGGCATCGAACAGCGCGAGGATGCCATGATCGAGGCTGGCCGTATCCGATGCAGCCTCAAGAACGGCTGCCGTATTGTTGTGCTTCCAATGGGCGACAAGTGCCTCGCACAGGTCCCCATGGTCCTTGAAATGCCAATAGAAACTTCCGCGTGTAACGCCCAGCATGTTCGCAAGCCGCGTTATGCGCACTGTATCGATGCCGTCGTCGATGAGCAGGATCAGCGCCACATCGATCCAGTGTGCGCGGTTCAACGTTGGCTCGCTGGTTTTGTGGTTGAGGTCTGCGGTGTTCATAGCAACACGGTCCAATTTCCATACACTCTTGTATGGCACCATACAGTAGTGTATGGGGGGATCAATGTGATTTTATTCCGTATGCCTTGAATGCGGCTGCCTGGAGGAGTTGAACATGAGCAGCGCCAAATCGCCATCGCGCTTCGACAAGTTCGAAGATGTCATGTTTGCAACGATCCATTCGTCCAGTTGATTCATTTTCGCAACCGGTAATTCCAACGGATTGAAACCATGTCCAAAATTTCCGTTTTGCCCTCAGATGACAACACCAATGGCTGGAGTGCCGTTTTGCCCGCGCGGACGCCGCACCCAACGCTTGACGGGGACATCCGCGCCGACTGGATCGTCGTCGGCGCGGGATATGCCGGCCTTGCGGCCGCACGCCGGCTGGCGGTGAACCGGCCAAACGACAAGGTGGTGTTGATCGAGGCACAGGAAGCCGGCGAGGGCGCATCGGGACGCAACTCCGGCTTTGCCATAGACCTGCCGCACAATACCGGGAATTCGCTTGAGGAACTGGCCCGCTCAGAGGCGCATATGCGGCTTGCGCGCACGGCCATTTCCCATCTCGAAGACATGGTGAAAACCCACACCATTGCCTGCGACTGGGAACAGCGCGGCAAATACCACGCCGCTGTATCTGAGCGCGGCGTTGACGACATTCTGCGGCCATTCGCGGAGGAGCTCGAGGCCATCAACGAACCTTACCGCTGGGTTGATACGGACGCGTTGCGTTCAGAAATCGCCACGCCCCACTTCAAGGCTGCGGTCTACACGCCGGGAAACATCCTGATGAACCCGGCAGCGCTGACCCGCGGGCTCGCCGACAACATGCCTTCCAACGTGTCCATCTACGAACATTCGCCGGTCACCGAAGTGGATTTTCACAATGGTGTGCGCCTGACCACGCCCGGCGGATCGGCCTATGCGCCGCAAATGGTCATCGCGGTCAACGGATTTGCGGAAAAATTCGGCTTCTTCAAGAGCCGGCTGCTGGTGTTCGCGGCCCACGCCAGCCTCACCCGGCAACTCACAGCCCAGGAACAAAAGGCTATGGGCAGTGTCGAAAACTGGGGCCTAACCCCCGCCAACGCCTTTGCCGGCATAACCATGCGTTATACGAAGGATCATCGCATTCTGATCCGGCAGGACATCTACTACAAGCCGGATTTCCGGGAGACGGACGCCAAACGTGCCCGCGTACGCCAGCAGCATCAACGCCTGTTCAACCAGCGCTTCCCGATGCTCGATGAGGTTACCATGGAACACACCTGGACCGGTTTTCTCTGCCTGTCCCGCAACGATGCACCGGGTTTCGGCCGGGTGGCCGGCAACGTTCATTCCGCCATCTGCCAGAATGCGGTGGGGGTAACCAAGGGCACGATAAGCGGCATGCTGGCCGCAGATTTGGCAACCGGCCAGGACAATCCGCTGATTGCCGACATTGAAGCCCTGGGCACACCGGAACTGTTACCGCCGCGGCCATTTCTCGACATTGGCGTGCGGGCGAAGTTCGCCTGGGAGCTGTGGCGCGCCCGCGCTGAGGCCTAAAGAGGTTTCAGCGCCGGTTGGCGTGGCGGACCGGCTTTGCGGACCCGACCAGAGGCGGTTCGATGGAAATATCCGCCCGGTAATGCCGGTTCTCGATCCTCAGCACATTTCCATGCGCATCGAGGGTTTCGATTTTTGCCGGCGCGCCGGTCCGTTCCCGGATGGTCAGCCGTCTGTGCTCGACAAACTCCCGCGCCGTGCCGGTATCTTGATAAAAGTCATACTCATAAACGGACAAACGCGTATCGATCGTCTTCGGGCAAACGGTAGCGCCGATATTGGTCGTGTCCGGCAGAGCGCTCGCGAGGAAGGTTTTAAGATAGCCCCCGTCGTGTTTGACATGCGACCAGCGGAACACCTTGTCCCAAACTTGAGTGCCGATGACGACCCGCTCATTGCCGCCGCCATGAGATGTGAGGCCGACAAGTTTGTAGTGCAGCGCGTTCGGGGTGACTACGAAGCCCGTAATGGCCGAGATCCCGGCCACAAGCCGCCCCTGGACCTTGAACGTAAAGGACCCAATCGCGTTTGCTCTCTGCACCGCCTTGAGAACCCTTGCCCGGCACTGCGGGTCCGAACCGGCAACGCTCTGGTGGTACGTGGTCTCGGAGCGTCTGCGGCGGCCGTTCAGGTCGACCGGGGGCGCTGCAATACGAATTGAGCTATCGAAGCTGTATGTGGTGACCTCAAGGTTTTCGTCGTCGTTTGTCCGTTCCAGCCGTACCGGCAGTTTTGTGGTGGTGTCCACGTAGAGCGTTTGGCGAGGGGCCGAGGCATCTGTCATTTTGATGTCGAACAGATCAAGTTTCCGGCCATCCAGATTGACGATGTCACCGCACCGCGCCTGTTTGATCTGAAACGGAAACTCAGGCACGTAAGACAGGATCGTCCGTGCCGTTGCGATCGGCGCAGCCCAGCCGGAACCGTCATTGGTCCAAGCCATGCCGCCGATCTGGATGCCTTCGTTGGGGGTTTCGTTTGAACTGTGAATCAGAACGTGCTGTGCCGAGCCAGGCACGATTTCTCCGGATTCGCGCAGCAGCGAGCCGTTCTCGACCTGCTTCGTCTCATAGCGGAACGGGCCCGATGAGGTGAGTGTGGAAAACGCCCGAACTGCATCGCGCTTGCAGGGGGCATCGTCGGCCAGAAGCGTCGTGGATACGAATAAAGCCGCAATTCCGAGGATGACCGGCTGCGCTTTGAACAAGCGATGTATGATGGTCCGTCGCAAGCGTTCTGCTCCGCGTACCTAGAGCATGATCTCCCTGTTGCGAAACGATCTTGCCCCGGTCTTTCCGCAACCCTCAAATAAAGATATGGGTTGGCAGTGAAAATTTTGAAGGGGGCGAATTTCTTGAGGTCCGATTATCCTTTGAATGCCAAGCGCTCGAGTGGAGGGACTGCAGATGGAAAAGCAACATGTTTGGCCGCAAGGCCACTGGGCGTGGCCGATCAATGTGACCCACAAGCATGGAGTGCGCTGTGGCGATATGTTCTGGGTCGGTGGCCAGGTCGACCTGGACGCATCCGGCGTTGTCCAGAACCCCAATGATCTGCACACGCAGAC
>JAJFHM010000096.1 GCA_021775625.1 Hyphomicrobiales bacterium | reverse complement strand
GTAACTGTCCAGGGTCTTTTGAATGAGTTCCGTTACCGCGGCTTCCGCATCGTCACGGCCGGTGGTCCGGATTTCCTGCGCATTTGTCTGCCCGACCACCTCACGCATCGCGCTTTCTGCAACGAAGCGGATCATTTCTCTCTGATCCTTCACATTGAACAGGAAGTTGCGCGGATCGCTGATGCGCCAGAGCACGGTGAACGACAATTGCACCATGTTCTGATCACTCGTCAGCATCAGGCCTTCGTTGACGCTTCCCGTCGCTTTTGCGCCGACATTTTCGACATTCTCTAATTCCACGGCCGGCGTTTCAACGGTTTCGAACGGCCAGAAGTGATGATGCAGTCCCGGACCGTTTTCGTCAGGCTTGGCCGCACCGAACAACAGTTCGATGCCGACCTGTTCCGCCTGCACCTGATAAAAGCCCTTGTAGCCCACATAAGCCGCAACCGCAGCAACGCCGAGCACCCAGAGCAGTTTGGTCGAGCCGCCTCTGCCACCGGCACCAAAGCCACCCGGCAGAATATCCTTGAGTTTGTCCTGACCTTTCCTGATCAGGTCTTCCAGCTCCGGAGGCGTTGAACCGCGGCCGCCGTCATCGCCGCTCTGTCCCTGCCCCCAAGGGCCACCGCCCTTGTTGTCATTGTTGTTATTGTTGCCACCACCTTGATTGCTCCATGGCATTGAAAATCAATCCTTTCGAGCTTGATGCGTCTCGGTTTGCATTAATGGGGATCCATGCGCCATCCGGCGTCCTGCGCTTCACACTTTGCCCACGACAGGCAAGGTCTGAGTCGCGATGTCATGCGCCTTATAATGCAGTGCTCCCTTGCACGCAACGCAATGCGACACCACACCGTACCATCTTCATGACCCGGTGCGATGCTTCTCTCTTGATACTCTAGAGAATGATCATTTCACATGGAACCGTTTGACTGGATTTTAGCGTCTGCCGGCACGGCAATTCCTGCGCCGTTTGCCCGATGCACCGCATCGCGCCGCACGACGCGCCTGATCGAATGGGCTGATATGGCGCCATCAAACGGTTCCATGTGAAAAGATCATTCTCTAGATGTGGTTTTCCACTGATTCATTTCAAGTATGCCACAGCATTTAAGCACAGATGGCCTCGGCATGGTGGCGCACATGGTCTTGCATGAACGTTGCAATGAAATAGTAGCTGTGATCGTAACCCGGCTGCATGCGCAACGTCAGCGGGTGACCGGCTTTGGTGCAGGCCTCTTCCAGCAAATGCGGCATGAGCTGTTCTTCAAGAAAGCTGTCCGCTCCACCCTGATCGACCAGCAGGGGCAGACGCTGTGGCGCATCGGCAATCAATGCGCAGGCATCATATGCAGCCCACGCGTCCCGGTCTTCTCCGAGATATCCACCGAGTGCCTTGTGTCCCCACGCACACCGGGATGGCGCAACGATCGGCGCAAAGGCTGATACGGACTTGTATCGGCCCGGGTTCTTGAGTGCGATGGTCAGCGCGCCATGACCGCCCATGGAGTGGCCGGATATGCCCTGGCGCGTGCCATCGATCGAAAAACTGTCGTTCACCAGCGCCGGCAGCTCCTCCACGATGTAATCATACATCTGATAGTGCTCAGCCCACGGTGCCTGGGTGGCATTGACGTAGAAACTAGCGGCAAGTCCGAAATCGTAAGCAGCGTCCGGATCATCCGGCACGCCCTCACCCCGCGGGCTGGTGTCGGGGGCAATGATCGCCACACCATGCTCCGAGGCGTAGGCCTGCGCACACGCTTTGGTCACGAAGTTTTCATCGGTGCAAGTGAGGCCCGACAGCCAGTAGAGCACCGGCACTTTGCCATTTTGTGCAGCGGGCGGCAGGTATACGGCAAAGGTCATATCGCATTTGCAGGCGTCAGAGCGATGCGTGAACCGCAATTGATCGCCGCCGAATGATTTTACCGATCCGATCTGTTCAAGCGACATTTTCGCAGCTCCACTCCTGATCAAAAAAATGCGCCCCGGTGACCTCGCCGGGGCGCTCTGTCTATCCAACGACGGGCTTAGTAGATGACGACCGACCTGATGGATTTGCCCGCATGCATAAGGTCGAACGCGTTGTTGATCTCTTCAAGCGGCATGGTGTGTGTGATCATGGGATCGATCTCGATCTTGCCGTCCATGTACCAGTCGACGATTTTCGGCACATCGGTGCGGCCACTGGCGCCGCCGAACGCGGTGCCACGCCAGGACCGTCCGGTCACCAGCTGAAACGGACGGGTCGAAATTTCCTGCCCGGCGCCCGCAACGCCGATGATGATCGATTCGCCCCAGCCTTTGTGTGCGCACTCAAGGGCCGCACGCATGACCTGCACATTGCCGATACATTCGAATGAATAATCAGCGCCGCCACCGGTCAGCTCCACCAGATGGGCGACAAGATCGCCCTCGACTTCCGCCGGGTTGACGAAGTGGGTCATTCCGAACTGCTCGCCGGTGGCCTTCTTGTCGGCGTTCAGATCAACGCCGACGATCATGTTGGCGCCAACCAGCCGCAAGCCTTGCAGAACATTGAGACCAATGCCGCCAAGGCCGAACACGACGCAATTCGATCCGGGCTCCACCTTGGCCGTATTGATGACGGCACCGATGCCGGTGGTCACGCCGCAGCCGATGTAGCAGATCTTGTCGAACGGCGCATCTTCACGCACCTTCGCCAGGGCGATTTCCGGCAGCACGGTATAATTCGCGAAGGTCGAGGTGCCCATGTAGTGATAAATCGGTTTGCCATCGAGCGAGAAGCGGCTGGTGCCGTCCGGCATCAGGCCCTGGCCCTGGGTCACGCGGATCGCCTGGCAGAGATTGGTTTTCGGATTGAGGCAGTATTCGCACTGGCGGCACTCCGGGGTATAGAGCGGGATCACATGATCGCCCTTCTTGAGGGAGCTTACGCCCGGTCCGGTGTCGACCACGACGCCGGCGCCTTCGTGACCGAGGATCGCTGGAAACAGGCCTTCCGGATCCGCGCCTGAAAGCGTGAATTCGTCGGTGTGGCAGATGCCCGTCGCCTTGATCTCGACCAGAACCTCGCCCTCTTTCGGACCCTCCAGCTGAACTGTGGCAATTTCCAGCGGTTTGCCGGCCTCAAAGGCCACTGCAGCGCGTACGTCCATGACTGTCTCCCCTCACTCAAATATGCCGATCGTCAGATGATATTCTTGGCGCGAAGTTAAGCAACACTCCGCCGCATTTGGCAAGAACCTAACGCACCCTCAGTATAATTTGGCGATCCTCAGAAAGCGTGGCGAGAGCGAGACCGGTGCGATACACCGGAGCTCAGGTTAACGCCTGCTTCAGGTCGGCAAGCAGATCGTCCAGATCCTCGACACCGACGGACAGGCGAACCAAACCGTCATCAATACCGATCTCGGCGCGAATCTCCGGCGGTATCGAGGCATGGGTCATAATGGCTGGATGCTCGATCAGGCTTTCCACTCCGCCGAGGCTTTCCGCCAGAGCGAACAACTGGGTGCGCTCCAAAAACCGTGTCGCCGCATCGAGACCGCCCTTGAGCACGGCGGTGACCATGCCGCCATAACCGTGCATCTGCCGGCTCGCCAGTTCATGTTGCGGATGCGACTTGAGGCCCGGAAAATAGACCCGGTCGATCTTTTCGTGACCTTCCAGATAGTCCGCCACCGCGGCCGCGTTCTCGCAATGCCGCTCCATTCGCAACGGCAGTGTTTTCAGGGCGCGCAACACCAGGAAACTGTCAAACGGCCCAGGCACGCTGCCAACTGCATTCTGCAGATAGGCGATACGGTCGCCCAAATCGTCGAATTTGCTCGATCCCGATACGATGGCGATACCGCCGACCACATCGGAATGGCCGTTAAGATATTTGGTGGTCGAATGCACCACCAGATCGATGCCCAGATCGATCGGCCGCTGAACATAAGGGCTGCAGAAAGTGTTGTCGCAGACGCTGATCAGGTCATGCCGCCGGGCGATGTCTGCAACCGCCTCAAGATCGATTACCTTGAGCAACGGGTTGGTCGGGCTTTCAACCCAGATCATTTTGGTTTCCGGCCGGATCGCCGCCTCAACCGCACCCGGATCGGAAAAGTCGATAAAGCTGAAATTAAGCCCGGCCGAGCGTTTGCGCACATTCTCAAACAACCGGTAGGTGCCACCATAAAGGTCATCGCCGGCGATCACATGCGCGCCCGTATCGAGCAGTTCCAGCATCGTGCCGGACGTTGCCATGCCTGACCCGAAGGCGAACCCGCCTGAGCCGTTTTCGAGATCGGCGACGCAGTCTTCGAGCGCCTTGCGGGTCGGGTTCTGGGTGCGCGAATATTCGTAGCCCTTGTGCACGCCGGGACTGTCTTGCACATAGGTCGACGTCGCGTAGATCGGCGTCATAATGGCACCGGTCACCGGGTCCGGCTGCTGGCCGGCATGGATGGCCCGGGTCGAAAACCCTTGGCGGTTCTTGCTCATGCTGCTTCCTGTCTTTGAAATAAATGCTCGGCTTCAGGCCAGTTTGGTGCCATGCAGCCGCATATGATTGAGCACGTCGATCTTTGTGATCAGGCCCTGAAAGCGCCCCTCATGAAGCACCGGCACGACCATGCCCCGGCTCAGGATCAGGAGAACCCGCTCAAGGCTTTCATCCGCGTCAACCGACCTCACATCGTGGGTCATCACGTCACCCACCGTCCCGGTAAATTTACCGTCATTGTCATAGACCCGCATCAGAATGTCTTCTTCATCCAGAATACCGACAAGCGTGCCGTCATCGATTACCGGCAACTGCGAGATATCGTGCAACTTCATCTGCTTGTAGGCCTCTTCCAACTCCATAGTGGGCGGCGTCGTGACCGCCTGACGCTCCGCGTGCTTGCGCGCAATCAGATCGCGCAGGTCACCACGACTGGGCGTCTTCATGAAGCCATTGTCGATCATCCAGAAGTCGTTGAACATTTTCGAGAGGTACTTGTTGCCGCTGTCACACACGAATGAGACGACGTTTTTGGGCTCGCTCTGTTCGCGGCAGTATCTCAACGCCGCACCGATCAGCGTACCAGACGAAGACCCCGCCAGCAGACCTTCAACGGAGAGAAGCTCGCGTGCAATCTCAAACGCTTCCCCATCGCTGACCGTATAGGCGGTCTTGACGCGAGACATGTCGGACACCGGCGGAATGAAATCTTCACCGATACCCTCAACCATCCAGGATCCCACATCCGTGCTGACTTCACCGGTAGCAATATAATGAGCCAGGATCGACCCCTCAGGGTCCGCCAGAACCATCTCTGTTTCCGGGCACGCCTTGGCAAAGAACCGCGACAGTCCGGTTATCGTCCCGCCCGATCCGACGCCGCACACCACCGCATCCGGTTTGATGCCAAGCTGTTCGCACTGGGTCAGGATTTCCGGTCCGGTGGTTGTCTCGTGTGCATGGGGATTGGCGTCATTGCCGAACTGATTGATGAAGAAGTAGCCATGCTCCCCAGACAGGCGTTCGGCCACATCCTGATAATATTCCGGATGCCCCTTGCCAACATCAGAGCGGGTGATCAGAACTTCAACGCCCATGGCGCGCAGATGAAACACTTTCTCCTGCGCCATTTTGTCAGGAACCACCAGAACGAGCTTGTAGCCCTTCTGGCCGGCCACCAGGGCAAGCCCCAGTCCGGTATTGCCTGCGGTGGCCTCAATGATGGTTCCACCCGGCTTCAGTTCGCCTGAGTCCTCGGCGGCTTCGATCATCGAGCGGCCAATGCGATCCTTGATTGAACCGCCCGGGTTCTGGTTTTCCAGCTTCAGGAACAACCGGCAGGGGCCACAGTCAATTTTCGTGACCTCGTGCAAAGGGGTGTTGCCGATGGCGCTCAATACAGAGTCAAACGTGGCGAGATGCGAAGACATGGTGATGACCTCAAATGGGCTTACAAACTAGGGCCTGTGTTTTGGCAACTGGCGCCGGTCAGTTCAAGACAGTTTTGTCGAACGCGAAGAAAACTTACCCGAAGACGGGGAGCCAGTGGGGGTCGGCATCCGCGCGCCAGTGGCCCAGCATCGCGGCCGCCTCATGGGCCGCTTCAATGCCGGTTGCGTAAGCACCATGGCAGGTCGAAAAGTGTTGGTCGCTCGTCGCCTCACCCGCAATATAGATCCGCTCGGCAACGGGCTGGCGCAACCGGGCCCGCGCACCATCCATACCGGGCTTGACGGTGGAATGTCCGCCACGGATATGCGGGTCCGGCAACCACGACGTTGCTGCGGTTTCAACCACTTGTGATGCGATATCCGATCCATAGGCCGCAGCCAGCGCCGACACCGCAAAATCCACCATTGCGGCCTCACCATCCATCACCAGGCCCTTGGCGACATCGCCGCCAAGATGCGCGATCACCAGTGGTTTGCCATTTGGCAGGAGCTCGAAGAAGGCATGCCGGGCGTCCTCTCCTTCCCCGACGGGCAGTTGTATCCGTGACGCTCCCGACAAACCGAACGGATCGCTCTTCAAACCAAGTGCAACTTTCTCTGAGCATCCAAGACTGATTCCTTCCAACGCATCGGTCAAGTCGCTTGGCAGGGACGGATAGAACTCGATCGCACCCGCACGCAGCACCTCAGTTGAAACCGTTACAATGGCAGCTCCCGCCCTGATCAGCACATCACCGCGAGCTTCCACTTCAACGCAGTTGTCGCGCACATCCATGCGAATAACTTCGCATTCGGTGCGCACCGGCAGTCCGCGCGCCATTGCCTCAAACAATGCACCGAAACCGCCGGAAACTGCATAGCTGATATTGGTGTCTTCGAAACGGGCATAATCGAGGGCGGAAATGTTCTGCGGGTCATTGGCACCAAGCTGGGCGACACGATCACGCATCAACCCGGCCCAGCGCCCCTCTTCCTCGAGGAGACTGCCGATGGAGACGTCCCGCGTCTCAGAGGTAATGCGCCCAAATTCTCCGGCGATGTATTTCCGCGCTTCGGTGACCTCATCCGGCGTTGCCCAACGGCCGCCTGAATGGATCGCACTCACCCAGTCTGTGGTCTGCGTTTCGTAGGGGTGCTCAAGCCGGTCGGCGAGTACCCGAAGAGGGTTGATGTCCGCCGAATAGAACCAGTGGCTGCCGCAGTCCCATGGGCGCCCGAATGTCTCCACATCGGTGTAACAGCGCCCGCCAACGCGGTCCTTGGCTTCCAGTATAAGATACGGCACGCCCAGACGTGACAGTGCGAGCCCGGCACCGATGCCCGCTGCACCGGCTCCGATGATGACAACCTCTTCTTCTTTTACGAACATGACTGTGCTGCTTCGTCCTTAATCGGATTGCACCCGCTCATAGACAACAAAAGAATAGTCGCAACTGTCACTCTTGTCAGCGCCATGGCGCACGCGCTGGACTTCGGTCCATTCAGCCGGCTCAAGTGCAGGGAAGTAGGTGTCCCCTTCGACCCTCACATGGACCTCGGTCTTGTAAACGCGATCCGCCTTATCAAGCGTCTGCCGGTAGATCTCACCACCACCTATAACGCAGACCTCGTCACCGCCTGCATCATGCGCCGCCTTCGTTGCGAACGCCATTCCGGATGCAACATTGCGAACAACCGTGGCGCCTGCAATGTGATACCCGGTCTGGCGCGAGACGACGATATTGACGCGCCCGGGAAGCGGCCGGCCGATTGACTCAAACGTCTTGCGCCCCATGACGACCGGTTTACCCAGCGTAATCTGTTTGAATTGCTTGAGATCGGAAGACAAGCGCCACGGCATATCGCCACCAGCGCCAATCACGCCGTTCTCGGAAACTGCAACCACCAGGGATATGCGCATTGGATTCTGCCCTGCCGTCCGTCAACCCGGGGCCTAAACCGCCACGGGCGCCGATATGTGCGGATGCGCCTCATACCCCACCAGTTCGAAATCTTCGAATTCAAACGCGTCAAGTTCACTCCGCTCGGATTTCAACACCAGTCTGGGAAGCGGCAGCGGGTTCCGGCCAAGCTGTGCGTCAGCCTGGTCCAGGTGGTTGGAATACAAATGCGCATCTCCAAATGTATGAACGAAATCGCCGACGCGCAAACCGCTGACATGAGCCACCATATGGGTCAGCAGGGCATAGGATGCGATGTTGAACGGCACGCCGAGAAACACATCCGCGCTGCGCTGATAGAGCTGACAGGACAGGCGGCCATCGGCAACGTGAAACTGAAACAAACAGTGACACGGCGGCAGCGCCATATCGTCCACATCCGCCGGATTCCACGCTGTCACGATATGTCGCCTCGAATCAGGGTTGGTTCTGATCCCGTGCACCAGTTGGGCGATCTGGTCGATCGTACCGGCACCTGCGGTCGGCCAGGAACGCCATTGATGACCATAGACCGGCCCAAGGTCGCCCTGTTCGTCAGCCCAGGCATCCCAGATCGAGACGCCGTTCTCTTTGAGATAGGCAATATTGGTGTCGCCGCGCAAAAACCACAGCAGTTCATAGATAATCGATTTGACGTGCAGTCGCTTGGTTGTCACCAGGGGGAAACCCTGCGCCAGGTCAAAACGCATCTGGTGACCGAACACACTCAGCGTTCCGGTGCCGGTCCGGTCGCCCTTCTGGGTACCCTCGTCACGAACCCGCCGCATGAGTTCAAGATACTGATGCATGTTTCGCTTCCAGCTGATTCCCTTGCCTCATGATATCCATATAGGGCTCGTGTGAACATCGATTCACACTCTGTTCAGAATATGATGCCGTATTTCAGCCCTAACCTTTCATTAATGTTCAAACGGGCTTATATAGATGGTGCTGGCCCACGGGCTGGCTATAGCGATAAACGGTCGTCGAAATAAGCCATTCGGACCCGGGGGCGGTACCCGGCACCTCCACCAAACTCCATTTCAGGTGGCGTACACGGGGGTGAAATAGGATCGACGAGGGTGTAAAAGGCGTGCTTTCGCTCGGCATGGTACCACCGTTACCGGGCCAAAATAGTAGTTGCAAACGACAACTATGCTGAGGCCAGCCTCGCTGCGTAATGCAGTGCGACTGCCTGAATTAAAGCCCTAGACCTTCAGCGGGTCTAGGCGGGGTCGGAGGGCGCCTGGCAACAGAAGCCCTCACTACTTTTGAGAACGCTGAGCGGGGTTGGGGTTTACAAATGCAATCCGGCGCTGTAGCGAGCAATTGATTGGACTGAGACGCCGGGACAGCTATGGCCGAAGACTTGATGCGGTATGATTTGTTGGCTCAGGACGCCTTGCGAGGCGTTGTCCGTTTCGCTTTGAAACGTGTCGAGCAAGATGGCCTGCCGGGCGAACATCACTTCTACATAGCATTCGACACCAATGCGCCGGGCGTGCGCGTCTCCGATCGGGTCAAAAAACAATATCCCGAAGAGATGACCATTGTCCTGCAACATCAATATTGGGGTCTTGAAGTTACCGACGAAAGGTTCCAGGTCGAGCTGAGTTTCGACAATATCCCGGAAAAACTCACCATCCCGTTTGGCGCCATTAACGGCTTCTTCGATCCCAGCGTGCAGTTCGGCCTTCAGTTTGAAACCGGGGAAGCCAACGAGAACGCAGCAACAGATGCAGACGGCGATGCGACGGATGATGAAGAGCAAAAAGCTGTCCAGGCGGTAGGCGACGTCAGCGACATTGCTGAAACTTCAGATGCAGCTGCGGCCGAATCGGAGCCTGAGTCCGAAGAACCGGAAGAAGAGGCCGAAAAGGTCGTCCACCTGGACTCTTTCCGTAAAAAATAATGCGCTGAAATCAGCCTGTGGCGAGATTGGATGCCTGAGCCTGTTGGGTGTGGCGGTGAATTGTGTCCACCAGTTCATCCAGCTTGATCGGCTTGGTGACACAATCATTCATGCCGTGAGCCAGGTATGTGTTTCGGTCTCCGGCAGCCGCATTGGCCGTGAGCGCAATGATCGGGATGTTCGCCACCGGACCTCCCATCGCACGTATCTGCTGGCTCGCCTCGGTTCCATCCAGCTCCGGCATCCGTATATCCATCAAAACGATATCATAGGTTTTCCGTGACACCTGCTCGACCGCCTCATTGCCGTTTGACACCAAGTCGACGCTGTAAAGCGGGTCTTCCAGCATCGCCGATATCACCTGCTGATTGATCAGGTTGTCTTCCGCCACAAGTATGCGCAGGACCGCACCGCTACCTTGGGCAGGATTGCTGTTGGACGAACGTGCCTCCGGTTCAATCGGAGAGCTGGACACCGGAGTTGGCAATACCAGCTCAAATGTCGATCCCTCCCCTATGGCACTTGTCACGGAGATGCTTCCCCCCATGAGCTCCGCCAGTTCCCTGCAGATCGCCAGGCCGAGCCCGGTTCCGTCATAGCGGCGGCTGGCACCTCCATCAGCTTGCGTAAACTTGTCAAAAATGACGCGTTGATCCGCGGGCGAAATTCCGATGCCGGTATCGGTTACAGAGAAAACAAACTTATCCGATGCGCCTTCCGATTGCCGAGCGGCAACCTTGATCGTGCCAGCTTCGGTGAACTTCGCTGCGTTGCTGATCAAATTCGACAGCACCTGGCGGATGCGTTTTTCATCGCCCAGCCGCACATCGCCTGGACATCCTTCCAGGTCCAGCACCAGGCGCAATCCTTTCTCTTCGATCTGCGTTTGCCAGAGCGCTGCCAGATCATGCACCAGCCTGTGCAGGTGGATCGGGCCTTGAGTGACTTCCAGTTGGCCGGTCTCAATTTGAGAATAATCCAGAACCTCATTCAGCAATTCGAGCAGGGTATCCGCCGAGCGTTCCAGGATGGTCAGGCGCGATTTCGCCTCATCATTTGGTGCCGTGCGCAGCATGACGCGCACCATCCCCAGAATACCGTTGAGCGGTGTGCGGATCTCATGGCTGATCGACGCAAGGAAATCCGACTTCGCCCGGTTGGCCGCATCGGCGGTTTCGCGTGCGTTCTCAAGTTCCGCCTGGGCGTTCTTTTGAGCTGTGATGTCGGTCAGTGTTCCGATAAAGGTCTTCGCATTGCCGGCTTCATCTTCCTCCACCTTCATCGCCTGATCCAGAACCCATACCACAGTGCCGTCACACTGAAGGTAGCGGTACTCACAGTGTGAGCTCCCGCTGATTACAGCGTCGTGCCAGTCAGCATTGGCATACTCTGCATCATCTGGATGCAGTCTGGCATTCCAGTCGTGCAAAGAAATCGCATCAGACCATATATCGGTGATTTGCCGGAACTGTTCATTGGCAAATATGACGTTGCCGGCGGCATCGGCGTGATAAATGCCGGCAGGCGCAATCTGTGCAAGCTGTCTGTATTGCTGCCGACTGGCTTTCAGCGCTTTGGTCGCCTGAAGAACAGCCTGACGCAACCGCTGCGGCCGCTGCAACAATCCGTAAGTCAGCAATCCGGCTGCGACCGACAGTGCAATTCCGATCATCCACAGTTGATAACGGCCCAGCCAGTAGCCCGGGAAGAAAGACTTTGCGCGTGCCGCGAGGATCCAGCGTCCGTTGGGCAAAGCAACTTTTGTCTGCAACGCCGCATTTTCGAACAACGCTGCATCTTCGAACAACGCCGCATCGCCGAAAAAGACGGCACCGTCTTCACCCAGACCGTCTCTGCCGCGCAAAGCAATGTCGTACACCCGCGCCTCATCCACCAGTCCCGCACTCTCGAACAGCTTCTCGACATCAAGGAGAATTGTCGCAAATCCCCAGAACCGTTCTGCGGAAGCCGTTGGATCGCTCACATAGACCGGCATTCTGCCGACGATTGCTTCCCCGCCCTGAAGCAGAGAAAAAGGACCGGCGATGATATATTCGCGGTTCTCGATGGCCCGCATAACCGCCGGGCGGCGATCCGCGTCGGCCAGTAAATCGTGCCCCCGCGCCTTGGCGTTTTGCTCAGGTTGGGTCAGATAGCTGACCACGCCATTCGGCGCCAGTTGAAGACTTTTGATACCGTCCCACCGGGTTTCCAGAGCGCCTGCGAAGCGGAGAAACTCGTCCTCCGTAAATTCAGGATTGGTCTGCACGAAAGCGCCAAGACCCCAGACCAGATGAAGTCGGCTGTTGATCGCGTTTTCGATTTCCTCGGCTTTTGCATGGAGCCAGTCGTGAATCCGCTTATCGCGAGCCTCGAACGCCTCGCGCATATCAACAAGCCCCACGCAGAGTACCACCAGCAGCGCTGCCAGTGCACCGCACACGACCGGCATATGACGTCGGAACACGTGGCCAATTCCTTTTTTCACGGCAAAATCTATCCCCAAACTCCAACAAATTTGTCGCACAAATCCATTTACAAAGACTTATGATCACTGTCCGGCTTACTCGTCTTTTCGAGCGCCAAAACGCCCCGCACGAGGACCATGGCGTGACCGAAGTCCGCGATACAACAGGGCCAGCGACAGTTACCGTGACAGCCGCTCCTCCGGTCTACCGAAACGCCCGGCTGCTGCGTCGGAGCAAGGGCCTCCACAAGTTGCTGTACAACAGACTGGGGCTTCCGCTTAACGCCTCCGAAGGCCTCATCCGGGGAGTTAAATACCTTTGGAACCGCGATGATGCGCGACATCGCAACCGCATCGCCCGGGGCCTGAAACTCGATGACCGGGACCACATTCTTCAGCACACCGGTTATCTGAGATTTGATCCCGAACAACTGCACGGTGCTTGCGAAGTCGTCGACGCCTGCCGTGCAGAATTCGACACGGCTCAAACCACAGGGTCCCTGGCGGCGGCTCGGGCGTCAGGCCGAAAGGACTATCTGGTCAGCATTGTCAAAAACGAGGAGGCACTGCATCACAAGTGCATCATCGACCTGGCCCTCTCACGCCCGGTCATCGACACCGCATCAAAGTATCTGGGAGCCGTCCCGGTCCTGTCCGCGATGCGCTTATGGTGGACGCCACCCAACATCTCAACGGCGGACAGCCAGATGTACCACTGTGACCGGGAAGACAGGAAACAGTTGAAATTCCTCACCTACATAACTGATTCCACAATGGAAACCGGGCCGCTAACCATTCTGCCAGCCGGCATATCGGAGGCGGTTAAGACGCGGATAAACTATTCCTACAAACGCAATCGCCGCGCGGATGCAGAGATACGAGAGGCAGGAGGTGACGAAACCGTCACCCTGACAGGCCCTTCGGGAACGACGTATTGCGTAGACACATCCAGATGCCTGCACTTCGGAGCGCGGCAGAACAGCGCGCCACGGCTGCTCCTGGTGCTTCAATACACCAACTCCCTGGCGCCCAATGTGACTGTCCCGCGCTGGCGGCCGGACGCACATCATCCAAGCTACGAACTGGATGAGCTACAACGCCTCGTTCTCGGCCTCACTTGAACTTATAGGGGCAAGCCAGCCCGTATAACGGACCATCCGTCCTATCAGCGGCAGCCCGAGATCCACATGAAAGTTAAAACGGCCGTCGGCATCGTGTTCGAATACATCGATGCTCGGCAGCAAGAACCGCGGCAGCGGCACCCCAAGTGCGGAGGCACCGACGAGTTCAAGATGGAGCCTGTGGTTCCTGATCAACACCGTCATGGCAAATGACAGCGGCCCGAACCGCTCAACCAACAGCCCGTCGTAACGCCCGGTGCCGGCTTCCTGTGAGCTGCAGAACAACTGGCCGGCAAAGTTGCGTTGCCACAGCTCCTGGGCTCCCACCGTGGAAAATGTCACTGTCAGGGGGACGTCGTCTCCCGCCGCGGGAAATCGAAATATCCAGCCGATCAGGGCGATCACAACCCCTCCCCCGCGTTCAACCCTGGCACGGCCTTGCGCTGACAGCACGCCGGGAACATCATGCATGGCCTGTAGCGGGTGCGGCAATTCCGTAAACCGCTCCCCCAGAATTCGGCGGTAGAGCGGCTCAGTCACTTTGCCGCCGCCCGGAGCAGGCCGAACCATCATCAAGAGCGGTGCGGATGTTGTGCCGGGAAAATGAGGGCTCAAAATCGGCAAGCGACAGTTCGGCCGAACAAACCCGTGCCCCGGCGGAAGGAGAAGTCCCGCTCATCACCCTGCGTACGATGGCCTCGGCCGCCATGGTGGGAATGTAGGGGCCATGGTTTCCATCGGCGATCAATGTCCACTGCGCGATACTGTTCTGTCGCGCGCCTCGCATCCCTTCAATTCTCACGAACATTCCCCCTTTTTGCTCCCCGGATGGCAGCCATCCGGCAAGTCGGTAGAGCAACGGAGCCAGTTTCCCGGCATCGCGCAACACACCCAGCCGCACTAGCCATGACAGCGCGTACAGTCCCAGATGGTTGAAAAGAGGTTCGAGCGCAGCGCCAAAATAAACTGTCTTTACATCCGGAAACACGTCCGGCCAGACGGCGAGATCGGGAACATCGCAGAGAGAAAAGACACGGCGGTTGAGCCGGTCCTCGGCGCCGACCGTCAAGCGTTCCGGCCTGAGGTCGCCCCAGCATTTGCGCCTGGTCCAGACACCGTCTTGAAGCACCTCGACAGTCTTGCCGGCATAGCTCAAAATCGCCTGCAGCACGCTGGGCCCCATGACCACGCCACCTGCGGGCGATATGCCTATGTGGATATGTTCTATCGCGTCAAACGGTTCCGCGATCGCGGCAATCGCCGCGCCCGACAGCGCGGGCACGGAGCTTGCACCTGACAGAACAAACACGCCCGCCTCGCGTGCCCGAGCATCAAATCGGGTTATGCCGCGCACAAATTCCCGGCCATCGGCAAGGTCAAGGTAGTTGATGCCGAGTTCTATGCAGGTTTCCACCAGGGAATAGGGTCGCTCACCGTAACACTGAAACGGCCCCGCAGCATCAATCACGATATCGGGCTGGAGCTGCCGAAGTCTCCCGTCGCTGGATCTTGCCCGGTCAAAGATCAACGGTTTGACCGCTGGCCCCTGGGCAGCGCAATAGGCCTGCGCGCGCTCAATCGACCTGCCCGCCACCCAGATGCGCGGAATGCCGAGACCCACGAGCGCTTCTACCAGCCGGCCGCCGAAACCGCCGTATCCTCCGACGACCAATATGCCGATACCGACCGGCTTCATGACAGGAAACGGTCCGCGTCTTCCGGCGAAGGAGCGTAACAGACATCGCGCCGGCCAAAGAACCGGAAGCGGTTTCGCGCAACGTAATCATAAAGCATGTTCCTGATCCGCCGCGGAACGACGCGGAAAACCCTGCCGATCGACCAGGGAGCCCCAAGAATCGAGAGGATTTCGAGCACTGCATCGCTCTTGCCGTAGGCGACACCTCGGTGCAGCACCAGAAACGTTTCGTATGTGTCGACATCCAGGCCAAAATGACGGAACAAAGCCGTTCCCAGCGCAGACTGCGCGGCAGCAAAGCGGCAGACAGCCCTGCGGTCGCGCTTCAGGACGAACATGGCGGAGTGTGAACACATCACGCAGTCACCGTCGAAAACCAGCACCGGGCCAGAATCGGGAAACTCCGGAACAGCCGGATCGTCTCTGTAACTGTATGGCGCCACGATGGATCGTGCTCCGGGTGACATTTCGGACCAGACGGTTATCATCGCCGCGATGATTCTTTGGTCTGCAACTTCTCCTCAAACCGTTCGGGTTGTACCACAGCGATGATGTATTCCGGCTTCTTTCACTCCAGCATGATTGCGCTCATCGGCACGGTACTTTTAGCCCTGCCGGCCACCGTGCCAGCGGGCGCGGAATCCGCCCACGAGAAAATCTATCCACTGCCGCAGGCCAAACCGAACGTGACGGCCAAACCGAAGGGACCGGAAAAACCCGCCAAGACCTTGTTCGGCGCGCAGGCGTTTCCCGCGAAGCTTCCGGCAAGGTCTTATGGGTTTTATTCAAAGGGCTGCCTGGCCGGAGGCCAGATATTGGAGCAGGACGGCCCGGCCTGGCAGGTCATGCGGCTGTCGCGCAACCGCAACTGGGGCCACCCCAAACTGATTGAATATGTCAAAACACTGGCCGTGGATGCCAAGCAACACGATGGCTGGCCGGGCCTCCTCGTCGGCGATATCGCCCAGCCGCGGGGCGGTCCGATGGTCTCGGGCCACGCCAGCCATCAGATCGGGCTCGATGCGGATATCTGGTTACGGCCCGCGCCGAACCGGCAGTATTCTTTGAAAGAGCGTGAAAATGTCAGCTCCATATCAATGATCAGCGGCCCCGTTTCAATCAACAAGAAAACCTGGACTGACGGCCATGCAAAACTTATCCGCAGGGCGGCATCCTATCCCGAAGTGGCGCGTATTTTTGTCCACGCCGCCATCAAGAAAGCCTTGTGCGATTGGGCCGGCAAGGACCGGTCCTGGCTGCGCAAAGTCAGACCCTGGTATGGCCACCACTATCATTTTCACGTGCGTCTGAACTGCCCCGCCGGAAATTCCGTGTGCCGCAGTCAGAAGCCACCACCCCAGGGCGATGGTTGCGGCAAGGAGCTGTCCAACTGGCTCAAACCCCCACCAAAACCAAAAAAACCGGTAAAACCGGTAAAGAAGAAGAAAAAAGTGCGGAAGCGGCTGATGAAGTTGGCTGACCTGCCACGCGAGTGCCGCGCTGTTCTTTACGCGGACTGAGTTACACGCCAGATCATCGCCACGCCGAGCGCCAGGAGCACGAGCAACACCAGCGTGCGAAACACGCCCGGATCCAGCCTGCGCCGAAGCACGGTGCCAATTTTTACGCCGGCCAAAGCCGGGATCACGCCGGCCAGTGACAGCAACAACTGATCCAAGGCGAACAGGCTGAGCGCAAGCAGACCGGCAGCCATGGCACAGCTGGACAATGTGAACGAACAGTTGATCGCCTGCACCAGCCTGTTGGGATCGAGCGGCCGCGCCAGCATGTACGGCAGCAGCGGCATGACCTGAGTACCCGTTACACCGTTCACCATCCCAGTCAGAAAGCCTACAGGAGGCGCCAGAGGACGCTCCCACCTGTCAGGCAAATGGACCTGCGGGCTCATCAGGGCATATACGGCATATACACACAGCACACCGCCAAGAGCGCCGGCGGCCGTAACTCCGTCCACGTGGTCGAGCACCATGAGTCCCGCCACAATGCCCGGAACAAGCAGCAAATAGAGCGGCCAGAACCGCGACACCGTCTCACGGAAATGGCCGGCACCGCGCATCACCGTCAGATTGCTGACAAGGGACGGGACAATCACCAGAGGCAATGCGGATTTCAGGCCCACCGCCATCACCAGAAACGGCAGACAAGCTGTCGAAAACCCAAGCCCCGTGGTGCCTTTGACCAGTCCGGCGATCAAATAGGCGAGCAGAGCGACGATGATGACATCTGTGTCCACGGACCATGGACCTTTTCGGACAGGAGTGAGTGCCGCCTTGTACTGCAATCGTGGTCGCAAGAGAAGCTGATGCGGCCGCGAACCACCCAACGCTCTGGCAGGCAGACATGTCACATGCTAGGGTCAGGACCCTAGATCGGGGGATTGCAGCCAGTTATTCCATAACACGACGGACCCGCCCACATGACCGAAACCCGCACTGAAACCGATTCCTTTGGCCCGCTCGAAGTTCCCTCCGACAAATACTGGGGCGCTCAGACACAGCGCTCTTTGGGCAACTTCAAGATCGGATCGGAGACCATGCCGCCACCTCTGGTGCGCGCCCTTGGCATCATCAAGAAGGCCGCGGCTCTGACCAACAACGGGCTGGACAATTTGGAGGATGAACTGGCCCGGGCGATTTCGGCCGCCGCCCAGGAGGTGATCGACGGAACGCTCGACGACCACTTTCCTCTGGTGGTCTGGCAGACCGGTTCGGGCACGCAATCCAACATGAACGCCAATGAGGTCATATCGAACCGGGCGATTGAACTGCTCGGCGGCGAAATGGGTTCCAAAACCCCGGTTCACCCCAACGACCACTGCAACCGGTCACAATCCTCCAACGACACCTTCCCCACGGCGATGCACATCGCAACCGTCGAAGAGATCCATCATCGCCTCCTCCCCGCCCTGGCGCATCTGGAGGCCGCACTGAACACCAAGGCGGAGGAGTGGAGCGGTATCATAAAGATCGGCCGCACCCATTTGCAGGACGCCACACCCCTGACGCTGGGTCAGGAATTTTCCGGCTATGTTGCCCAATTGAAATTCGCAACGGAGCGCGTGCAGGGCACCTTGCCGCGGCTCTACCCGCTGGCCCAGGGCGGCACTGCGGTCGGCACCGGCCTCAACGCCAAGCCGGAGTTTGCGAAGAATTTTGCAGCCCAGGTTGCGGAAATCTCAGGCCTGCCCTTCATCACTGCGCTGAACAAATTCGAAGCCCTGGCGGCACATGATGCCATGGTCGAAATATCCGGTGTCCTCAACACCATTGCGGTCGGACTGTTCAAGATTGCAAATGACATCCGCCTCCTGGGCTCAGGGCCCCGCTCGGGACTGGGTGAGCTGTCCCTGCCGGAAAACGAGCCCGGTTCCTCGATTATGCCCGGCAAAGTCAACCCGACCCAGTGTGAGGCCATGACCATGGTCTGCACCCAGGTCATGGGCAACCATGTCACCGTCTCGACGGCAGGCAGCCAGGGACATTTTGAGCTCAATGTGTTCAAGCCGGTGATGGCTTACAACGTCCTGCAGTCCATCCGGCTGATCGCCGATGCCGCCGTCAGCTTTACCGACAACTGCGTTGCCGGCATTGAGGCCAACCGCGATCACATCGCAGACCTGATGCAGCGCTCCTTGATGCTGGTCACGGCTCTGGCGCCGAAGATCGGTTATGACAAGGCAACAGAAGTCGCCAAGACCGCCCACAAGAACGGCACCACGCTGCGCGAAGAAGCGCTGCGGCTTGGCTACGTCACGGAAGAAGAGTTCGACACCATCGTCCGGCCGGAGGACATGATCGGACCTAACGCATAATCCAAGTGATGCCACGGCCACGCAAACGCTCAATCAACATAGCCGGCCACAGCACCAGCGTTTCGCTGGAGGCCGAGTTCTGGCAGGCATTGCAGGATATTGCTGCCGCAAAGCAATTGAGCGTTACCGGACTTCTGGTCGAGATCGACGCCGCCCGCGGTGACAAGGGTCTTTCATCGGCCGCCCGGATCTACGCCCTCAACTATTTCCGCCAGCTCGAAGGGTCATCTGAGAACAAGGTGTCCTGACTGCCGGTGGTACGCTCACGCGGCGAGATGTCGGTTGGCCCTTGCTCGTTTTCCTCGTCAAGAGTGTCATCTTCCACCGGAGCCAGCAGGTCCTGGGCAAAAATGTCCGCATCGACATCGTCAGCGTTCGGCGCATCTTGCGACGGCAACGGCTGCAATGGCACCTGATCGACTTGGAGTGGGTCGGTGTTTGTCGGAGCGGTCCCCGGCTTCAACTGCAGCCGTGGCAGTTCGGGCTGTGGCACGGCTATCGTGCCGGTCAACGTAGGCGTTGATTCTTCCTCGACGGAGCGGACAACCGGGTCGGCACCGGTCGTAGTGCGCACCAGTTTTTCGTCCTCCGCCACCGCTGCATCCTTGTCGCGCAGCAGTTCAGGCTCGCGCATCAAAGGCACCAGCAATCCAGGCTCGACTGCCCCGATCTGTTCTTCCTCATGGCGCGCATCGCTGAGTTTTGCCTTGCGCTCCATTTCGTCCAGCTGTTTGATCCGCTCGTTTTCCTCGCGCTGCATTTTTTCAAGCTGCTGCACCCCTTCGGTCAACCCCTTGACGGTCAGGAAGGACCGTAGCGCAGTTGTGTTGTAGGAGCGGGCCGGTTGCGAGACCGCACCCGCCAGAACCACCGTCAACGCAGGCGCGGAGGGATAACTTTTCAGCGCGATCTTCCAATCAGTGGCAAGCCGCCAGGCCGGCAGGTCTATGACCCCTTTCACATCGCCATCGGCGGAGGGCGCATCGAAGCCGGAGCGCGCAAACCGCACAATTCCGTTGTTGATGTCGTACGCACTGTCGAAACCGGACATCATCATCTGCCCATCCACAAGCACATCCGAGATCAGGCCATCCAGCTCCTCCGGCTTGCTGGCCTTGAGCAGAGCCTTGGAGAACGCATCAGGATTGACGCCATCCAGAACGGCATTCTTTGAGTGCAACCGCCCGGCACCGGTCAGAGACGATATCAATCCGATCGGGCTGCGTCCTGCCCCGGACAGATTTCCGGTAAGTGTGTACCTGCCCTTGAGCGGTGTGGCGCCATCCGCAGTGGCCAGGGTCGAGGCAAATTCTGCGTCGTTCAAAGCAAAGTCCGCAGCCAGCGACAGCTGGCCGCTGTCATTGTCCAACCGCGCCTCGGCGCTGAACTTGCCGTCCGCAACCCCTGCTTCGAGGTGCTCGACGTGCACACCACCCTCAGCGAGCGTAATTTCCGCCCGCAATTGTGAGGCGATTGTATCTCCGACCAACGTGACCTCGCCAGCGCGTACGGCCAGATTGAGATCAATCGACTGCAGTACCTCGAACCCGAACGGGTCGGCACTCCACGGTACCGCCGTTTGATCTCTGGGAGTGACAGGCATCGACAAGGCGCGCGCGACAACCCACGGAACATCGATTTGGGCGATCGTCAAATTTCCGAACAATTTGGGCCGGGCGCCAGAGATATTGGCCGTGCCGTCGAGGCCAATCGGAATTCCGGCGATCTTGCCGCCAAGTCCGGTCACCACAATTTCATCGCCGGAGACGGAGACCAGCCCTTTGACATCCACCGCGATCGGCTGCGTTAGCGCACCCGCAGGCAACAAACGCAGCGCCCTGACCAGCCTCAGGCCATCATCGGACGTGACGATGATCTCTGTTTGCGTCGAGAGCTCCTTCTCCGTCTCGGTGACGAGACCACGAACGTCAAATTGTGTGTCGAAGAAATCAGCTTCCACGACAATGTTCATACCCTCGGCTGGAGTGCCGATTAGGCTGAAGTTTACCTCGCCTGGGCCGGCAGGAGCGGATGGTACTGTATCTGTCTCGAGCCCGATCAGCTTCAACAGTGCCGCGGCATCCGCACTGGCGGTTGTCCCGGCAAATTTCAGGCGGCCCTTATGGAACGCGCTCACATCGCCACTGAACTCTGAGGTGATGTTGACATTAACGCCCCCCAGCAAACCCTTGAGCGATCCGGACAATTCATCCAACCCGTCATCGCTGGCGGAGTGCAGCTCGATTTGCACCGTGGCGGTTCCGGCTTTCCCCAACACATTTGACACCGGCTCCACGTCCGGTGGCAGGAACCGGCTGAACACCGGTATATCAACCAGATTGAGCAGACGGCGGGCGTTGAGCGTCGCGGACATCTGCCCGCGCGGAACACCGTTCTCCCAGAACACACCGGCTGCAAGATCGATGTCCGCCCCGTGAAAATCTTCGACCCTGGCATCCTTGAGGATGAGACCACCGTTCCGTATCTCAATGGAGGCGCGCAGCTTTTCCCCCGTCAGCCCCCACCGCCGGATCGCGCCTGCCTCGAGGACAAACCTGCCGTTGAATTGCGTCAATGCCTGCGGGTCCAGACCGGCCAACAGGACAGCGAACGGATCGACAACACCACTCGCGCGCTCATCCGGTGAGGCTTTTGGCAGATACCTGTCAAAATCAATGGTATCGAGGACAATATTGCCGAAGAACTCGGGTTGTTTGCCCGGCACAACCAGGAGCGCGCCCGCGGCCCGGGTGCCGTCAACCACAAACGCCGCCTGCCGGACCCCCAGTGACCTGGTGTCGACGGCAATGCGGCCGTTAAGCTCCGACACACCCTTAAACGCCCTCGGCGCATCCAGCAGCATCTGCTGTGTGGCCGGCAGCGCCCATTTCATGAACCCGCGCGTGTCCCTGGATGCAAGCTTCAGATCTCCCTCAAAGCCGGCAACACCACCGCGCACCGCAAATTCGAGATCCGACAGTTCAAGCCGGCTGCGTCCAGGCAGAACGCCGGCAATGCGGGACACCTTCAGGGACTTGCCCGCAACCTCTGCATTGAGCTGTGCATCCTTGACAGTCTCGCCACCGATAGTAAGCGCACTGGCGGTCAGGCGCATGGTGCCCCGGAGATCGTCAGGTGCTGCCTCAACCAGTTCCGTTACACTTTCAACCAGCGCCAGGCTGGGCGCGAAATCATCCGGCGTCAGTCCGCCGCGCTCGGCAAGCCGGTCGAAATCAATGTGCCGGGCGTCTAGCCCGACATCGAGACGCAGCACCTTATCCAGCCCGAGACGCATCTCGCCGGTGATCAGACTGGCCGGCTGTGCCTGGTCGATCAAGAACTCGATCTTATCCAGCACAATTTCGGAAAAGCTCGCCCGCACGTTGGATTTGAACGCAAAAGGCAAGCCGATCTCGGCTGTATCAAGCGGTTCGGAATCTTCCGCCAGTGGCGGCAGGTCGCGGCGGATGCGGACTTTTCCTTCAATCCGGGCATCGCCGCCGACGTTCACAAACTTTCCATCGAAACCGTAAACCGGTTTGTATTCCCCGTCAGGTTCAAGCGTAACGCTGACCCGCATATCGCCGGACGGCAACCGGCGCCCGGTCTGCACCGTCGCAAAGAGCAGTTTTTCCTCGTGCCTGACCGTGCCTCTTATCCGGTAAGGGCCGGCGAGCGACACGGCCGACACTTCCAGGTCGACATTCTCCAGCCGCGCCACGCCGCCCCGCGTGCCGTCGCGAAACACAACCACACTGTTGGTCACCATCGCGGAGTTGACGCCGATATCTTCTGCCGACAGAAACGCTGCCCAGCCCATTTTGGGGCTGAGATCCCAGTTGCTGCCAGCGCCATTCACCCGCTCCAGCTCGACCGTCGCGCCGTCAAAAAGCAGAGACTCAACTTCGATTTCACCCTTGAGCAGCGGAGAGAGCGCGACCCGGACTTCCAGCTTCTTGGCAGCGAGAAAACTCTCCGCACTGCCGCCTTCGACATTGGCGATGCGGAAATCGCTTATGCTCATGACCGGCGTCGGCAGGATTTGGAACCGCACTGGACCCTCGATCTTGACATCGCGGCCCACCAGTCTCGATCCATAACGTTCGATTTCGGTGCGATAGGTCGACCAGTCGATGAAATAAGGCGCGATCAGCGCGGTGCACAACACCAGCACCAGCGCAACTCCGAGATAGAGCAGCGGTGATCTCATGCGCACGCACCCCCGCATGCACGGCAGGACTGCGAAATGCAGCAGGCCTCGAAATGGCCCGGCTCATGTTCATTTTTCATACGACTCAACACAACGAGGCGCTCCGCGGTTTGCGAACGCGCAGCATTTCACAAGCGAAATGCGGCTATATTCGATGGCGTCTATGTCACCCGTACATCCGGCATCTATCGGTGCACGACGGGGGCGTAACAACGCATCCCCCAGTCTCAAGTCATATAGCGATTCATTACTACCTTACAACGCTGTTGAGCGCCTTCAGGTTGGCAGGATTTTGCCCGGATTCATGATGTTTTTAGGGTCTATCGCCTGCTTTATCGACCGCATCACATCCACCCCCGCCCCGTGCTCCTTCACAAGATACTTTTTCTTGCCATAGCCAATACCGTGCTCGCCGGTACAGGTGCCGTCCATGGCCAGCGCCCGGTCAGCCAGGCGGTCCAGCAATCCGTAGACGGCGGTTACTTCGGCTTCATCGTCCTTGTCGCAAAACAGGCTGATGTGGAAATTGCCGTCCCCCACATGGCCGACGATCGGGCCATATAGCCCTGTCTCATCGAGATCCTTGCGGGTTTCGGTAACGCATTCGGCCAGACGCGAGATCGGCACGCACACATCCGTCGCCATGGCGGATTTTCCGGGCATGCTGTCGATGGCGGCCCAGAACACATCGTGCCGCGCCTGCCACAGCCGGTTGCGGTCTTCAGTCTTTGTGGCCCAGTCAAATGGGCCGCCGCCCCATTCCTCTGCGATCGAGCCGAACAGTTCGCTCTGTTCGGCAACGCTTGTATCCGAGCCATGAAATTCCAGGAACAGCGTCGGCGTTTCCGCAAGACCCAGGTCCGAATAGGCGTTGCAGGCCTTGACCTGTATCTCGTCCAGAAGTTCGATCCGCGCCACCGGAATGCCCATCTGGATCGTTGCAATGGCCGCCTCGCAGGCGGATGCGATATCGGGGAACGGGCAGACGCCGGCGGAAATGGCTTCGGGAATGCCGTGCAGCTTAAGAGTGATTTCGGTGATGACTCCAAGCGTCCCCTCCGCCCCGACCATCAAGCGGGTGAGATCGTAGCCCGCCGCGGTCTTCTTTGCGCGACGCGCAGTGCGGACGATCTCGCCATCCGGCATCACTGCCACCACACGGATTACATTGTCCTTCATGGTGCCGTAGCGCACCGCATTGGTGCCCGATGCACGGGTCGACGCCATGCCGCCGATGCTGGCATCCGCACCTGGATCAATCGGAAAGAACAGGCCCACATCGCGCAGATACTCGTTGAGCTGTTTGCGCGTGACACCGGCCTGAACAGTGCAATCGAGATCCTGCGGATTGACCTCGAGGATCTCGTTCATCTGCGACATGTCGACCGACACTCCGCCGAACGGCGCGCTGATATGACCTTCCAGCGAGGTTCCAGTGCCGAAGGGGATGAGCGGCACTTCGTAAGTTCCGCAGATCTTCACGATCTGCACCACTTCCTCGGTTGACTGCACGAAGGCCACCGCATCCGGGGCCATGCCTTCGTTCCAAGTGAGGTCATTGCCATGCTGGTCGCGCACCGCTTGCGATGTCGACAGCCGGTCGCCGAGCAACCCGGAAATCTCCTCAATGGCCTGCGCCACGGAATTGCGTTTCAACACACCTACAGTCGATGACATTTGCTCTGTCCCAAATACCGTCTGTCCTGCTTTGCGCTGCGCCAAAGCTTTGCTAGTGATAGCAGACAATCCCCGTCCAGTGAATGCCCCGGGGCGCAGCCACTGGAACACTCTTCCGTCAGAGGGACAGACTTATGGACGCCGCAACACCTTTCTTCCTGCGCAACCAGTCGATCAAACCGGAATGGATCGACTATAACGGCCACCTGAACATGTCCTACTACATGGTGCTGTTCGACCAGTGCGTCGATGCTGCCTTCGAGGAATTCGGCCTCGGACCCGCTTATGCCGCGGCGCGCGGCGGGTCGTTCTACACTCTCGAAGTGCACGTCACCTATCTGCAGGAACTGCATCTGGAGGATACCGTGGACGTGACCTTGCAGGTGATGGATTACGACGCCAAGCGCACGCACTACTTCGAGCACATGTACAACGCCGACAAAGGCTATCTGGCGGCCACAATGGAATGCATCTGCATGCACGTGAACCTCAACACAAGACGCTCGGCACCCTTCCCCGAAGATGTGCTGGCGCGGATCGCCGCCATGTACGAGACCCACAAGACCCTGCCCCGCCCGGAACAGATGGGACACGTGATCGGGATAAAACGGAAGAGTTGAGAGCTAACGCTTCCGCGTCGCCGTTCCCGCGAAGACATCAAATTGGGTTCACGGCTGCCGCAAATCCAAACCTCATGCTGAGGAGGGGATTGCGTGGAGCAACGCGCGTCAGAAATTCCAGCCGACACCCGCCTGGATGATGTGTGTGTAATAGGTGCCCTGGCCATGGAAACCGGCGGGCGATGTACCCTTGGTCATGACGTCCAGCGCCATCTTGAAGCGGTAACCGGCATCGATGGTGAT
>JAJFHM010000095.1 GCA_021775625.1 Hyphomicrobiales bacterium | reverse complement strand
AATGGAGATGCCGTCGACCGCCTTGACGTGATCGACCGTGCGCCGCAGAAACCCGCGCCGGATCGGGAACCAGACCCTCAGGTTGTCGGCCTGCATGACTGTCGCCGCATCAAGATCGGTCTGCGGCGGCTGACCTTTGGGTTCGGCTGCAAGCAGGTGCTGGGTATATTCGTGCTGCGGGTCATCGAACACTTCCCTGGTCACGCCGTGTTCAACAATCTTGCCCTGCGTCATGACACAGACCCGCCGCGCCATCTTGCGCACCACACCCAGGTCATGGGTGATCAGGAGCATGGCCATTCCCAGTTCCGCCTGCAATGCGTTCAGCAGATCCAGGATCTGCGCCTGGATCGTCACATCGAGCGCCGTCGTCGGCTCGTCGGCGATCAGCAGGTCCGGTTCATTTGCCAGCGCCATGGCGATCATCACGCGCTGGCGTTGGCCGCCGGAGAGCTGATGCGGGTAACTGTCGAGGCGTTTTTCAGCGTCGTCGATGCCGACCTTGCTGAGCAGTTCCAGCACCCGTTCCCGTGCCGCCGCGCCCCTGACGCCGCGGTGCAGTTCGAGAATTTCGCTGATCTGCTTTTCAATGGTGTGCAGCGGGTTGAGCGATGTCATCGGCTCCTGAAAGATGATGGAGATCCGGTCGCCCCGGAATTTGCGCATCTTGGCGTGGCTGGCGCCCATCAGGCTTTCGCCTTCGAAGCGGATGTCACCGCTTGGATGGCTGGCGGCCGGATAGGGCAGAAGCTGCATGATCGAGAGCGCCGTCACCGATTTGCCGGAGCCGGACTCGCCAACCAGGGCAAGCGTCTCGCCTTTGGCGATATCGAAAGACACTTTGTCGACGGCCAGCGTTTCGGTTTCCGAAGACCGGAACAGAACCGAAAGGTCCTTCACCTCGACCAGCGGGGTGGCCTGCGCGCTCATTGGAAGGTCTTCCTGGGGTCGAACGCATCCCGCACGCCCTCGCCGATAAAAATCAGCAGGCTCAGCATCGAGGCGATCACCGCAAAGCCCGACATGCCAAGCCAGGGTGCATGCAGGTTTTCCTTGCCCTGCGCCAGCAGTTCGCCCAGCGACGGGGACCCGGCCGGCATGCCAAGGCCGAGGAAATCGAGCGATGTGAGCGTGGTGATCGATCCATTGAGAATAAACGGCATGAAGGTCAGCGTCGCCACCATCGCATTGGGCAGCACATGCTTGAACATGATCACAGCGTTGGAGACCCCGAGCGCCCGGGCGGCCGACACATATTCGAAATTGCGGGTGCGCAGAAACTCCGCCCTGACCACGCCGACAAGCGCCACCCAACTGAACAGCAGCAAAACGCTCAGAAGGATCCAGAAGCTCGGTTTCAAAATGGCCGTGAGAATAATCAAAAGGTAAAGCTGTGGAATGCTGGTCCAGATTTCGATGACGCGCTGAAATATCAAATCAGTCCAGCCGCCGAAATAACCTTGTACGGCACCGGCGGCGACCCCGATCACCGATGAAACAATCGTCAGCACCAGCCCGAACAAAACGGATATGCGAAAGCCGTAAATCAGCCTGGCCACCACGTCGCGGCCCTGATCGTCGGTTCCCAGCCAGTTTTCGGCCGACGGCGGGGCCGGAAACGCGACCGGCGAATCATAGTTGATGGTGTTGTCCGCGTAGCGCAGCACCGGCCACGCGATCCAGCCGCCGCTTTCGGCGATCAGTTCCTGGACATATTCATCGCGGTAATCCGCTTCGGTCTCGAATTCCCCGCCAAAGGCGGTTTCCGGATAGAACTTGACGATCGGGAAGTAGTAGCCGCCGTCATGGGAAATGATCAGTGGCTTCTCGTTGGCGATCAGCGGCGCCAGAAGGCTCAGCACGAACAGCACCAGAAAGATCCACAAGCTCCAGAACCCGCGCTTGTTCTTCTTGAAGTTGCGCCACCGCCGCTCATTGATCGGAGACGGCTGCCAGCGGCGTTTGCGAATGGGCGCCTTCGCTGCTGCACCGTCGGTGCTCATTGCCGCCTTCGCATCCATGGCTAGAGCCCTTCTAACCAATTCGGAGTCACTTTGATGGACCAAATCAGTCCGCCGGCCGCGTTGCACCGCTTGCCCGATGCCCCGCATCGCGCAGCGCGTTGCGTCTTGCCGGTCAAACTGACTTGGTCCATCAAAGTGACTCCGAATTGGTTAAAAGGGCTCTAGACGTCCCTGGTCTCGAAATCGATGCGCGGATCGATCCAGGTGTAAGTCAGGTCGCTGATCAGGCTGACGACGAGGCCGATGAGCGAAAAGATGTAGAGATTGGCGAATACCACGGGATAGTCGCGGTCGATGATCGACTTGAACGACAGAAGTCCCAGCCCATCGAGATTGAAGATGGTCTCGATGAGAAGCGAGCCGGCAAAGAAGGCGCCGACGAATGCACCCGGGAAGCCGGCGATGACGATCAGCATGGCGTTGCGGAACACATGCCGGTAGAGCACATCGCGCTCCGTCAGCCCTTTCGCCCGCGCGGTCATCACGTACTGCTTCTTGATTTCGTCGAGGAACGAGTTTTTGGTCAGCAGCGATGTCGTCGCGAAAGCGCCCACCGCCATGGATATGATCGGCAGGGTGAGATGCCAGAAATAATCGATGATTTTCTCCGGCCACGACAGCTGATCGAAATTCTCCGACACCAGGTTGCGCAGTGGAAACCAGTCCCAGTAAGAGCCGCCGGCGAACAGAACGATCAGTAGGACTGCGAACAGGAATCCGGGGATGGCGTAGCCCACGATGATGACACCGCTGGTCCAGATGTCGAACCGCGAGCCGTCATTCACCGCCTTGCGGATGCCGAGCGGAATGGAAATCGAGTAGGAAATGATCAGCATCCAGAACCCGAGCGAGATTGATACCGGCATCTTTTCCTTGATCAGGTCGATGACCCGGGTGGAGCGGAAGAAGCTCTCGCCGAAGTCGAAGACCAGATAGTTTTTCAAGAGCAGATAAAACCGTTCATGCGCCGGCTTGTCGAAGCCGTACATCTTTTCGAGCTTTTTGATGATCTCCGGGTCGAGCCCTTGCGCGCCGCGATACTTCGAGTTGATGCTGGCATCCGCCGCAGCGTTCGGGTTCGTGTTGCTGCCGGCGAAATCCCCGCCCTGGGTGCCGCCGATCCGCGACGTTGCCTCCACGTTGGTGCCCTCAAGCAACGCAATGGTGCGCTCGACGGGTCCGCCAGGCGCGAACTGCACGATGACGAAGCTCACCAGAAGGATCCCGAATATGGTCGGGATCATCAGCAAGAGCCTGCGTATGATGTAGGCGCCCATCAGGCACTAATCCGAATCATTGAGATTTCTTTATACGCGCAGCCTTCTGCGGGTCATACCACCAAGTTTCGATAATGCCGCGGCTGTATTTAGGCTTGAATTTCGGACGTGCGAACTTGTTCCAGTAGGCCACCGTGTGCTTGGCCTTGTACCAGTGGGGAACCCAGTAGTTTTCCGCCCGCAGCACACGGTCAAGCGCCCGCGCGGCAATCGTCATCTCATCGCGGCTTGCCGCTGAAATGACCTTTTCCACCAGCGCATCGACGGTCTTGTTCGCAATGCCGGAGAGGTTGAGGCTGCCTTTGTCATTGGCCGTCTGAGACCCGAAATAGGCCCGCAGTTCCACGCCTGGCGTGGACCGCATGACGTAGCGCCGCACGGCGATGTCGAAATCGAACGATTTGACCCTTTCCTGATATTGCGCAGCGTCGACCCGGCGGATCGTAGGTTTGACGCCAAGGCGCCGCAGATTGGCCAGATAGGGCGTGATGATCCGCTCCATAGAGCTGCTGGACACCAAAAACTCTATGTCGAGGACCTTGCCCAACCCATTGACCCGCTGCCCGTTCCTGACCGTCCACCCGGCTTCCGTGAGCAACATGCCGGCCTGGCGTCTGAGGCTGCGGTCCTGGCCGCTGCGATCGCTGTGCGGAGGCGCATAGGGCTCTTCGAAGACTTCGGCCCGCAAGTCCTTGCGGAACGGCTCCAGCACCTCCAGTTCTTCAGCGCCGGGTGGTCCCTTAGCCTTGAGGTCGGAGTTCTCGAAGAAACTGTGCGATCGCTCATAGTGATTGTAAAACAGCTGCTCGTTGGTCCACTCGAAATCGAAGGCGTAATCGAGGGCGCGGCGCACCTTGCGGTCGCGAAACTTGTCGCGCCGCGTATTGATGAAAAAGCCCTGCGCGCCCGACGGTCGGTCGTCCGGCAACTGGTCGCGGATGAGCCGTCCATCATGCACCGCGGGAACGTCGTAGCCGGTTGCCCAGTTTTTTGATGTGAACTCTTCCCGCAGATCGAACTCGCCCGCTTTCAGGGCCTCGAATTCCGCTGTCCTGTCACGGAAGTACTCGTAACGCAGTTCATCGAAATTGAACCGGCCCCGAATGACCGGCAGGTCCCAGGCCCAGTAGTCCTTGCGCCGTTCATAGGTCACCGCCTGGCCCTGATTGAAACTTGTAATGCGATAGGGCCCACTGCCCAGTGGCGGCGTCAGGTTGGCCTGGGTGAAATCGTGTGTGTCGTAATAAGCGCGCGACAGGATCGGCAAAGTGGCGACAACCAGGGGCAGATCCCGGGTCGTCTTGCCGCGGAATGTGTAGCGCACGGTTAGTGGATCGACCGCCTCCGCCTTGACAACATCGCGCAACTGCTGGGCGATCACCGGATGCCCTTCGGTCTTGAGGATGTTGAGCGTAAAAACCGCGTCGTCGGCAGTGAGCGGCGTGCCATCGGCAAACCGTGCCTCCGCGCGCATGACGAATGTCACGCTCATACCATCTTCAGCAACCTCTGCGGATTGTGCAACCAACCCGTAAACAGCGTCCGGCTCATCGAAGGCGCGGGTCATCAAGGTATCGAACAACAACCCCAGGCCTTGTGCAGCGTCGCCCTTGAGGATGTGAGGGTTAAAGCTGTTGAAGGTGGTGATGCCTCCGGTGCCGATCATCGACAACCGCCCGCCTTTGGGCGCTTCCGGGTTCACATAGGCGAAATTGCTGAAATCCATGGGGTATTTCAGATCGCCGAACGACGACAGCCCATGCACCGGTTCCGCTACGGCCTGCCCGTTGATCCACGGCAGCAGTGCCAGAACGATAAGCCAGAGACGAAACCGCCGCATCCGGTCAGTTACCCCTCAGCGCCATCGCCTTGTCCGCGTCCTGCCACCATATTGTGCGCGGGCTGAAGCCGTACGGGGTCTTGGTTTCCGGCAGTCCGAAAATATCCCAGCGTGCCGTCCTGCTTCCGTTGAAGAACCAGTTGGGGACCACGAAATGGTTCCACAAGAGCACCCGGTCGAGCGCTTTGGTGGCTGCGATCTGGACCTCGCGGTTCTCGGCGAATATGACCCGGTCAATCAATTTGTCGATGGCCGGGTCCTTGATGCCGGCCAGATTTCTGCTGCCGTCACGATCGGCGGCCGACGAGCCCCAGAATTCTCTTTGCTCATTGCCAGGCGACAGCGACTGTCCCCAACCGGATACCGCAATATCGAAGTCGAACTTGTCGGTGCGATTGCCGTATTGCGACGTATCGACGGTGTTGATGGTCACCTTGATGCCGAGCCGGTCGAGGGTTCGCTTATAGGGCAGGATGACGCGTTCGAAATCCGGACTGCGGACCAGGAATTCCGCCTGCATGCGTTCGCCGGTTTTCGCGTTGACCAGCGCATCGCCCTTGGTCACCCAGCCCGCCTCCTTCAGGAGTTTGAGCGCGGTACGGAAGTTCTTGCGCGCATCCTTCTTGCCATCTGAAAACGGGTTCTTGTACTCCGTCGTAAAGACCTCTTCCGGTACCTGGCTGCGCACCTCTTCGAGGATCTCGAGCTCAAGTCCCTGCGGCAGGCCGGTGGCGGCAAGCACCGACTCCGCAAAGTAGCTCGATGTGCGGGTATACTGGTTGTAGAAGATGTTCTTGTTGGTCCACTCGAAGTCGAACGCATAGTTGTAGGCAAGCCGGACACGGGGGTCGGCAAACTTCGCCCTGCGCGTGTTGAACACGAAACCCTGCATACCTTGCGGGTTTTTCGTTTCGAAGACCTCCTTGATCACTTCGCCCTTCTCGACCGCTGGAAACTCATAGGCCGTGGCCCAGCGTTTGGCGGAGTTCTCGATCATGATGTCGATGTTACCGGCCTTGAAGGCCTCCAGCATGACGGTGCGGTCGCGGAAATAGATCACCTCGATTTCATCGAAGTTGTAGCGTCCGACATTGACCGGCAGATCCTTCGCCCAGTAGTCCTTGACCCGTTCAAGCGTGATCGTGGAACCGGGTTTGACGGACTTGACCCGGTAGGGACCCGAACCCAGCGGGGTTTCGAGGGTGGATTCCGCCAGATCGCGTTTCTTGCCGTCCGCATCGGTGCCTTCCCAGTAGTGCTTTGGCAGCACTGTGAGCTGGGCAATGATATCGGGAAGCTCGCGGTTGCCGGTGGCGTCGAACTTGAAGGTGACTTGCCGCTCTGCGGTCTTTTCCGCGGCAACAACGTTCTTGTAGTAATAGGCGTAGCCCGGATGAGCCTGCTTGATGGCGGTGAGGCTGAAGATGACGTCTTCCACCGTGATGGGTGTGCCGTCGTGCCATCTGGCTTCCGCCCGCAGCTTGAAGGTGGCGGAGGAATAGTCGTCCGGATAGGAAACGCTTTCCGCGATCGCGCCGTAGCTCACCAGAGGTTCATCGAGCGAGCCTTCGAACAGGGACTCATAGATGAACCCTATATGCCCCGCCGTGTTGCCCTTGATGGAAAACATGTTGAGGCTGTCGAAAGTGCCGAAACCGCCATCCCGCAACTTGCCCCCCTTGGGCGCGTTGGGGTTGACATAGTCAAAATGCCTGAAGCCCTTCTGGTATTTGTGTGTGCCGAAGGTGGACAGCACGTGGCTGTCCTTGATGCCCTTGGCCGTAACCGCGCTCGTGGGGATAACCATCAAGAGGGCGCAGGCGATTGCCGCCCACACGGTGAAGCCCCGAAGTTTGTGTTGTCTCAGCATATTTTGTCTCGTTGGAAGCATCGTGAAATCCGTTTCGATCCTTACCATCCCGCGATTTGTGGCCAAACTTGGATGTCAGCCCTTAACTCAATCCGAATTACGGCATTATTCACGTTCAGACACTATAGAGCATCCGCCGGCGATTTCCGCCGGTCATATGATGATCACTTCTCTATGAGGTGCAGGGCAATGTGCCCGGAAGCCAGACGTCCGCGGCAGCCTACTCAGGCATCGCCATGGGTGAATCGCTCTGATCACGCAGGTACAGGATCAGATCTGCCCGCTGACTGTCCTTCTTGAGGCCGGGAAACACCATCTTGGTGCCCTTGGCGAATTTCTTCGGCGATATCAGGAAGGTGTTCATCGCTTCGTAAGTCCAGGTTTCACCCGCCTTCGCCTTGAGGGCGTCGGAGTAGGGAAAATCTGCCAGGGACGCGATGGAACGGCCGAGAATGCCGTACAGGTTGGGGCCGATCTTTTTGGCGCCGCCCTTGTCCCAGGTGTGGCACTGGCCGCATTTCTTCATCACCACAGCGCCCTTGTCCATGTCGGCGGTGCCCAGCATTTCGGCCATGGAAACGGTTTTGACCTCAGCGTCCTTGGGCTCGGATTGATCGCCCGCGTCCTCTTCCACGGCGATGGAATAGGCCAGCTCTTCGGGCTGGTGCGAGGTGTACACAATGCCCGCGAGGGTCTGCATACCCATGATAAACAGCGCGGTTGCAAGAATGGCACCGGCGATCTTATTCAGTTCATAGGTATCCATGGCTTTTGGTCAGCGTCCCTGGTGAGTCGATATGGATGAAGCCTACTGGCGGCACGCCGCGATGACAAGGCGGGAAAGCCCTGTAACGCGCGCGGAGACTAATGTTTTCTGTTCCCGGTTGCAACACGCTATAGAGGGCTGCGCAATTTTGACGCGTTAGAGCTCATTCGATTAATTCGGAGTCATTTTGATGGACCAGATCAGCCTGCCGGCTGTGTTGCGGCGCTCGCCCGATACACCTCATCGAACTGCGCGCCGCGCCTTGCCGGTCAAGCTGATTTGGTCCATCAAAGTGACTCGGAATTGATCGAATGGGCTCTAGGTCTTTCATCGGGTTCTGGTTTGGGGAAATGTCGCCACATGAGCAGTGAAATGGATGCTCAAGATCATGTCGCGGACAAAGTGCTGGTGGTTATTCCGGCGTATCTTGCGGCGCCGGGTTTGCCGGGCAAGCCGCTGGCTGACATCGGCGGCGAGCCCATGGTGGTGCATGTCTGGCGGGCAGCCATTGAGGCGCGGGTGGGCCGTGTCGTGATCGCAACGCCGGATGCCGACATCGCCCGCGCCGTCAAGGGTTTCGGCGGCAACGCGCTCACCCTGTCGCCCGGCATCCATTCCGGCACCGTTCTGGCTGCCGCAGCACTCCACAAGATCGACCCGCAAGGCGACGTGGCATCTATCCTGACGGTTCGCTGTGACACTCCGGCCATCCGGCCGCGCGCCATTCAAAGATGCCTTGAACCGCTTGCCGATCCGGTTGTCGACATTGCAACGCTGGCAGCACCCATCACCCGGGAAGAGGACAAGTCGGACCCCTCTGTGGTAAAGGCCAGGCTGCAGCTCACGCCCGGCCGCACCATTGCCCGGGTCACCGATTTTACCCGTATCACACCGAGAGATGCCCAAGGCACCCAGTTTCAGCACATCGAGGTCTACGCCTTCCGCCGCAGCGTCCTGGAGAACTTTGTGCTGCTGCCGCCCTCGGTGCGGGAAACCCAGCAAAGACTTGAGCAATTGCGCGCGCTGGATGTGGGCATGCGGATCGACGCCGCCCTCGTTGACACCGCACCTCCGCGTGTCGATACTCCCGCCGACCTAGAGATCGCCCGCACCGCATTGGCGCACCAGAAATAACGGTATTCCCAGTGACCTCCAAACCCCATGAGATCATCGCCTATCAGGGTGAGCCCGGCGCCAACTCGCATATCGCCTGCGTTGAAATGTTTCCCGATCACGAGCCGGTCGCTCACAAGACCTTCGAGGACGCCTTTGCCGCCATCGCCGACGGCAAGGCGGCGCTCGGCATGATCCCGATCGAGAACTCGCTTGCCGGCCGCGTCGCCGATATCCATCACCTGCTGCCGGAATCAGAGCTTTACATTGTCGCCGAACATTTCCTGCGTGTGCGCTACCACTTGCTCGCTTGTGAGGGCGCCAGTCTTGAGACCGTCAAGACCGCCTACAGCCACCCCATGGCCATCGGCCAGTGCCGCCACGGCATACGCGCGCTCGGCATGAATTCAATCGCCACCGTCGATACCGCAGGCGCTGCCCGTGAGGTGGCGGCCGCCAACGATCCGACCCGTGCCGCCATCGCCCCGCCGCTTGCCGGCAAGATCTACGGCCTCAACGTCCTGAAAGAAGACCTTGAGGATGCCGACCACAACACCACGCGGTTCCTGATCCTGTCGCGCACTCCCGACGACGCCGAGCCCGAAGACGAGCCGGTGATCACCTCGTTCGTCTTCCGCGTGCGCAACGTGCCGGCCGCCCTCTACAAGGCCATGGGCGGCTTCGCCACCAACAACGTCAACATGGTGAAACTGGAATCCTACCAGTTGGGCGGCAGCTTCAACGCCACCCAGTTCTACGCCGACGTCGAAGGCCACCCGGAAAGCCGCAGCGTGCGCCTGGCGCTGGAGGAGTTGGATTTCTTCACCAGCTACCTGCGGATACTCGGCGTCTACAAGGCCAGCCCTTTCCGCGCGGAGTTGGTGGCGGCGGAGTGACGGTGGCTTAGCCAAATCTATTTGTAGCAAGTGCCGACTTGTCACCGAAACGTGATTCCCGGTTAAACCCCCGGGACCGCATAAGCTGTCTTACGTTAAGATACTGTGGCGTCCGGTCACGGTCGGTGGGCGTTGATC
>JAJFHM010000094.1 GCA_021775625.1 Hyphomicrobiales bacterium | reverse complement strand
CTATTTTCGCAAACAGTTCCCTGTGCTGCTCGAAATCTTCCGCATTTTTCGCGGACAGGCTGGCTGTTACGAACACACCGTCGCGCATCGATGTGGCATAGGTAATTCTGAGCGGTTTCGTGCAAGGGGTCTTCGGACCATCAGGATCTGGATAACAGTCCCTGTCCGAGTAGACGTAATAAAAAGTCTCCTGCCCGAACGCGTCGTCGATGCCCTTCTCGTAGACGGTGATGGCGGTGTTCTTGATCCGGCTGTTCATACTTTCGATGACGTCATCGAAGCTGTATGATTTCTTCGAAGCCGCAATGCTCACCGTGATTAGGGGATTCATAGGGCCTTTGCGCGCCCCCTGCCATTCAGCGCCTGTATGGGTCCAGAAGAGGTCGCTGCTGAAGGTGTGCTTCCAGTTTTCCGACGCCGGCAAGTCCAGTGAAATCGCAAAACCGTTTTTAACCGGTGTGATGACGTTCACAAGTTTTGTGTCATCCGCACGGGCCAATGTGTTGAGAAGCAGCAATAGGCCAACAAAGAATGTTGTGCGTTTCATGTTCAATCCTTCACAGTGCATCACACGGTAACACAAGCTGCGACGTATCTTGCAACATGGGCATGACCCCGCAACGTCCATTGTGATCTGGCGCATACATAAGCTTGCCGACTGCCGCCACCTTATTGGAAACCCATGACGAAGACCTGGATGTAGCCATGACCCGCGGATCTGCCCTCATTTTCCTGACCATGTGCCTTGGCATTTTGCTTGGCCCCGGCTTACCGGCCCATGCCGAAAGCGACTGGAGGAAACTCAAGGCTGAGTTTTCCGAGGAATACAAAGCCTACAAGCGCGGCGGATTGAGCGCAGCAGAAGTTAAGCAGCTCACGCAAGACCTTTTGTCGAAAGCAGGCGACGATGTCGATGGCACCGGCCTCAAAGCGCTGCTCGAAAGCATGAATGAGGATCCCGAGAGGGCCGCCAGGGTTCTGGGTGAGCGTGCCGCAGTGGAACAATTGATCGACGCAGTGGGCACCGCCTCGGCTCTGGCCAACGTCGAGGACCCGATCGACGAACTGGTGGACGCATACAATGCGCTTGCTGACGATATGAGGATGTTTGCAGATTATGCAAAATTTCTCCCTGGCGGCGAACGGGTGGCACCGTTGCTCAACGCAAATGCCACCATGATCGAGAACGGCAAGGCGAACATCAAAACGATTGCCGGGCGCGCCAGGGAGACGCGCGATTCAATCAACACATTTGATGACATGGTCTATGGCGAAAACAATGATGCGCCGCCAGCATCCGCCCTCAAGCTGGCCTTTGCCGAGGCCCCGACGGGAGAGGAAATCGAGTGGGAAAAACTGAGGCGCCAGGAAAAAGCGCAAGACGAGGCTTGCATCGAGCGTTGTCGCGATCAGTACCGTGCTTACAACCAGATTGCAAATCGCAGGGCCAGAGCCAGAGATGTCGCAGCCGTGGCAGGCCAGGCCCTGGAGCCTGGCCGTAAGAACGCCGAGATCATGCGGCTCGACTACAATGATCACGCCCGGCGATTTAATTCATACCTTGAGGGCTACGTTAAAACGCTGGCGAAGCGTGATACTGCAAAAATGCGCCTGTTGCGCGCGGAGCAATCCGGCGAGCGGGCTGCCTATGACGTGTACAAACAGTCGGTCGATCGGCTTGAAGCTTCACTGACCAGGTTTCGCAAGAACATGCGCGCCGACTACGCGGACCTGAAAAAGGCGCATGACGGCCTGGTTCGGTCGAAATCAAACCTTTCCGCTCTGCGGGCCGGATATGACGCCGATGTTCAAAACTTCAGGATTGCTGACACCCGCTACAGGGCTGCGGTCAAAGCCTACGAAGCCTGCGTCGAAGTCTGCCGCACGAGCGTCGCATCCCAACCGCAGCGGACAAGAACCGTCTGTACCGGTGGCGGGCTGATTGGCGGGATGGACTGTGTTGAAGTGCAGATGGACGAGTAGATAGGATGAGCAAAAATCCCACGCCTCAAGACGTCATTGCCAAGATCAAGATGGTATTCCCCGATCGCCCCACCAGCGACGTGCTGTCGGTTCTCAATCGATACGGCAAAGAAAGTCATGAAAGAGAAATCTTACGCGTGCAACTCGCGATCCTCAAACTTTGCGATGAGAAACCAGATGTCGGTCTCGACTACTATGTCAATGAGGCGAAGCAGGACTATCGCGATGTGCTGTATTGGGCCGAATACCCCAAGACCTCCGAAACACCGCCGGATGATGGCGCGGGCACAGCCAAGGCAGGTGTTCTCGATGAGGCCCAGTACAAAGCCTGGCTTGCCAAAAAATAGGGGGTCAGAGCGAGGTAGCGGCCTGCGCCGCCTGATCATAAAGTCCTGACAACGCGAATAGAAGACCCACCCGAGGACTTCCGTTTGGCCCCGAAAGCAGTCGTCGGAGTGCGAAACTTCCGCTCTACCCCCGATAGTGGACTATATCGGAGTAGACTGCCGGCTTCCGCTAAGTGCCAGTTCGCGGTGCCATCAAATTGGGCCACGAATCCGGCACATCGCGATGCCGGCGGAGGAGCCTTCCACAGCATCAGTTTCAGACATACCGTCCGCGTTACCGGCTCCTCCCGCCTTGGCGGTTACGTATACTGTCGGCGGCAACACATAGGTCGCGCCAGTCGGTGTTTGCCAGCCTGATGGCACGGGGCAACTCGCCGATGTCGCCTCCGCTCACCACCAAAGCGTCACACCGGATAGATTCGAGATCTCTCGCTGTCGCGGCACTATGCGTCATCGGCACGGTTTCCGCGCACTTTGTCTCCAAAAGACGCTTCGCCACCTCGTGCTCTTTCCCGGGAAAGAGGCTTTCAATCAAATCGATGACTTTAGGTGTCAGTTCAATCATGCGATGAACATAATCAAAGGTGTTCTCGCGTGAAAGACATTGGTTCGGCCATGCTCGCTTGATGTTCGCCGCAGAGCGTAAAGAGTTTGGCGTCACGAGCTATTGCGACGGACGGCGTGGAACTTGCCACTGAAAGCTCAACCAATTTGGCCTCCGAGATCTCTCGTCTTTCACCGTTCTCATTGAGATTTTCGTCGGGTACCCACGATATCTCCAGTGGGCGCTTCGTTCGGTATTGCGAGTTTACCTGTAAATGAGTCTGGGCTCGTAATGCGAAGCTTGACATTGGTGTTCAAGGCATCCTCAAAATTGAACTCAAGAATGGTTTCATCGATCTTGGCAAGAGTCACTGCCTTTGGACTCTCAATCTCGATAATATATTTGTCTTCAACCCGTTTTACCTCAAACGCTAGATCAAACTGAAATTGGACCTTTGCGTACTTAATTCGGAAATTCCATTTCCCAATCCAAATATCACTTGTTTTGGTCGTAGTGGGTGCACAGTTCTTCGGAAAGACGAATGTGCGAAGGTTTTTAATGCGTCTGAGTTTTTTGAGGTTCACCTGAGCCAATCGCACCTCCTCCCGCAGCAATTCCACTCGGTCCCTTTCTCGTTGCAATTCAAGTGCTGTTAATCGCTCGCGTCGCTTCTTGTCGTAGATAGGGCCGGCCCCAGTATCCCAGCGTTCAGCGAACACTAAATGCAGTTTGAGATCTTTCAGAAGCGTTCCCCAGTCATTTACCTTACCCTGCCAATCCAGTTTCCATGCCGCCGCCGCGCGCTCATATGCGGTGCGATCGCATTTATCTATCGCACTCCGTACTCTGCGAATGGCCGCGAGGCGCTTTCTGAATATTCTTGTGAATCTTTCAGTAGCCCCCTCTCTTACAAGCTGCATCTTTGCTTTCTGGTCCCGTAAAGGTAGCTTGCGTCCCTCTGGAAATAACAGTGTGTCCATAGACTCACGCATTTCTTCGTCCATTTCCTCCTGAGCGATTGCACAAGAGAAATTTAGAACGACCCAAAGTGAGATGATTACACCGAGTAAAAAGGGCTTGGCGGTGTTGCTCACATCGGACCTCCTACATCACGACTGTCCATAGTGACACTTTTGCAGAATAACAAAGCTTTCGAAAGTCTCAGCGATGAGATGACCTTGCTGCAACCAATTGAAGGCATGCAACTTCCAGCTGGCCAACTTCCGTTTTGGGTCTACATGCCGCGCGCGTGTGACTGCCCTGAATTGCCAAATCAACCATAGTTTTGAATGGGGTTGTGCGACACCGCAAAAGCCAGCCTTCAATATCCACAACTCAATGGGCACATAACGGCAGTTTCGCTGCGGAATGTATGGCTGGTTTGCTATCGTGCGCGCGAATCTAGAGGTTGGACCAGAACGTGGCGAAGACGGAAAAAAAGCCGGAAAACAGATACGTCAATGACCTGAGGCGATTTGCGTTCAGCCAATCCCAGGTGTTGCGCACGCGCGGTTCAATCGTGCCGGTCGGGTTGTCATTACTGTTCCTGGCCGTCGTCGCGCTGTTTGTCGGCGTCGGATACACGAGTGTCGGCGAAGAATCCCTCATCATCATCGCTGCTGCCGTCATCGGCGGCTACATGGCCTTGAACATCGGCGCCAACGATGTTGCCAACAATATGGGACCAGCCGTTGGCGGCAAAGTGATAACCGTCATGGGTGCGGTCGCCATCGCCGCTGTGTGTGAGAGCGCCGGTGCACTTCTCGCCGGCGGCGACGTGGTCAAGACCGTGTCCAAAGGCATCATCACGCCCGGCGAAATGGTCAGTGTCTATGAATTCAGACATCTGATGTTGAGCGCCCTGCTGGCGGCAGCCTTGTGGATCAACCTGGCGACCATTCTAGGCGCGCCCGTATCGACCACCCACTCCATTGTCGGCGGCGTGCTCGGCGGCGGCATCGCCGCAGCCGGTGTCGGTCTCGTCAACTGGACAACCATGTCGAAAATTGCGGCAAGCTGGGTCATATCACCGGTGTTCGGTGCGGCAGTCTCCGCAGCCCTTCTGCTGTTCATCAAAGTCAAGGTGATGAACGCCGAAAACCGCCTCGAGGCTGCCGGCAAGTGGGTGCCCATGCTCATCGGGCTCATGGCCGCGGCCTTTGCAGCCTATATGGCAATGAAGGGTCTCAAGAAGATCTGGACGCCATCCGCGGTCGAAATCATCGCCTTCTCCGGCATGTCCTTTGTGGCCGCCTATCTGGCGTCCCGCCCCTATATTGCCAGGCGCATTCAACACCTGGAGAACCGCAAGAAGGACATTAACGGCCTGTTCGACCTGCCTTTGATCGCAGGCGCGGCATTATTGTCCTTCGCCCATGGCGCCAACGATGTTGCCAATGCGGTTGGGCCGCTGGCGGCCATTGTCTCCACCATTGGCGGCGAGGCCGGTATCGCCAGCAAGGTCACCATCCCGCTCTGGGTCATGGTGGTCGGGGCTTTCGGCATCGCGTTGGGCCTCGGCCTGTTCGGGCCCAAACTCATCGCCATCGTCGGCGAGAAAATTACCCGGCTGAACTCGCCGCGCGCCTATTGCGTCGCCCTGTCGTCTGCCGTAACGGTGCTGATTGCGACCACTTTGGGCCTGCCAGTGAGCTCGACCCACATTGCGGTTGGCGCAGTCTTCGGGGTTGGTTTCCTGCGTGAATTTTCAGAGAACCCGAACAAGCGTAAACTGCGCCCGGGGCACAAGCTCAACGCCACATCTCAGGACGCCTTCAACAGCCGCAACCTGCGCGGCAAACGCCGCCTTGTGCGGCGGCGCTTCGTGCTCTCCATCGCTGCGGCATGGGTGATCACGGTACCGGCATCGGCTGCGCTTGCGGCTGTGATATATGCTGTTCTGCAGCTTTTGTGATCCACGGACGCAATGCCTCGAACTGCCTGATCAGCGCCAGAAAATCTTCACGATAAGTGACCTTGGTCGCATCTTCCACCAGCGCCCAGTGACGCTGCCGGCTTTTCTTGTCCGGCCATTCTTCCGCCTGCTCCTGCACGTAATAGGGATAATAGGTCACCGGGATCTGCTGCATCCCGGTCTCGGTCTGCTTGCTGATCAGCACCGTCAAGGGGAAGTCTTCAAGAACAACGCCCTTTACGCCGGCCTCCTCGAAACCTTCACGATGGCAGGTCTCAGCATGGCTTTCGCCCTTCTTGGCGAGGCCCTTGGGGAGAATCCAGCGGCCCCGCGTCTGTGACGTCACAAACAGCAAAGCCATCGCATTTTCCTTCAGATCAAAAGGAACGATGCCAACTCTGTGCATGGGTCATGTCCTCACATTTGAGCGTTTGCGGCAGGTGCGATCCGTCTTGACCATAGTGGGTGAACGGCACCGCGTAAATCTTGCTTAGCGGCAATACACAGCTGTGTGAGATCTTACGCCGAGACAGTGGCGGTCAGAACCGATCCGGGAGAACTTGATTTTGACGTATACTTGTGGCGGTGCTGCGCAACACAACTTGGGGAGGCTTACGGCAAGTGCTGGCGAAACTGCCAAATCTCGCTTGGAACGTTGCGCGTGCGACGGAGACCCGCCGGCGCGAGGCGACAGCGTGGTTGCTCGGCCGCGCACGGCGTCCGCAAATCGTGCTGCTGCACGTTCCCAAATGCGGCGGCACGTCCATCAAGGCCAGCATAAAGCCCTGCATCGGCTCGAAGCACACCGGGCGGCGGGTTAAAATATTGCACGGCAATACCGACACTTTGCTGAAAGAACCGGATGCAGTGCGCGCAAGGGCGGCCGACTTTGTCTACGGCAGAATGTCGTGGAGCACACTCACCCAGGTGCGCCGCGAGGATGCCTTCGTGTTCACGATGTTACGCGATCCGGAGGCCCGGCTGCTGTCGCTCTACAATTTCTTCAAACGGCACCCGGCCAACTACCGGGCCGCATTCCACAACCAGGTATTCGATCTTGCGAGCGCGATGTTTCCGGCTGAATTTTTCGCCAGTCCGGATCCGATTATCCGCTATCACGTGGACAATTCGATCGTGCGCCAGTTCAGCGGCAATCCCGTTGCCTCCATCCCGGATACGGAAACGGAGTGGCGTGTGGCGCTTGAAACTGCCAAACGCAACCTTTCATCGCTTAGTTATGTCGCATTTACCGAAACCATCGACGGTGATCTGACCGAGATACTTCGTCTCACCGGCCTGCCTATGATCTTATCGACCCCTCGCCGCAATGCCGCCGGGGACCCCGAAGGGGCCAGCGTCCACAAGGCCACATCGGACCCGTTGCAGGCCCGGCTCCTGAGCGCCGTGCTGGAACCGCTGGTGCGCTGGGACAGGGAGCTTGTGGAGTTCGCCGCAAGCGATGCCTCCCAGGCGGCAACCCTTAGATCGCTTCACCTTCATACGGAGTCGCGTTGACGGTGAAACGATCTAGCCTCGAAGCACAGCACTACTGCTGTAAAACGATAAAGTCCGTGCCCTTTGGCATTGTCTCGCGGCTGACCCCATCGTTGGTGATTGCCAGTGAGGATCCGGGTGTCAGCATTTCGTTGATACGCTGGCGAACATCAGCCGGGATGACGATCCGGCTTAACGCGTCTTCGGCGCTCGACACTTCAGGAGCTTCGGCCACCTCGGCCCCATCGGCTTCGGCATTGATCTTCTTGCTGGCATGACGGTTTACACCTGATCCCTTTGTCAGCGTCACTGCCAGCCAGCGGGTCCCGGTCGCATCGGCCTCAAAGTGCATTGCAGTGTAAAGATGCGATCCAAGCGACTTGTCGCCATCGCGTATCACCACCGGCGCGTCGAAGACCGGGTTGAAATCCTGGCGGACATAAAGACGCCCGTCAGCGGGATCACCCTTCCCGAGAGCCGCATACAGCATGGTGATCACGTCTTTGGAGACTAACCCGTCGGGCTTTAGACCATAGGTGGTTTGAAAACGGATGATGGCCTTGGCCGTATCGGGGCCCATGTAACCATCGATTTCGCCGGGATCGAACGACAGTTCTTGCAACAGCGTCTGGAGTTCGAGCAATTGTTCACGTCCGGTATATCGCGTCACAAGCACGCGCACGGGCAGAGATGAACGCTTCTCTTTCTGAGTAGCCGTGGCATCGCTTTTAATCTCCTCGCCGACCTCAGCGGCAGCAACTTCTGTCAACGCCGGCGGCACCGGCTGAAACAGGCTGTCGTGAGCGATTTCGACCGGCACAACCTTTTCGTTCGCCACAACCACATGAATACCCGGTTGTGTGAACCTGAACAATTGCCCGGCAAATCCTCCAGGCAGCCGAATGCAGCCATGCGAAGCGGGACGGTTCGGCACGCTGTTGGACTGGTGCAATGCGATGCCCGACCATGTCAGGCGCTGCATGAAGGGCATTGGCGCGCCCGAATAGATGTTCGAGCGATGATGCCTTTTCTTGCGCAGGATTGAGAATACACCAGCTGGCGTGGAATATCCGGGCTGGCCGGACGACACCCGGGAGGTTACCAGGGGTTTATCCCCTTGATAGACCGTCATGCGCTGTTCCGGCAGGGACACGATGATCTGAACCGGATCCTTCGAGCTCTCGCCGGGATACCAGCCCGGCTTCACCGTCTGTAGTGGTTTTTTCTTTTTGCGGGCCACCCACCGGTGCCAGTTGTTGTGGCGCTGGCCGGCAAAATGCGCCACCTGGAACTCACCCGGCCTCAGGGTCTTGCCGGAACTTTGCGCCACAACGGGATCCGAGCCCGACATCATGACAAAGAACACGAGGCAAACACTGGAAATCGCAGACGCCACCCGTCCGATTACCTCCATTCCGGTGCGACGCTCTGTCAGTTTACGCAGCATTCTCGTACTCCCGATGACCATTACCGCTGATGACAAAATGAACCAGCAAAAATGATGCCACGGTCGCGGCCGAATATGAAGTGCTTAGAGTGCTCGCCACCAGAAAATCGACAAAATTTCGCCACGCTAAAGTTTTTTCGAATTTTCTTTGAACCTTTCCGCCCGCCTCGCGTCTAACGGACATCAACGCCGGTTCGCCGGCTCGACAATACGATCACCCCGAGAAGGAAAATACCCATGTTGAGAATCACCACCCTTGCCCTTGCCGGCATTATTGCCGCATCCACGCTTGTCCCGTCCATTGCAATTGCAAGCGACATTGGACCTTGCGATCACTGCACCATGGAACCGATTGTCGTGAAAGGCGAACGCCCGACCAAGGACGAGAGCAAGAGCCCGGCCTCGCAGATCAAGGCGAACCAGCCGGCAAAGGAGGTCGTCAAGACCCGCAAATAATCCCCGGTTGACCTGCAGACTCCCATCCCTCCCTGCACCCGTCAACCTTTTCCACCGCCGGCGCGCCGTCCCCTCCGCGCCGGCGGTTTTCATTTCGCAAATCCGCACCTTGAGTTTCTCAGCTGCGTCAACCGCTCGCCTCATGCTATGGCTGGCGGCGTCACTGAAGGAGGCGCGATTTTATGACGCCGGAAGAGTTCCGCACCCACGCCCATGCGATGGTTGACTGGATGGCAGACTATCTGGGCACCATCGAACAGCGCCCCGTGCGCGCGCAAACAGCGCCTGGTGAGATAGCGGCCAGGCTGCCCGATGCCCCGCCCGAGGACGCCGAGGCCATGGAGCAGATTTTCAGCGACTTCACGACCGACATTCTGCCGGGTATCACCAACTGGCAGCACCCATCCTTCTTTGCATATTTCCCGGCGAATTCGAGCCCACCATCCATCCTGGCCGAAATGCTGACAGCCACCCTCGCCGCCCAGTGCATGTTATGGCAGACATCCCCCGCGGGCACTGAAATGGAAACCCGGATGATGGCGTGGTTGCGCGACATGCTCGGCCTGCCCTCCCGGTTCCAGGGCGTCATTCATGACAGCGCCACATCGGCGACCCTTGCAGCCTTCCTGACGGCGCGCGAGAAGACCACCGGTTGGCGCGCCAATGAGAATGGTCTGGCAAGCCTCGGCGCGGACGGTCTGAGATTGACGGTCTATGTTTCGGAAGAGGCCCATTCGTCGATCGAAAAGACCATGAAGATTGCCGGTTACGGGGTTGAAAATCTGCGCAAAATTCCCACCGATGACGGTTTCGCCATGCGGCCGGAAGCGCTCGCCCAAGCCATCGAAGCCGACGTCGCAGGCGGCCTGACACCTGCCTGCGTCAGCGCATGCGTTGGCGGCACAGGTACCGGCGCCATGGATCCTTTGCGGCCCATTGGAGAGCTTTGCCACAAGCACAGCATCTGGCTCCATGTCGATGCCGCGTGGGCTGGCAGTGCACTGATCCTGCCGGAATGGCGTCATCTCGTCGATGGCCTGGAACTTGCCGACAGTTTCGTCTTCAATCCGCACAAATGGCTGTTCACCAATTTTGACTGCACCGCATATTTTGTCACGGACACGGAAGCTCTGGAGCGCACCTTGTCGCTGGTCCCGGAATATCTGCGCTCACGTGAAACCGGTCATGTCATCGACTATCAGAACTGGAGCGTTCCCCTGGGCCGCAGGTTCCGGGCACTGAAACTCTGGTTCGTCATCCGGTCTTATGGCGTCGACGGTCTGCGCAAGATGATCCGCAACCACATCGCGCTCGCAGCCGGTCTTTTCGAGCAGGTGTCGAAGGAGCCGGGGTTCGAAATCATGTCCCCCTTGCGGCTAGCGCTCTTCAGCTTCCGCTACCGGCCGCAAGGCATGGACGACGAACGGCAGCTCGACGCCCTCAATCTCGATCTCTTAGAAAGACTGAATGACACGGGCGAGATCTACCTGACCCAGAACCGGGTCAGAGGCAAATTCGCAATCCGCTTTCAGGTCGGCCAGACCAGCACCGAGCAGCGCCACGTCGACGCTGCCTGGGCGTTGATAAAGCAGCACGCAACCGCACTGGCCGGATAAATCGCCGACGAGCAAAACGGAGAACACGACCACGTCCAAACTCTGTTGGCGGCCAGGGACCGCTTCCTTTGCCCCTGAACACTTGCTGGAAGAGAAGTGCGAGACCTATGAAATGCTTCTGGTGCCTGTTTCACAAGGCGCCGAGACACCCGCCGCTTACCGCGCATCAATGAACACCCCAAGCAAACCTGAAATAAATACGTTCTCAAACTGTCTTTCCAGCTGGAATTCTTTGGTTGATAGCAAGTCGGGCATTGACACACAAACAAGTTACCGCTGCCCAACGATTAACCGCCGTCTTCGAGGGTGATTCCGCATCGCACATTATTTGTGCAGTGCAGCACAGTTTTTTCTACGCTTTCTTGCCACAATGTTATAAACTGTGTTCAGGAACAGGGAGATTTGGGATCAGTAGATTGCTTTGTGCACGCTGTTTTCCTGGCCGAAGCAAGCACATAGCACTCTGTGTTCAGATGAAAATCTGAGATCGCTTGTTTACCCGATTCCCCTAACTACATTGCCACTGAGTCTTGGCCGCCCGCTGCCCCCTAAGCGGGCGGTCATTTTTTTCGGGCTTTACCGCAACACCCTCACCGCACGCAGGAAGGCGTCAATCTCCGCCTCGGTGTTGTAGTAATGTGGCGACACACGCACGATCACCGGCAGGTTGCGCGCCGTTGCATCGAGCAAGGTGCTCGAAGGCGCCGACGCCGAGACATTGATATTGGAGGCTTTCAATTGGCCGACAATGCCACGGGCAGGAATAGTTGCGTGGGAAAAGCTGACAATGGCGCAACGTTTGCTGCCCAGATCATGCACGCTCACGCCCGCGGTTCCAGCCAGCCCTTCACGCACCTGCTCCGCCAGCGAAAAGGCACGCGCCATTGTTTTTTCAACCCCCAGGTGCGCCGAATAGTCCGCCGCCGCCCCAAGCCCAAGGGTCAACGCGAATGACTTCTCCCAGGTTTCAAAGCGCCGGGCATCGGGTCTCAACTGATACGCGCCCGGCGCAGTCCACGGCGCTGAAAAGTGATCGATCATGATCGGCTCAAGACGCTCCAGCACTTCACGACGCACATAGAGAAAACCGCTGCCTCTGGGGCCACGCAAAAACTTGCGGCCTGTCGCCGTGAGAAAATCACAGCCGATCTCCATAACATCGACGGGGATTTGCCCAACCGCCTGGCAGGCATCGAGCAGATAGGGTACGCCATGCGCTTGCGCCACCTGGCCAATAGCTGCCGCAGGATTGACGAGCCCGCCATTGGTCGGGATCCAGGTGATCGCAACCAGTTTGACGGCATCGTCAATCATGGCGTCCAGGGCGGCCGCATCGCTGGCACCGTCTGCATCGTCCGGGATCACGTCGATTACGCAACCGGTGCGCTTGGCCATTTGCAGATAGGCGACGTAGTTTGCGGCATATTCTGCCCGGCTGGTCAGGATCCGGTCACCGGGCGAAAACGAAAGCGAATAAAACGCGAGCTGCCAGGCCAGTGTTGCATTCCCGACCAGGGCGATTTCCCCCGGTTCCGCGCCGACCAGCCGGGCGATCGTTTCATAAACCGCATCACATTCCTTCACCCTGGCCGCAGCGGCCTCGTAACCGCCGATCTCAGCTTCCAGATCGAGATGCGCCTTCACTGCCTCGGTGACACACAGGGGCATCAGCCCGGCGCCGGCATTGTTGAGATGGACGCGATGCCCGCAGCCCGGCGTAACGGCACGCAGGGCCGCGATATCCAGGGCATCACTCATCGCGACACGCAGAACCTATGCGGCGCACTGAGAATCCTGCGACCCGACGCCCAGCAAACGGCACATGGCGTAGACAAGATTGGACCGGTTGAGCGTATAGAAGTGAAATTCCGTGACGCCCTGTTCGCGCAGCGCACTCACTTGTTCAGCCGCCACCGCCGCCGCCACCAGTTGCCGGGTCTCGGGCTCATCATCCAGGCCCTCGAAACGCCGGGCAAACGACTCCGGAATGGAAGTGCCGCATTTCTCGGCAAATCCAATGACCTTGGCAAAGTTACTCACTGGCAGAATGCCGGGCACGATGGGCACATTTATGCCCCGGGCGCGGACCCGGTCGACAAAGCGAAAATACGCCGTATTGTCGAAAAAACACTGCGTGATCGCACGTGTGGCGCCGGCATCGACCTTTGCGGCGAGAACCGCAAGATCGGTTTCAAAATCCTGAGATTCCGGATGTTTTTCCGGATAGGCGGATACCGAAACTTCAAACGGTCCGATCTCCTTTATTCTGGCAACCAGTTCCGCCGTGGTTTCATAGCCTTGCGGATGCGGCTCGTAGCTGCTGCCGAGACCGCCGGGAGGATCGCCTCTGAGCGCCACGATGTGACGCACGCCTGCGTCGCGGTACGAACGCACCACTTGATCGACGTCGTCGCGGGAAGCGGCGACACATGTAAGATGCGCTGCCGGAACGAGGTTGGTATCCGCAATAATGCGTTTGATCGTACTGTGCGTCCGCTCCCGCGTACTGCCACCCGCACCATAGGTGACCGACACGAAGTGCGGATTGATGGGTTCCAGCCGTTCGACGGAGCGCCACAGGGTCTTTTCCATTTCATCGGACGATGGCGGAAAGAACTCAAACGAGGCCTTGATCTCCGGTTCATGCGAAGTCTGCTGATGGTTCATCCTTCAATCGCTCCTTGCGTTGTACCGCTTTCGGTTCGCCGTGTGGGCGAGGTGTGTTCGGGCCCATGCGCCATCCAGATCGAAACCGTAAGACCGTCCTCCCCCTCACCGTCAGATGGTGGCAGCATTCGATGCTGGTTGGAGGTCAGCCCGGCTTTCGTCAGCCAGCTCTGCATCTGAATGTCACCGATGCCGAGACGGCGGTGGGCATGTTTGTCCCGCAGGAACTCCACCTCGTGCGGCGCGAAGTCGACGATAAGCATCCGCCCGTCGGCTTTCAGAACGCGCGCCGCTTCCTGCAGGGCCCGTTCGGGATCATTCAGATAATGCAGAACCTGATGGACCGTAATGAGATCGAATGAAGAATTATCGTATGGCAGATTAAACAGATCGCCGTGCCGCACCTGGCAGTGAGCCAGTTGCCGGCGCTGCAGGTTCGAGCGCGCAATGGCAAGCATGGCGTGGCTCGTATCGATGCCGATACCCTGGTCAATGCGATCCTCCAGCAATTCCAGTAACCGTCCCGTGCCGGTGCCAAGATCGAGCAGTGAGCGTACATGACCGCCGCCGCAAGCCGCCAGGATTGCGCGTTCCACTTCTTCTTCCGCCACGTGGAGTGAACGGATGGTGTCCCAGGATCCGGCGTTCTGCCGGAAATACTCTGAAGCAGAAGCCTCGCGCTCCTTGCGCACATCGTCCAGGCGCCGCAGGTCGCGTTGGATCTCCGCGCTGTTTGACGGCGTCATGTCAACCACCAGACGTGACAAGGCCCCCGGAACGCCTGCGTCACTCAGACGAAACAAGACCCAGCTGCCCTCACGATGGCGCTCCAGCAGTCCGGCTTCGCACAAAAGTTTCAGATGACGACTGATCCGCGGCTGACTTTGCCCCAGTATCTGCGTCAGCTCTTTGACATTCAATTCGCCGTGCGACAGAAGGAACAGCAATCGCAGCCGCGTCCGCTCTCCAGCGGCCCGCAGGCCGGCAAGCAGGATTTCCAGGTCACTCATGCCTGCCACGAAACCGGAGCAGAACATCTCGCGAATCGGTGGAGGGCCGTTATTCTGAGATTCAGCGTCATGGCACGATCTTCAGTTGTTGATATAAAGATATCGTTATATCATTTTCGGAAAATTGTCCAGCACAACCGCTAAATCGCCTCGAACCGCGTCATTTTCGCAACGCGTCAATAGAAAAATAAGAGGTGCGCCCCATAACGCTATGAGCGGCAACAAACTATGGTATTGTCTGTTCGGACAGTGCATCCTAAATTGGCTTTGGACGATAGGATGCGGTCCTTGCGAATGTGGTTGGATTGAAGGTTCACGGAGTGCCCCCAGAATGGGAGTTCTGTTTATCGACATGGTCGGAATGCGGGATAAGGGCGTGACAGGGTTGTCGCGCCTTCTGGCTGCGTTTTGCATTGTTGCGGCGACCGCAATCTTCATAGCGCCGCCAAGCACCTTGGCAGACGGCAACCGCATCGTTATTCAGCCGGTTTCCGACGACGGTCTGGACGAGATTGAAGAGCCTGGGCTGGACGATCCGTTCGAGGGCGTCAACCGTGTGATTTTCGCACTCAATGACACGGTTGATCAGATCGTGCTGCGGCCGGTTGCTCTGGTCTATCGGACCGTGCTGCCACGCCCCTTGCGCAAAGGTGTTGCAAACTTCCTCAATCACGCACGCACCCCGGTCACCCTGGCCAATGACATTCTTCAAGGCGACATGAAGCGGGCTGAAACGACTATGGTGCGTTTCTTCCTGAACACCGTGGCCGGTTTTGGCGGCCTCCGCGATATTGCCGGAGAGGCCGGCTGGGAATATCACTCGGAAGATTTTGGCCAGACGCTCGCTACATACGGTGTGCCATCCGGACCGTACATCGTCGCCCCGATCCTGGGGCCTTCCACGCCGCGCCACCTTGTCGGCAGAGCGGTGGACATCCTGGCCAATCCGTGGACATGGATCTTGTGGGACGCGACCACGCTGGAATCGATTTCGCCCACACTGGGTGAAACGATCTCCGCGCGCGATGACGCACTCGAAACGCTCGACGCCACCCGCGAAGGTTCGCCAGACTATTACGTGACGATCAAGAGCCTCTACCGCCAAAACCGCGAATCTGAAGTCAACAATGGTGCGGTTCTGGAAGAGGAACTGCCGGACATTCCGGACGTCCGTTAGCCGCAGCTCCGGCTGACCGTCACTTGTTTTCTGAGTTCGCCAGCTTCCCGCATTGAAATGTTTGACACCAGAAGCCATTTTTTGGCCGTGAAGCGTACTCTATATGTCGACCCCGGAGAGCAACTGTTTGTTTGAGCGAGACATTGCCCTCATGTATATGTGCACCCTGTATCCCCGAACCGGCCGCTATGACCATTTCGCAGCGGCCAGAACATCATGCGCAGCCACCCAGCAGGTATAGGTTTGAATATGCCCCTTTCATCATCTCACCGCGTCTCCCGTAGAAATCTGTTGAAGGGCGCCGTCGCGCTCAGCGCCTTGTTTGCAGCGCCCCTGATCGTGAGTGCTCCGGCGGCCGCATCGGCGGCTGCGGAGCAGTATGTAGCGTCTATTGGCAAGAGCATTCTTGTCGTCGCCGGTGGATCGCAAGGGCAGATGAGCGGCAAGTTCCGCAACCTCATGGCGCGCCACGCCGCAATCAGCGCCATCGGCGTGTTCTCGCTCGGAAAGTACAGAAGCAAGCTGCCCGGCTCGCAGAAGTCGGAATATTACTCGTTGATCGAGAAGTTCGTCGCCGGACTGTTTGTCAAATACGCGCCTCAGTTCGCCGGCAACCGCATCGAAATCACCGGCAGCAAGGCGCGCAGCGCCCGCGACGTCATCGTCTCAAGCAAGGTGCACTTCGCCAGTGGCAAGGCACCACTGGAAGTGCAATGGCGTCTGTTAAAGGCGGGCAGCGGTTTCAAGATCTTCGACGTCCGCGTACTGGGGGTCTGGCTGGCCATTCAGCAGCGCACGGAATTCACGTCCGTGATTAAGCGCAACAAGGGCGACTTTGGCGCCTTGCTGAAATTCCTGCGCAGCAAGTAACACCCGAACACGCGCTGCCGAAACCCGATGTCCAAAACCCTGTCGCGCCGCTGCTTTGCCTCGAGCGCCGGCGCTGCGGGCATGGCTCTGTGGGCTCTGCCCTCGCCCGGCCTCGCACAGGAACCCGCGGAACGCTTCGTCGAGGTGCTTTCGCGCCAACTTTTGGCAATCGTTACATCCGATGCCAACGAGGGTGAGCGCAGACAAAAATTCCGCACACTCCTGGCGGCAAACGCCGACATCCCCAGAATCGCGATGTTTTCATTGGGCCGGTACGCCCGCTCACTGGCTGAGAATGACCGTAAGACCTACTTCGATCTGGTCGCCAGGTTCATAGCGCACATATTCTCCACCCACGCCCTCAATCTCGATATTTCCGCAGAAGGCAGCACGATCACCGGATCATCCAAACCGAGTGATCGGGAAACCATCGTGAGCAGCGATGTGAAGTTCGCCAATGGCAGGTCCATGGCTGTTGACTGGCGCGTCGCAACCGGCGAGGGCACACTGAAAGTCACCGATGTCGGCGTCAACGGCATTTGGCTGGTTTTCCAGCAAAGGACCGAGTTCGTATCCGTCATCAAGAATGCGGATGGCAGCCTCGAAGCGCTCTTCGCCTTCCTGCGGGAGACCGCGCGCTAGATCGTTTCACGTTCATATGGAACCGATCTAGTTGCGCGCGAACCGCTTGAACTTGATCCGCTGAGGCTGGTCGGCATCGTCCCCCATGCGGCGTTTCCGGTCGGCCTCGTAGTCCTCATAATTACCTTCGAACCATTCGACATGGCTGTCGCCTTCAAACGCCAGAATGTGTGTCGCGATGCGGTTCAGAAACCAGCGATCATGGCTGATGACGACGGCACAGCCGGCGAAACTCCCGAGCGCATCTTCCAGCGCGCGAAGCGTATCCACATCGAGGTCGTTGGTTGGCTCATCGAGCAGCAGCAGATTGGCGCCTGACTTGAGCATCTTGGCCAGATGCACACGATTGCGCTCACCACCGGAGAGCTGTCCCACCTTCTTTTGCTGATCTGATCCGCGGAAATTGAACCAACTGACATAGGCCCGGCTGTTCACTTCGCGCTTGCCCAGTGCAATGATGTCATTGCCGCCGGAAATTTCATCCCAAACCGTGCTGCCGGCGTCCAGTGAGTCGCGGCTCTGGTCCACATAGCCGAATTGAACTGTGTCGCCCACTTTCAGGCTCCCCGCATCCGGGGTCTCCTGGCTTGTGAGCATACGGAACAAGGTGGTCTTGCCGGCGCCGTTCGCACCTATAACACCGACGATCCCTCCCGGCGGAAGCTTGAAAGACAAGCCGTCGATCAGGAGTTGCTCACCATAGCCCTTTGCCAGGTCTTCTGCTTCGATCACCAGAGAACCCAGCCGCGGTCCCGGCGGGATGGTGATCTGAGCCCGGCCGTCCTGATCTTGAGCCGCATCGGCCAGCAGGTCTTCATAGGCTTTGATTCTGGCCTTGGATTTTGCCTGCCTTGCACGCTGGCTCGCGTTGACCCATTCCAGCTCTCTCGCGAGCGTGCGCTGGCGCGCCTCTTCCTGACGGCCTTCCTGTACAAGCCGCTTTTGCTTCTGCTCCAGCCAAGCCGTGTAGTTGCCCTCATAAGGCACGCCGCGGCCACGATCGAGCTCCAAAATCCAGCCGGTCACGTTGTCGAGAAAATAACGGTCATGCGTGACCATGACGACAGTACCGGCATAGGTGCGCAGAAAATGCTCCAGCCACGCCACCGATTCCGCGTCCAGGTGGTTGGTTGGCTCATCAAGCAGGATCATGTCAGGCTGCGACAGGAGCAATTTACACAACGCCACCCGCCGCCGCTCACCACCTGACAGCTTGGTGACATCCGCATCGTCCGCCGGACACCGCAGGGCATCCATCGCCTGTTCAACCTGGGAATCAAGGTCCCACAAGTTCTGCGCGTCGATGACATCCTGCAACTCGGCCATCTCGTTTGCCGTCTCGTCGGAATAGTTCATGGCGAGCTCATTGTAGCGGTCCATCAGGGCCTGCTTTTCCGCAACACCCTCCATGACATTCGCACGCGCATCCTTCGATGGATCGAGTTCAGGCTCCTGGGCCAGGTAGCCCACCTTCACCCCGTCGGCAGCCCAGGCCTCGCCCTGGTACTCTGTCTCGATCCCCGCCATGATCTTGAGCAGCGTGGATTTACCGGCACCGTTGACGCCGAGGACACCGATTTTAGCTCCAGGATAGAACGACAACCGGATGTCGTTTAGGATCTGCTTGCCGCCGGAAAAAGTCTTGGACAGACGGTCCATGACATAGATGTATTGATGGGACGCCATGTGGGGGCTCAGCTCTCATTCTCAAATTTCGGGGATCCAGAGCGTTTCATGTTCATACGAAACCGTTTGAGCATGAAACGCTCCAAGTCGCGCCTTTTAGCGGATCACCGACCGCGTGGCAATCACGGGACTTCGAACTGGGCGCGGAAAAACGCCACATTGGTCACAAGACCGGGCAGCAGATAGGTAAACAGGCGGGTGACCTCGAGAACCTCTGAAATCCTTGCGTCCCGCGCCGCCGCTTCCTGCAACTGCAATGCCGACAGCCTCGCCGGATTGGGCAATGTTGCAGCGGCCTTGAACATGGCGGCATGCATCTCCTTGGCGATGGCCTCATACTCCGGCCGGTGGAGTGCTTCACGCAGGTCTCCCCAGGCGAGTTCGAAATAGCTCGGCCATCGCGAGAGCGCCCGATAATCGGTATTCACGAACGGCAGCTCCAGCGTATCCATGATGTCCTGGTAAAGCCGCCGCGTATCTTCAGTGCCGTGGTGGGATTCCATCAGCACAAACGGCTGGTCGTCCGGCGGACCATGCCGTGCGTCATACGGACGAAGATGCGCCGATCCTGAAATCACGCCGCCTTCGAGCAACAGCCGGGCCGCCGCCACCGCAGGGAGTTGCACAAAGTTCCCATGCGAAAACACTTCGATCAGTTTGCGGATTTCCGCCAGCTCCCGCTCCGTGTACCCGAGCGCTTTCAAACGTTCTGTGATCGGCGGCGGATCGAGCTGTAGGGTCAACGCTTCGACCTGCTGCAAGAGGCGCTCGCATGCTTCCACATAGGCCGCAGATTGAACCACCGGCTCCAGCGCGGTCCACCACAGATTGAAGAAGTTCCGGTAATGCGCGAATGCCATGGAAACGACGCCCACCCACGGCACCTGAAAGGCCCTTTTATAGCCTTCATAGACGCCGCGCAGATCGCCCTCCGCCTGGTACTCCCAGACCGGTCGGATGATTGGAATAGGATCCGGTTTAATTCGATTGGGAATCATTCAGCACCCCCCAGCGCCATTGCCAAAGGGAAGCAAAACTACAAACCAGGTCAAGCTCTATTTGACCGCCTTGAACACACCCCAGAAATATTTTCGGTATGTGATGTCGACATTGCGAAAGCCAGCCAGCTCCAGCCAGCGGACCTGCATAAGCTGTGGAGCGTTCTGATCGTATGACCGCATCTGCTCCACAGTCCCGCCCAGGGCCTTCTCACACACGCCTTTGGCGCGAACAGCTTCAAGCCACCGGTCAAACCGGCGCTGGTCTTTTTCCACCTCACCGCTCGACAACTGATCTGCGTTCACAAACACGCCGCCCGGCTTCAGGGCCTTGAAGATACGGCAGAACACCAGACGCTTGTCGGAATGGTCCAGATGATGAATTGCCATCGACGACACCACCACATCGATATCGGCAGGGAACGGATCGATCAGCATATCCAGACGCTGGAAATTGAAGCGCCGATCCTCACCAAGCTTTTTGCGGGCTTCATCCAGCGCCGGCTGAGAGAAGCCCGAGACGGTGACCTCGGAATGCGGGTAGGCTTTGGCGATCAGCTTGGCGAATGCACCCGAGCCTTCACCCACTTCGAGAAACCGGTAAGGCTTTTTTCGATTTTCCGGCAGGGCGGCAAGTGCTGCGCCAAAGAAGTCCTTGTAATCGGGGATAAGCGCGCTGCGGGACAGATTGTACGCTTGCGCAGCGCCGTCAAAAGACTCTCGAACCGACATCATTGGAGTTTCAAACCCACTTTTGGTTACGCAACCAACTGAAACAAACACTCATACCTATATCATATAGGAAGCACTGGCTGTTTTGACCATAACCCGAGCTAAATCGTTTCGTTTCTGTGATGCACGTCCGCGGGCAGCGCTGGACTGTCTCATCGCAGATCCCATATACAGACAACAGCGAACAATCCTAACTGCATCGATGCGCGCATGAACATGGCACTCCATCCGTACGGTCCAAGGCCATGAAAAACATCGGTCTTCTTGTGGCTGTGGCGAAGATCGGCATTATTTTGTCGGTTCTCGGCCTGAACGGCCCGACCCGGGATGAGCATACTGCATCGCCCGCAACGGCGCCCGATACCGGGTTTTCGCTACAATCCATTCATCAGAAAATTCAGGACAATTTCGCCGAGGTCCGGCACATGAAGGCGATAGGGCTATTTGAATTGTCAGAGGCCTCTCAGAACATTGTGTTGTTCGACGTGCGAGAAGTCGACGAATATTCTGTAAGTCACCTGGCCAATGCGGTGCGTGTGGCACCGGATATTTCAGCGCAGACATTCGTCGAACGCCACGCCGGTCGCTTCAAGAACAAGATTGCAATCTTCTACTGTTCCGTCGGCATGCGCTCATCAGATCTCATCCGGCGTCTTCGGCTTGCCGGCCACACCAACTCTGCGTTGGCGGTGTACAACCTTGAGGGCGGCATTTTCAACTGGCACAATGAGTTTCGCGCGGTGGTCTCACGGACCGGAAAAACACAGTTGATCCACCCGTATAATGAGTATTGGGGCGAGCTCCTGAAGCGCCGCGACAGGCTTCGTTACCGACCGGGGTAGATCGCTTCACGTTCAACCGGCTCGGATGCCGAGGACAAGTTTCTGGAGATCGTCCAGCTCGTCTTTCATTTCGCCGGCCCGCAGGTGCCAGTTTGGAATGTCCACATTGGGCGCCAGATGATCATTGAAACGCATCATCAGCACAACACGCGGCTTATCATTGCCCCGCGACCCGTAATGCAGGCATCGGCAGGTATCGACGCAGGCCCCTGCTCCCGTCGGACCGGTCAGAACGATCTGGTCGTCCCATGCGCCCAGTGCCTTGATCTTCTCGTCTTCGACTTTGCCCGCAACAATTTTCCCAGCTGCGCGAACCCGGTCCGAAACGCCCGCGGGAAGCAATGTGAACGGGCCGCATTCGGGCGTCACTTCGTTGATGTTGAAGAAGAACTTGAGCTGCTGCGTGTCTTCGCCGTCGCAGTGAAACAGCTGGCTTTGCTGCAGCGAATCGTTCGGCGGGGACCACCAAAGAGAGCATGCCGTGAGAAGCGGAACACGGCCAAAGTAATGCGTAGCCAGTTCCACGACCGGACGCGATACGGCGAAACTCATGATGCCCGGAAAGTCGAAAAATCCGTTATTGGCGATGATCGTATGCAGCATGGACTTCTTGGCCGAGGACTGAGCCGCCTCTTTTTCAGCCTGCTGAATACGGTCATCGATTTCAGCCCGGTGTTGTGCCAGGGCTTCCTGAAAATTTGGCAGGTCACCGGGCTGGTACAGCACGAAACCATCATCCCGAAGAGCGTCCAGATTCTCGTCAGCCTTGGCAATCGAGCGCGCGAGGCGCGTCCGAACAGCCTTTTCCGAAGGATTCAGCACATGCTTGAGCCCGCGTATGGCGGGATTGACGATCTTGCGAGGCACAGAAAACTTGCGCCTCAGCATCTCATTGTAGGTTGAAGCATTCCGCATCAACCGGATCGGCTGAAGGTGTTCGATGGAGCTGGAAAGGGTCATATCGACCGCGACCCTAGCGCTGCCGGAGGCCAGGTGCAATGGTCCCAAATTGACGCAGGGGGCGCTCTATATTTGTTCAGTCGGCCAACACAAACGTAAACCGTCCTTCGGCCTTGTTGGGATGGAATCGCCACTTTCGTTTCAGGTTGCGGCGCAGGAACCGCGTGTTCATTTTTCGATTGTCGACAACAATAGTGGCGCCGATTTTCAAGCTCGCTTCGTAAAGCAGAATGTCGGCTGCAATCGACCACCTCTGCTGTCCGCGCGGCACATTATGAGTAAGCCCGTGAACCTCGCCCAGAACGGTCGAGGGGTCCGGACCATCGAGATAGATCAGATCAGGCACCACATTCGGCAGGCTGTCGAACATGTGGCACAGCTCATTGTTGACCGTCGTCAGTCTGGCGTCACTGTGATGCAGCTCGATCAGGCCCTGAAGCGGTTCCGGCAACTTGGCCCGGGTGTTTTCAAGCCAGTATTCGGAGCTGTCCAGGGTATGGAGCTTGGAGGGTTCTCTGTCCGGCTGTTCCTCATTGTTAGCGTTCAGCGCGTGAGCAAACACCAGGGTAGACAGACCAACTCCAAACTCCAGTATGGTTCTCGGCTTTTGACGTCGGGCAGCCCGATGCAAATAGGCCAGGTCCCGAAACACCGCCTTGATTTCGTTGGGGTCGTTTTCGCTGAGAAGGGCGAGCACCCCTTCAGCCTCAAGGTAGGCTTTACAACGGCGCTCGTGACCACCGAGAAACAACGTTCGCACCTTCCCCATGAGCTCATAGCGAAGACGTTCGATAGGATTTCTGGTCAGCATTACGCGGTTTCCGGCCCGATTTCGTGGTTGTCTTACACCAAAGGAACTGACTACTGACTCATTTCATGGGCCAGTAGTCAGTTCCTTTGGTGTAAAGCCGGATCGTCAGCAAAGCAAAGTCAATCAGCCGCCTTGCCGGCAATCGCGCGTTCCAGAACGTCGACTTGCTCGCGTTCATAGACACTCTTGAAGCCGGGCGCCGGCGATGGGTTGGCCGGCCGTGCAACACATCGCAGTTTGGTTTTCTTGCGGCCAAGACCATCGAGAACCGATTGAATTCTCCGGTCGACGAAACTCCACGGCCCCATGTTTTCAGGCTCTTCCTGGCACCAGACCACTTCGGCTTTCGGATGTGGTTTGAGTGCGGCCGCCAGGGCATCTGCGGGGAATGGATAGAGTTCCTCTATCCGCACGAGGGCGACCGTATCAATTCCCCTTTCGCCCCGCATGGCGTCGAGATCGTAGAACACCCGGCCTGAACACAGGATTACACGTTGAGCCTGCCTGGGCTTGTTCCGGTCGGCGAGCACCGGTTGAAACCGCGCACCCTCGCCCAGCTCATCAAGGCCGGACACCGCGTGCTTGTGGCGCAGCAGCAATTTCGGTGTCAGCGAGATCAGCGGCTTTCGGTAATCCCTGCACATCTGACGGCGCATCGCATGGAACTGATTGGCCGGCGTCGTGCAGTTCACCACATGCATGTTGCCCTTTGCACAAAGCTGCAGGAACCGCTCTACCCGCGCAGAGGAATGTTCGGGCCCGCCGCCTTCAAGACCATGCGGCAGCAACAACACCAGGCCGGACGACCGCAGCCACTTTTCTTCACCGGGTGCGATGTACTGATCGATAAAGACCTGCGCCACGTTGACGAAGTCGCCAAACTGGGCCTCCCAGATGACCAGCACCTTCGGGTCCGCCAGGCTGTACCCGTACTCGAAGGCAAGCACCGCTTCTTCGGACAGCGGGCTGTCGCGCACCTCCATGTGGGCCTGGCCTTGCGCCAGATGATTGAGCGGCACGTGCGGTGTTTCCGTTGCCTCGTCCAGAACCACGCAGTGGCGATGCGAGAAGGTGCCACGCACCGTGTCCTCTCCGGTCATGCGTATCGGTACGCCTTCCGTGAGAAGGCTTGCAAAGGCAAGTGCTTCGGCCGCAGCCCAGTTGATGTCACCGCCTTTGGCGACGGTTTGGGCGCGCGCCTCAAGTTGCTTTTTCAACCGCCCGTTGAGGTTGAAACCGGCGGGCCAGTTCACCTGTCCGGCGGCAAGGCTTTTCAGGATATCGACCGGCACCCCGGTTTCCGGCTGTTCCTGGAGAGCTTCAAGATCCTGATGCCGGAAGCCGGACCAGTGTCTGTCGAAGCGGCTCGCCTTGTTGGGCTTGTAGGCGGGTGCCGACTTGAACGCGTTGTCATAGCGGGCCCAATGCCTTGAACGGCAGTGTTCCGCCCAGTCCTCCGGCACCACGTCTTCTGCCAGCAATCGGTCGGAATAAAGCCTCGTCACCGACGGCAGCCGGTCGATCCGCTGATACATCTTCGGCTGCGTGAACCGGGGCTCATCCAGTTCGTTGTGACCCTGGCGGCGATAGCACACCAGATCGATGATGATGTCGCGGTGAAACAGCTTCCAGAACTCCGATGCAATCGACGCTGCCCGAAAGCCCGCCTCAGGATCATCTGCGTTCACACGCAACACCGGCGCCTGGACGATCTTGCCCATATCGGTGCAATAGCGCGACGAGCGCCCATCCTCCGGCTTGGTGGTAAAGCCCACCTGATTGTTGGCAACGACGTGGATGCTGCCGCCGGTCGAATACCCCTCCAGGCGGCTCAACTGGAAGCTTTCCGCAACCACTCCCTGACCGGCAAAGCCAGCGTCTGTGTGCATCATCAGACCCAGGATCGTCTCCGGCGGTGCTTCGCGCTGTCGCGCCCGTGCCTTCCCCAAAGACACAGGGATGACGGTTTCGATATGCGAGGGATGACTTGCCATGGAGATGTGAACGGTGTGCTCGCCGATCACCCGGTCGACCGAAGCGCCCATGTGATAGGCAACGTCGCCTGCAATATCGAGGTCCGCCGGATACCACGGTTCGCCCTGAAACTCCGAGAAAACCGCCGGCAGCGGCTTTTCCATGAACAACGCCATGAACGTCGTGCGGCCGCGATGCATGGGGCCAAGCACAATTTCTTCGACCCCGTTCACAGCAGCACATTCCAGCAGTCGCTCACTCAGAGGCATCTGGGTCTCAGATCCCTCCATACCGTACCGCTTGATGGTCGGCAGTTTGGTCTGCATGAAGTTCTCAAAGGTTTCCGCCGCAATCAGCAGGTCGAGAATGTGCGTCTTCTGGGCCGCATCCGGAGCGCCGAAACCGGTCTCCATTGCCGACGCCAGCCAGTCTCTGGGTTCGGTCTCGTCCAGATGCATGAACTCTGCCGACAGGGTGCCGCAATAGGCCTTGTTCAAATCACTCGCCAGGGCACTCCACGTCTTGCTTGCCAGAATTGCCAGCGGATCAAGGCCAAACTGTTTTACGCCGGGATCCCTGGCAGCACTATTTCCCTTGCGGTTCAGGGGATCGCAGTCGGCAATCAAATGCCCGCGCTCGCGGAACGCGCGGCGCAGCACGGCGGCGACCAGATCACCATGGCCATTGGAGAGTGGTTCGGCCCCGGTGCTCGCGGCACCCACAGGGGTTTCCTCCAACTCCTGGAACAACGCGCGCCAGCCCGCATCAACAGCGTTCGGGTTATCGCGCCAACGCTCGAGCATGCTGTCGTAGAAAACCGGGTCTACACTCGGCGGTATCAGACCACTGGACATCAGTTCACGCTCCATGATGGGCCAGAACACTAGCCTTCATATGGTCACATCTCCGAGAAGTCGGGCTTTTCTTTCTTAACGAACGCATCGATGCCATGGGCGAACTCCGGACCGAACCGGTTTTTCTCAAAAGCCTGGCCTTCCAGCTCAAGTCCGACCCCCAATGGGGCTTCATAGGCTCCGTTCAACACCCGCTTCAACGTGGTCAGGGGCACCGACGGGCGGGCTGCAAGATCGTCGACCCAGCGCCCGATTGCCACATCGAGTTCACCGGGCGGCACCACTTCGCTCACCAGCCCCCATTGCAGCGCCTCTGCCGCCTTGATGCGCCGTCCGCGCATGATCATTTCCTTGGCCCGTCCCAGACCCGCGATACGGGCAATCCTGACCGAGCCGCCACTTCCCGGGATCGCCCCGAGATTGATCTCAGGCAATGCCAGGACGGTGTCTTCGGTGGCAATGCGGAAGTCGCAGGCCAAAGCCAGTTCGAATGAAACCCCCATGGCAAATTTCTCGATCGCCGCGACCACCGGCTTGCGGCATCGCTCCGGCGTCGCGACATTGTAGGCAAGGTCCGACATGCCGTCGCGTTCGACTTTGAGAAATCCCGGAATGTCGCCGCCGGAACTGTAAAGCCCGTTGGCGCCGCGGATCACGATGACCCGCACCTCCGGATCGTCGTCCATGGCCTCCAGCAATGCGCGGATCTGGAAGCGGCCACGATAGGAGATGACGTTCATCGGCGCACGGTCGAAGATCAGGTAGCCCGCACCTTTTGCCGCGTCTTTTTCAACACGCATGCCATCCAGATCTTCCAGCAGCGATGCGCGTTTTCTGGCGTAGTCCTGTGCCGGCATGAGCCCTGCCCGATGTTATTTCAATCGGCGCAACGATACCGGGCACCTTGAGCCTGAGCAACAGCACTTAAGTGCCTAAGCGCGCAACCACTCCAGCATCCGCGCGGCGACCAGTTCCGGCTTTTCATGCAGGATCCAGTGGCCCGCGCCTTGCACCTCGAACACGTCTGTGTTGGGTGCAAACGTGTCGATGCCTGCGAAGGCTGCCGGTCTGAGCGCACGATCCTCAACACCATGGATCAACAGATGCGGCATCGAAACCTGCAGGCGTTCCGGATCGATCGCAAGCGCCCTGGAAGCATCCGGCTCCTGGCCGGACACCGGCACATAAATGGGTGAGGCGCGGTACCAGTTCACCATCCCCGTCAGGGCCCCCGGCTTATCCCAGGCATCACGATAACCAGACTTCGTCATTTCATCCAAAAAGGCGACTTCGGAAAATCCAGAGAGCATGTTGAACAACCGCGCATAGCCGTCCGCCGAAAGCACCCGTTCCGCCTTGGGATCGCGCAACAGGTGGAAGTACTGGCTGGCCTCGATCTGAGCGGCATCGTTCAGGAGGGCGGTCTGGAACGGCCCTGGATGTACACCGTTGGCGATCACCAGTCGCTCGATCTGGTCGCGATGGCGCATGGCAAAGGCATAGGCCACCGACGCGCCCCAGTCGTGCCCGGCCAGCAGATATTTCCGATCGGGCGAGAAGTGCCGGCCAAGTTGGAAGATATCTTCCACCAGATGGCGGGCAGCATAATTCCTGGCACCTTCCGGCTTCGAGGACAGATTGTACCCGCGCTGGTCGGGTGCGACGCAAAAATACCTGTCCGCCAGATGCACCATGACCTGGCTCCAACCTGCCCAGTATTCCGGAAAGCCGTGCAGGAACAAAAACAGCGGGTTGTCCTGATGGCCACAGGTCGCGCAATGCAGCTCAACCCCGTTGGCAGCAACAGTTTCAAACGAAAACTTGTCCGCCATCACCGTCAGTGGCTCTCCCGCGGGATGGGCGCGCCTGATGAACCGACGAGAAAGTCGAAATCACAGCCCGTGTCCGCTTGCATCACGTGGTCATGATAGACCCGCCAGTAGCCGCGCTCAGGCGGCTCGGGCGCTGTCCAGTCCTGCCGGCGGCGTTCAAGTTCCTCCTC
>JAJFHM010000093.1 GCA_021775625.1 Hyphomicrobiales bacterium | reverse complement strand
TTGTTCTTTGCGGATTGCAGCATCCAGAGATATTCTTCCAGTTCACTTTCCGTCAGATCGCCGATTTTTTCAGCCAGACGATTGGCCAGCTCGGTCGCCAGCGGCGAGAGCCCGGTTGTATTCACGATGATATTCGGATCGGACAGTTTGACCAAAGTGCAAAGCCTTTGCTCTTCCGCGGGCGCAACGCCCAATGCCGCAATGATGCGCCGCAGCGTGGTGTGCGTCGGCACGCCCCGGCGGCCATTCTCAAGCGCGGAGAGATAGCTCGCGCTTATGCCGACCCGCGCGGCGTGGTCCTTCAATGACAGGCCGTGGGCTGATCGTATCTTGCGCAACTCGCATCCCAGTGGCGTCATTGTCCACAGCCCCGGGTCCCGGGCGGGCCTTCTGGCTCGCGGCGGCAGGCCTGGACATTTGCAATCAGACCGGTCATGACGCCGACCGGTCGAGCCGCGACGCGGCAACGATCCTGACCAGGGATTGGGCCTGACATGCGGTATGCGCCATCGGCATGACGGCGCTTACGACGTCTCCCAAACGGGTTTGCGTTGGCGCTTGCAGCGATGCCTCCGACAAGCCGATCACCATCACCTCGCTGGCATCGGAGCGGGCGGCCAGAAGTTCAGCGCACCACCAGCTCGGTTCCGGTGCCGTATCCAGATCCAGCAGCAGAACGTGCGGTCGCCGAACATCGCCTCCGTCGAAAGCGGCGCGGGCGAATTCATGCACTTCCCGGACAGATCCCAGGGCGGTAAATGTGTGACTGCCAATTTCGGCCGTGCAGGCATTCCGGATCAACGAAACATTGGGTTCGTGGCAGGAAACCATCGTGGTGCAAAATTGTTGACCAGCGTGCGAGAGCTGTTCCACCCAGTTACCTTTCGAATCACTTCAACCTTAAGTGGACATTATAGTCGAAACATCACCCGACGGTAGTAAGTTACGGTAACACACCCGACGCACGCGTAACGTGTACGGGGTCGGGGTCGGGGTCGGGGTCGGGTAGCATCGGGCCATCCGCTCATCCCGCCCCGGTTTGAACGGATAATGACCTGGTAACGCCGCTGTGACGCCCGTTTGGCAACACCGGAATTGTATCTTTCGCCAATGAGGGATGATTTCGAACTTGCTAATTCTCCAGCGATGTGACGACTGTGCTTGGAAGCAGCCATGTGCTGACACGGATGCTTCAAACTCAACCGCTATGGGCAGATAGCAGAACATGAAAACCGAAGCATCGGAGGACGCCGTTTGCGGCTGCCTCGAAAAGATTTTAGCGACCCAGCCGCTGCGCCGGGCGCCGCGATCCAGCCTGTTGCTCAAACATATCGTCGAGCAATCTCTGCTGGACAACCATGATCGGCTGACCGGCTATAATATCGGCCTCGATGTCTATGATCGCCCTGAAAGTTTCGAGCCCTCGACAGACCCTATCGTGCGCGTGCAGATGGGGCGGTTGCGCGCCCTGCTCGAAGCCTATTACCGCGAAGAAGGGATCGCGGACAGCGTCAAGATAACCATCCCTTTGGGAACCAACGTCCCGTCTTTTGAGGACAATCCCGAAAGGCAGGCCGGGCACCGGACACAAAAGTTACCATTGCAGGGCGTCTGGACTGGCACGCAGAATTCCATAGTCACAAGCTTGATCGTCCTCGCATTGGGGCTGACCCTGATCGTGCCCTGGATCCGTGACGACCATGTGCATGCTGACATGCCCGTACCGGTCTCATCCATCGACACACCCTGGCCGCAAATTTCCGTCCAGGAAATGCAGCTGACCGGTTCCGATGCCGATCTCACAGCCGTCAGCCACGAGGTCTATGAGCATCTGGTTGCTGATCTTGGCCGGTTTCCCATGCTGGGCGTTACAACATATGGCATGGACCCGTCAGGCCAACAGGCTCTCGCTGCCCACAAGAACAGCCCTCCGGCATACCGGTTGACGGGCCGGATTGAACGCGACGCCGGGCACATCTGGATCCACGTCAAACTCACCACGGCGGGTGCCAACGAACTGGTCTGGGCAAATGACTACGCGCTCCGGGCCGACGGCACGGCGCCATCCGGCCACCACGGACTGGATACGGTTTCACGGCGGATTTCCAACGCTGTCGCAGCGCCGTTCGGTGTTGTAAGCCGCAAGCTGGCCAGGCAATCCGCACGCAACTCCCCCAAGGCGGCGACGCTGCACGCCTGCATGCTGCAGCTTTATGACTATATCTCCTCGCAAACGGCGAAACTGCACAAACGCGCCTCCACCTGCATCGCCGGGATATCCGGGGCCGAACGCGATGCCAACTGGTGGGCTGCCAAATCGATGCTGCTGCTGGATCAGTACCGCCACGAGTTTGATGCCCCTGACACGGCGGATGCAAAAACCGCAGCCCTCGCGGCAGCCCGCAATGCCGTGGCACTGGATCCGGAAAATGCGGTCTCGCAGATGGCGCTTGCACACGCCGCCATGGCAAACAGTCTGAGCGCCGAGGGACGCAAGGCGATCGTGCGGGCAATAGCGGCAAATCCGTCGGATGATTTTATCTATGCCGGCGCGTCCTGGATCTTCGCCGAGCTTGGAGACTGGGACAAGGGCCACGCCATGGCTCAGCGCGCAATCGATCTGAACCCCAACTACCCGCATTTCTACTACGCAATCTCCGCCCTGCATTTTTATCGCAATGACAATTTCTCCGAAGCCGGCAGCATGGCGGCCGACTTTTTCCGTAATGACTGCCTGCTTTCGCATGCCATATATGCTGCGGTTTTGAGCAAGACCGACCGCGCCGTCGGGAATCAGATTGCCGCAACGATGATCAGGAAGTTCCCGAACTATTCCTATGGCCTGCGCCGTGCATTCGAGCGCCGCGGCCTGCCCGCGAAAATGCTGTCGGCCATCGAGCTTGATCTCGCCGGCCTTGACTTTAGCCTCTAGAACACATTTCGCTCACGGCTGTTCCACGCCTTCGGCACGGGCCTCCGCAGGGGCGGCCTGACCGGCCAGCGCGCAGTCGCGCTTGCCTCCCTGCGGGAGTTTAAATCGCTCACGGCTGTTCCGCGCCTTCGGCACGGGCCTCCGCGGGGGCGGCCTGACCGGCCGGCGCGCGGTCGCACTTGCCTCCCTGCGGTCGGTACGGCGCCCATCAGGAACGCCGGAGGAGCGCAGCGACGATCAGCGAGCCCAGCCCTGGATCGCTTCAAGTTCATATGGAAACGATCTAGTGGCGCACGCACCGCGCCTTGCCGAACGAGCCGATTTGGGCCATCAAACGGTTCCCGTATAAACATGCAACGCTCCAGGGAGGAGTTCGCCCGTGTCCGAAGTCACATATGAATGCCGCGGCCAGACCGCGTGGATCACGCTCAACCGGCCGGATGTTCTCAATGCGCTTACCGTGCAGATGATCGCCGACATCCACAAAGCGGGCATCGCTGCCGCCGACGATGACACCATCCGCGTCCTGGTGATCACCGGCACTGGCCGGGGGTTTTGTGCCGGCTTCGACATCGGGGTGTTTCGCAGCATGGACCTGACGCAAGTCTGGCATCTGGGCAAGACATTGACGGCGGCGTGGTCGTCCATCCGGAAACTGCCGATACCGACCATTGCCGCCCTCAATGGGGTCACCGCGGGCGGCGGTTTCGAACTCGCGCTGGAGTGCGACTTGCGGATCGCTGCCCGCGGCGCGCAGATCGGCTCGTGTGAAGTGCGCATCAACCAGCCCACCACCAACGGCTCGAGCTATCTTTTGTCGCGCCTGATCGGCGAGAGCAAGGCCAAGGAACTCTGTTTGACGGGAGACACCATCGATGCCGACGAGGCAGCCCGGATCGGACTGGTGAATGCGGTCGCCGATCCCGCGCAGTTCGAGGCCACGGTGCAAAGCTGGGCCGACAGAATTGCCAGCCGCGGCCCGATCGCGCTCGAAAAGGTCAAGGGCATCTTCGAGGCGGGCCGCACAATGACCGCCGACGCGGTGGTCGCCATGGAGGAAGAAGCCGCCATAGACTGTTTCC
>JAJFHM010000092.1 GCA_021775625.1 Hyphomicrobiales bacterium | reverse complement strand
TACTTGCCCTGGCGAACATCGCTGACACCGTCAAAACCGAGTGAGGAGAGGGTGTTCTCGATGGCCTTGCCCTGCGGGTCGAGAACGCCGGTCTTCAAAGTGACCCTTACCTTTGCCTTCATGCGTTTTCCGCTCGTGTTGCTCAGTTGGGATTGAACTCAGGATTTGACGAGCACCGGTCCGCCGGAATCCGGGCGGTCGTTCTCGAACAGGATGCCGAGACGGCGTGCCACGTCCTGATAGGCCTCGATGAGCCCGGTCATATCGTTGCCGAAGCTCTCGCGGTCGAGTTTTTCGTCTGTGCTGATATCCCACAGGCGGCAGGAGTCCGGGCTCAGGTCATCGGCGAGCACAAGTCGGATCATATCGTTTTCGTAGATCCGGCCAAATTCCACCTTGAAGTCCACCAGCTTGATACCGATGCCGAGGAACAGGCCGGAAAGGAAATCGTTGATGCGCAGCGCAAGTGCTGTCATTTCATCGATCTCCTGCGGATTGGCCCAGCCGAATGCGGTAATGTGCTCCTCCGAAACCAGGGGATCTCCCAGTTCATCGGACTTGTAGTAGAATTCGATGATGGACCTCGGCAGGGCGGTGCCTTCCTCGATGCCAAGGCGGGAGGCGAACGTGCCTGCGGCAACGTTACGGACCGCGGTGCGGACCGGGATCACTTCGACCTCGCGGATCAGCTGCTCGCGCATGTTGAGGCGCTTTATGAAATGGGTCGGCACGCCGATCTCATTGAGCCGGGCGAAAATAAACTCGGAAATGCGGTTGTTGAGAACACCTTTGCCATCGACCACTTCTGCACTGCTCGCATCAAGCGCTGCTGCATCGTCTTTGAAGTGTTGGATCAAAGTGCCCGGTTCAGGACCTTCATACAGAACTTTCGCCTTGCCTTCATAGATACGGCGACGTCGGGACATTGTCGATCGATCCTTAACGTTGTTGCTACTGTACTGAGTGACCGCAGAGGCTGAAGCATTGCACTGCGAGCTTACCGAATTATGGCGATTCGCCGAGGCTGTTGAGTGCTCAAGCTACTCTATCGCGGGGCTCTACACAATTCGGAGTGGATTGTCACGCCGAGTTTCCCTTCCCATGTAAGATGTCGCCAGGCGATGCACCGGTTGTGGTGTTGATTTGCGCACACCCGCAGGCTATGGCTAAGGCCAACAGTCGCATTTTATCGGATTTAGGAGCATTCACCCATGAACACGTTTGATAAACGCGAAGACGGTTTCGAACGCAAATTCGCCCATGATGAAGAGTTGAAGTTCAAAGCCGAAGCGCGCCGTAACAAGCTGCTCGGGCTCTGGGCTGCGGATCTCATGGGTATTTCCGGCGATGAAGCCGATACCTATGCCAAGTCGGTGGTCAAGGCTGACTTTCAGGAGCCCGGCGACGAGGACGTATTTCGCAAGGTGCGTGCGGACTTCGATGCCAAGGGTATCGATCAGTCCGACCATCAGCTGCGCCGCACCATGGACGAACTCATGGCAACGGCAATTGAGCAGATCCAGAGCGACAGCTGAGCGGGGCACCCGTTTGCGGTCCACTGCGCTTGCGCATGTGATAGCACCACAGTTGTCGAGTTGAACTCTTGCAATAACCTGGAGAGCCGGGACCAGTGGATCGGGACAGCGCCATAGACGAGATCGTCGACGTTGCCTTTGCAGCCGGTTCGCTGGAGCGGATCACCGATAAATATTTCAGCCATACCCGGAGGGTGGCCATATCGAACGGTGATTGTGAGGTCACCTATGCGATCTTCCTGCGCCGCCGCGTGATTGCGGCCCTGGAGCCGGCGATCCGCCTGGTAAAGCGGCTGGTACCCGAGGCTGAGGTGACGCGGTTCTTCGAGGAGGGCGACATTGTTCCCTCCGAAACCAAACTTCTTAACGTCAAGGGTCCGTTTTCCAAGCTGTCCGAGGTCGAAACAGTGGTCTTGCAGAAGGTGGGCCTGCCCTGCGTCTGCGCCAACAATGCCTATGAGATGTGCCGCGCCATGCCGGGTGCATCATTCCTGGATATGCATGCACGCCATGCCAGTGGCCCGGACATGAACCTGCTCGCGGCCTATGGCGCTTCCGTCGGCTCCGATGCAGCGAAGCGCTCAAATAAGGACGTGGCCGGGTTCGTTGGCGGCTCGCAGGACCTCACGGCACCGCTTTATGGCGCCAAGAGCGGGCTTGGCACCATGCCGCACGCGCTGATCGGTTACACCGGCGGTGATGTTCTGGAGGCACTGAAGCTTTTTGTCTCAGCCGTCGAAGACAGCGGCACGGTGATTGCCCTGGTCGATTACTCGGCTCAGGAAGTGCAGGATTCGCTGCGCTGCGCGCGATGGTTCTACGATGAGGCGAAGCTGCACGAGCAGGGCAAGACCTTCGGTGTCCGCCTCGACACCCATGGCGGACGCTTTGGCCAGGGTCTGGACTATGAACGTTCGGTCGATATTGTTGGCCAGTGGCTCGGCGTCAGCGGCGAATACAATATTGTTGAAGAAGTGCTCGGAGCGCGTGCCTTCCACCTCGATGCCTCCAACGTGCTGGTCGATCACGTAAGACGCCTGTTGTTCGGGACCGGCGTTACGGCGGCATCTGCAATTCTGGTGCGCCAGGAACTCGATGCGGCGGGCTATAAGGATGCAAAGATTGTCGTCTCGTCTGGTTTCGATGCCAAGAAGTGCGTCGTGATGAGCGGGGCAAAGGCGCCCATCGATATGATCGGCACCGGAAGCTTCCTGCCAGAAACCCTCAAGGAAACCTACGCCACGGCGGACATCATCAATTATGACGGCACGCCGCGGGTGAAGGTGGGGCGGGAGTTCCTGCTGGAATAGATCGTTTCCATATGAACGTGAAGCGATCTAGCCCTGGAGTGTGGTGTTAGCCAAAGACGCGCTCGAAGATCGTGTCGACATTTTTCAAATGGTAATGCAGGTCGAACAAGGCCTCGAGTTCGGCTTCGCTGAGGGCAGCTGAGACATCGGCGTCGGCTTTCAGAAGCTCAAGGAACTGGCCTTCGCCGCGCCATACGGGCATGGCGTTTCGTTGAACGATGGAATAGGCGTCTTCGCGCGAGACGCCGGCTTGCGTCAGCGCAAGCAGCACGCGTTGTGAATGGACGAGGCCGCCGAGGCGGTCGAGATTTGCCTGCATGTTCTCAGGATAAACCAGCAGCTTGTCGATGACAGTGGTGAGGCGGGCAAGCGCAAAATCCAGCGTCACCGTTGCATCGGGTCCGATGTTGCGCTCAACCGATGAATGGGAAATGTCGCGCTCGTGCCACAAGGCCACATTTTCCATGGCTGGAAGGGCCATGGAGCGCACCAGGCGGGCAAGCCCGGTGAGGTTCTCGGTCAGAATCGGGTTGCGCTTGTGCGGCATGGCCGACGACCCCTTCTGGCCCTCGGAGAAGAATTCTTCCGCCTCGAGCACTTCGGTGCGCTGCAGGTGACGCACCTCGGTGGCGACCCGCTCAACTGAGCTTGCGATGACGCCGAGCACCGAAAAATACATGGCATGGCGGTCGCGCGGGATGACTTGCGTCGACACCGGTTCGATTTCCAGACCAAGCCGTTCGGCCACATGGGCTTCGATCTTCGGGTCGATATTGGCAAAGGTGCCGACGGCGCCTGAAATCGCACAGGCGGCGATTTCCTTCTGCGCTGCTTCCAGCCGCGCGCGGTTGCGGGAGAACTCCGCATAGGCCTGTGCGAGTTTCAATCCGAAGGTTGTGGGTTCGGCGTGAATGCCGTGGCTGCGCCCGATACACACCGTGTGCTTGTGTTCCAGGGCGCGGCGCTTCAGCACTTCGAGCAGCTTGTCGATATCCTCAAGCAGCAGGTCCGTGGCGCGGGCGAGTTGCACACTGAAGCATGTGTCGAGCACATCGGATGATGTCATGCCCTGGTGCAGGAAGCGGGCTTCAGGGCCCACATGTTCGGCGACATTGGTGAGAAACGCGATGACGTCATGTTTGACTTCGCGCTCGATCTCGTCGATGCGCTCGACTTCGAACTTGCCTTTCTTCCAGATGGTCTCGGCCGCGCCCTTGGGGATGAGCCCAAGGTTCGCCATGGCGTCGGCGGCATGGGCTTCGATTTCGAACCAGATCTGGAAACGGCTTTCGGGCTGCCAGATGTCTGCCATCTGCGGCCTGGAGTAACGGGGTATCATGATGTGCGTCCGCATGAACGTGGCCAGGAGAGCGCCATCGTTTAGCAGATCACGGCG
>JAJFHM010000091.1 GCA_021775625.1 Hyphomicrobiales bacterium | reverse complement strand
CGTCGAGCGAGGACAGGGGCTCGTCCATGAGATAGATCGATGGTTTGCGCACCAGCGCCCGGCCGATGGCCACACGCTGCATTTCGCCGCCCGACAACTCGGTTGCACGATTGTTGAGCTTGTCGGGAATGCGCAGGAGCCGCGCGATTTCTTCGATGCGTGTGCGTATTTCCGCCTCGGGAACGCGCCGCACCGGCGCCCGCAACGGAAACGCCATATTGTCAAAAACGCTGAGGTGGGGGTAGAGCGAATATTGCTGGAACACGAAAGCCACATTGCGTATCGCCGGGCCTTCATTGGTCATATCGTGGCCGCCAACCGTAACGCTTCCGCTGTCGGGCCGCTCGAGCCCGGCGACGAGACGCAACGTGGTGGTCTTGCCGGCACCGGTCGGACCCAGTAGGACGAAAAATTCGCCATCTGCGACGTCGATCGACAACTCATCGACAGCCAGTATCGATTTGAAGCGCTTGGTGATACTGCGGATCGCAACATCAGCCATGTGCCGCTCCGTCGTTCAGCGCGGTGTCAACGGCGCGTCCGCTTGAGCGTTCGAACAATGACAACCGCTCGCCGATGAATTCAAGCCCGACGGTCTCGCCGGTACGCACCTTCCGGTCGGCCGATATCCGCGCATGGACGTTGCCGTGACCGGTTTCGAGCGTCACGATCTGTGTCGTTCCGAGGTACTCGCTGCTGAACACTTTCGCCCGCAGCTTGGATTTGTCGGACAGTTTGATGTGCTCCGGCCGCACGCCCAGGGCCAGGTCTGTGGCAGCCAGGCTTTCGCGCAAAGCCGGCACACCCACGCCAACCCCGTCAAGCAAGACCTTGCTTGCACCCTTCTTGAGAGCGCCGTGGAACGGCATGAGGTTCATGGATGGCGAGCCGATAAAATCAGCCACGAACATGGTTGCCGGACGGTCGTATATTTCCTGCGGCGGCCCCATCTGCTCTATCTCGCCGTTGTTCATGACCGCGATATAGTCGGCCATCGACATGGCCTCGAGCTGGTCGTGGGTCACATAAACCGTGGTGGCATTGATCCGGTTGTGAAGCCCCCGCAGCTCCTGACACATCAAATCGCGGAACTCGGTGTCGAGCGTGCCCAACGGTTCATCCATCAAAAACGCCTTGGGACGGCGCACGATGGCACGGCCCAGCGCGACGCGCTGTCGGTCACCGCCGGCCAGACCCGAAACCGGGCTGTCGAGGAGGTGCTCTATGCGTAACAGCCGGGCGGTCTCTCCAACCCGCTTTCGGGTCTCAGCACGCGGCACGCCCTGGCACTTGAGCGGGAACGCGATGTTGCCGCGCACGTTCATGTGCGGATAAAGCGCAAACAGCTGAAACACGAAGGCAATGTCGCGCGCCGACGCCCGGTTAAAGGTGACATCCTCGCCGCCCAGCAATATGCGGCCGGATGTCGGCAACTCCAGACCGGCGATCATCCGCAATGTCGTGGTCTTGCCGCAGCCGGACGGCCCCAGCATAACGAAGAAGGATTCGTCGGGAACGGTGAAGGACGAATCCCGCACGGCGACAAATTCGCCGAACAGCTTTTGCAAATTTTCCACCCGGATTTCAGCCATCGCCGTTCACTCCGGGAACTTGGTCACGATGATGTACATCACCGTGCCGGCCAGGGTTGTCACCAGTGAATATGTATAAAGCGTGATCCAAAACGGCTGCATCAGCATGAACACGCCAAGTGCGATCAGCACCGTTGCAACAATCTCCATGGGTCCGCGGCGAAGAAACAACGGCCACGACGAGCGTGGGCGGGTGTTATTCCGGCTCATTTGCGGACCGCCCCGAAAGTGATGCCGCGCAAAAGATGTTTCCTGAGCAGCACTGTGAAAACAAAGATCGGAATGAGGAACAACGTGGTCCCGGCGCCGACCGCCGGCCAGTCCATGCCACCCTCGCCGATGATGGTCGGGATGAAGGGCGGGGCGGTCTGTGCCGTCCCTGACGTCAGCAAAACCGCAAAAGCATATTCGTTCCACGCAAAGATCAGACAGAAGATTGCCGTCGCCGCGATGCCTGTGGTGGCCTGCGGCAGAACCACCTTCCAGAAGGCCTGCATGCGGGTATAGCCGTCGATCATTGCGGCTTCTTCATATTCGCGTGGAATTTCGTCGATGAAGCCCTTGAGCAGCCACACCGCCAGCGAAACATTGACGGCTGTATACAGCAAAATCATGCCAAGTCTGGTGTCGGACAGGCCAAGTTCGCGGTACATCAGATAGATCGGTATAGCCACCGCAATCGGCGGCATCATCCGCGTGGACAGGATAAAGAACAGCAGGTCGTCCGCCAGCGGCACCCTGAAGCGCGAAAATCCATAAGCCGCCAACGTACCCAGGAACACCGCACAGAACGTTGATCCGAACGCAATAATCAGCGAGTTCACAAATCTCGGCCAGTAATTGGACGGACCGGCAATGACCATGTTGCGCCGCCGGGTGATCTCATCGCAGATGGTCTCGGGCTCGCCCAGCGCTTTCACATATTCTTCGGTCTGCCGGGTGCGCGTGGTGAACAGGTTGCAGTACCCCTCCGACGTTGGCTCAAACACCACCTTTGGCGGGTAGCTGATCGAATCCGGCGGAGATTTCATTCCGGTGATGAATATCCAGAACAGCGGAATCATTGTTATCGCCGCATAGAGAATGACGATGGCTCCCGCGATCCGGCGCGATCTGACCGACGGCTCAACCACCGAATGGGCTGTGGTGTTGGTCGCACTCATCTTTGCTTCACCCTGTTGAGCGCCTTTACGTAGATGTTGGCCAGACCGAACACCGTAACGAAGAGAATGATCGCAAATGCCGAGGAATAGCCGGTTCGCCACTTCTCGAACGCCTCACGCTTGAGCGTGATCGACGCCACCTCCGTGGTTGACCCCGGACCCCCGCCGGTCAGCAGATTGACCATGTCGAACATCTTGAAGTTCTCGATTCCGCGGAACAGCACCGCCAGCATGATGAAGGGCATCGCCAGGGGCAGGGTGATCGACCAGAACTGACGCCAGGGTGAAGCCCGGTCGACTTCTGCTGCTTCATAGAGATAATCCGGGATCGACCTGAGGCCGGCCAGACAGATCAGCATCACATAAGGCGACCACATCCAGGTGTCGACGATGACGATCGACCACGGCGCCAGATTTACCGACCCGGTCATCACAAAGGACGACGGCGGAATGCCGGTAAAGAAGGATATGATGTAGTTGAACAGACCGATCTGCGGTTGATAGAGAAACCGCCAGAAATTGCCTACAACCGCCGGCGAAAGCATCATGGGCAGCAGGATCAGTGTCGTCCAGAAGGCATGCCCGCGAAACTTTCGGTCGATCAAATAAGCCAGTGTGAACCCGATCAGGGTCTGCAGCACGATGGTCCAAATCACGAAATGCGCCGTGGCCTGCATCGCCAGCCAGATGTCGGTATCGTTTAATATGCGTTCGTAGTTCCTCAGCCCGATATCCTTGACCGGGCGATTGGGACGGTTGGCGGCATAGTTGGTGAACGACAGCTGGATGGTCCAGATCAGCGGGAAAATATTAATCGCCAGAAGCAGAATGATTGTCGGCGAGATGAACAACCAGGCAATCGCCCGATCCGACAAACTCCGCATCCGCCGCGCCAGCGGCTCGGGAGTGAGCTTGGCAACGCCGTCAGCGGCAGTATTCATTCTGGTGCTAGACTGATCTGTCATTTGCCTCTGGCCACTCGACAAAAGTAGGCTGGTACGATCCCCGCGCCGCGATATGGCGCGCGGGGATCGTAAGCATTTTGGCTATTCGGACAATGCGCCCGAACCTACAGCTTGCCTTCTTCCTCGAAGACTTCCGTCCAGTCCTCGATCAGCTTGTCGAGAGCTTCCTGGGCGGTGCCTTGGTCAGCCACGATATAATCGTGCAGGCGCTTTTGCATGGCTTGCAGCAGCGAGGCGTAGGCTGGTTCCTGCCAGAAATCCTGGACCCCGCCCATGGCTTCAAGAAACTGCGCCGCGAAAGGCTGCGAGCTCTTGAAGCTCGGATCGTTGAGGACATCGTTGTGGCAGGCATAGCCCCCGAGCAACCACCACTTCTTCTGAACATCC
>JAJFHM010000010.1 GCA_021775625.1 Hyphomicrobiales bacterium | reverse complement strand
TGCTGGCGCGGGCGGACGTTGCGGAATTCAAATGTGAAGCGGTCAACGATGGCGGCGCCGACCTGTTGCGGCTTTCAATCGAATTCAATCAGGGGGTCGATGCGCCGGTCGCCCTCGACGCGATCACCGCACAGGTCAAGTCAACCTTCGAAGTAACACCTGAGATCACCATACCGGAACGTGGTACGCTAGGGGCCGAATACGAGAAGATGATCAAGACCAACCGGTTTTATGACCGCCGGTCGGAGAGCTGACAGAAGGAGCGCCGCATGAGCGACATGACGATTGGCATCACCGCCTCAGGGGCCGGACAGGAAGAGGCCGTCTGGAATATCCTCGGCCAGACCTACTATCTCAAATCCGATACGCCGAGCAGCCTTTCGTTCGAGACTTTCTTTCCTCCCTCCACCTTCGTCCCGCCGCATGTCCACCCGAACCAGGACGAGTTCATCTATGTGCTCGACGGCACATTCGACCTGATGCTCGATGGCAACAACAGCCAGGCATCCACCGGAGATCTGGTGCGGCTGCCGCGCGGCATCGTGCATGGCATTTTCAACAACTCGGACAACCCGGTGAAAGCCTTGTTCTGGGTATCGCCCGCAGGTTCCCTGCGGCAGTTGTTCGAAAAGATCCACAATGTGGCCGACCCGGAAGAGGTGGTGCGGCTTGCCGCTTTGCACGACGTGGAGTTTCTGCCGCCGCCCGACGCCTAGAGCGGGGTGATGCCCGGTCAACCGCACCATATGTGAGACCGCCCATGACGAAGACCTCAAAACCGCCGTTCAGAGCCGACCACGTCGGGTCTTTGCTGCGCCCGCAATCCGTGCTGGATGCACGGGCGCGGCGCGCCGACGGGGAGATTTCGGCAGAAGACCTGCGCGAGATCGAGGACACCGCCATCCAGGATGTGGTGAGGCTGCAGGAAGACGCAGGCCTTGAGAGCATCACCGACGGCGAATTCCGCCGCGAGATGTTTCATATCGACTTCCTGCAGAATCTCAGCGGCGTCGCCGTGACCGGTGCACTTTCGGTCAAGTTCCGAAGCAAATCGGGAGAGCGGGAATTCGCACCGCCGCGGCTTGAAGTGGTCGGCCGGATCGAACGCACGCGGGAAATTTCGGTGTCCGATTTCACCTATCTTCAGGGCCTGGTGAACAAGACGCCGAAGCTTTGCATCCCCTCTCCGACGATGCTGCATTTCCGGACCGGGCGCAAAGGCATATCGATGGATCTTTATCCCGATATTGAAGATTTTTTCGCCGATCTTGCGCGCGCCTATCGTGAAGAGATTACAGCGCTTGGCAAGGCCGGCTGCACCTATCTTCAGCTCGATGACACCAATCTCGCCTATCTCTGCGATCCGGCCATGCGGGAGCGGACACGCGCCATGGGCGAAGATCCCGACGAACTGCCGATGCTCTATGCCCGCATCATCAATGACGCGATCAGCACGCGGCCTGCCGACATGGCGGTGTGCATTCACCTGTGCCGCGGAAATTTCCGCAGCTCCTGGGTGGCGGAAGGCGGTTATGAGCCGGTGGCCGAAGTGTTGCTCAACGAACTCGATATCGACGGTTACTTTCTTGAGTATGACGACGAGCGCTCCGGCGACTTCGCGCCGTTGCGCTTTGCGCCGAAGAACAAGATGGTGGTGCTTGGGCTGGTCACATCGAAGCTGCCGGAGCTGGAGGCCAAGGACGACCTCAAGCAGCGCATCGACGAAGCCGCGCAATATGTCGATGGGGATCAACTGGCGCTCAGCCCGCAATGCGGCTTTTCAAGCACTGTGCATGGTAATGAGATGACCCAGGCCGACCAGTTCGCCAAGCTCAGATTGGTGGTCGAGACGGCCAAAGAGGTGTGGGGATAGACGCTTCCTCCTGCCTCGCGCGCCGCGCTTGATGCGGCCGCAGGACCATCGTCGCTCCTGCGACGGATTTGTGGCGTGGAACATAACCTCTCAAGTTTCATCCTGCCCGGGGGTGTGCAGCACATCGCAAGTCTCGCACCCCGCACTTGATGCGGGGCCCAGGGGCGTCATCTCCTGATGTACCAGGCCTCACTGGGTCCCGGATCAGGTCCGGGACACGGAACCGTTCGCTTTCTCAACACCCCTACCGGTTCACGTCTTCCTGCGTGAACCCGGCCAACTGCGAATAGCCCTTGACGATCGCCTCGAGTTCTTGCGGGCTGGCCACATCGCCGAGCTTGTCGAAGCCGTCGGGTGCGCGTTCCGTGACCACGTCGATCACCCGTTCCGGACCGCCCTGTCGATTGGTATGGACGATTTCCGCGGTGACCGGCTGGCGTTCTGCTTCGTACGCCTTCAAGGCCGCCTCGACACCCTGCGTGTCGGTGAGGCGGTCAGCCAGGCACCTGGCATCAAGCACCGCCTGCGATGCCCCGTTCGAGCCGACCGGATACATGGGGTGGGCCGCATCGCCCATGAGGGTGATCCGCCCGAACGACCACACCGGGATCGGGTCGCGGTCACACATGGGATATTCGTAAAATGTTTCGGTTGCCCGGATCAGTGCGGCGGGATCGAGGAGATCGAACGAAAAGACATCATCGACAAACGGCAACACCTCATCGAGCGCCCCTTCCCGGCTCCAGTCTTCGCGCCGCGGCGGCGGGCTCGCACCATCGCCGAGCTTGGCGCCCACCGCCCAGTTCATCAAAACCTTGTCCGGGTCTTCCGTCTCATTTGAAATCGGGTACAGCACGAGCTTCGCCGCCATGCCGCCGGCGATCACCATGGAGCGGCCGGTGAGGAACGGCTGCCATTCGGTGGCGCCGCGCCATAACATGATGCCGTTCCACCTGGGCGGACCTTCATGGTCATAGAACTTGCCACGGATGACGGAGTGGATGCCGTCGGCAGCGACGATCAGATCGCCGTCATGGTCAATGAGATTTTGCGCTTCCCCGCCAACGGAAAAATGCGCAGTGGCTTTGGCGGCATCCTGAGATACGTCAACGCAGTCGTGGCCCACATGAATGTGGCCGTCGCCGATGCGGTCCCGCACCGCTTCGTAAAGCACCCCTTGCAGGCGGCCGCGGTGGATCGAAAACTGCGGCACGTCGAAGCCCGCATCGAGCCCGCGCGGCTCACGCCAGATCTGCTGGCCGAAACAGTTTGTGTAGATCAACTCATGGGTGCGGATGCCGACCCGGTCAAGCGCATCCAGCAATCCAAGGGCAGCAAGCTCTTTGATCGCATGCGGCAGCGTGTTGATGCCGACGCCCAGTTCACGGATCTCGCGCGAGCGTTCGAACACCTCAACCTCGATGCCCTTGTCATGCAGACAAAGTGCCGCCGCCAAGCCACCAATGCCGCCGCCAATGATCAGTGCTTTCATATGAGCCCTGCTTCAGTAGGTTTCGATTTGAACCGATTCAACGATGAGTGGCCCACAAATGCAATGGGCGGAAGCAACCGCTTCCGCCCATCGGTAATGTGCTCCTGCCAAACAGGCTTACATCTTGCAGTCGGCTCCGTGAGGATCGGCATGGTTTTCGAAAACCATCTTGCTCACATGCTGGACCCAGCGGCCGTCGGCATCTTCCTTGACCTGGCGCAGGTAGAAATTCTGCACCGGGAAGTGGTTCTTGCCGTAGGTGTAATCACCTCGAACCGACTTGTAAGGCACGCTCTCCATGGCGGCGCGCAGGCCATCCATATCCTTGAGATTGCCTTTGACCGCGGTGACCGCGCCATTGATGAAGTTGATCGCATCATAGGCCTGTGCGGCATAAAACGTCGGATAACGGTCATACTTTGCGAGGTAATCGGCAACGAACTTTTTGTTGGTCGGATTGTCCAGATCGACCGCCCAGAACATGGTGTCGAGCGCGCCGACCACGTGGTTCATGCCGGCGGCCTTGAACTTCGGCAATGTGACGGCGTCGATGGTGAAGACGCTGTAGAGTTTCACTTTGCCCTCGAGACCGGCCTGTCCGAACTGCTTGAGGAACGCCGGGCCGGCATTGGCCGGATAAAACACGAAAAGGGCTTCAGCTCCGGAGGCTTCCACTTTGGCAAGCTCGGCCGAGAAGTCGAGCTGGCGCGGGGCACTCCACTTGGTGAAGTCGGTGCCGAGCACCTTGCCCTTGAAGGTCTTCTTGACGCCGGCCGCCATGTCCTTGCCGGCACGGTAGTTCGGCGACAGGATATAGAGCGATTTGACGCCATGCTGGTTCATGACTTCGCCCGACGCCATCGGGATCTGGTCATTCTGCCAGGAAGTCGAGAAGAAGTTCTTATGGCAAAGCTTGCCCGCCATCGGCGAGGCACCGGCATTTGCGGTGATCATGAACTTGCCGGCATCAAGCACCGATTTGCGCGCCGCCATCATGACGTG
>JAJFHM010000090.1 GCA_021775625.1 Hyphomicrobiales bacterium | reverse complement strand
GGGCGGTTGGCACGCTCCCATCGTCATGGTGGAAGGCAAGCTGGTGAGCCAGGGCCATGCGCTCAATCGCGGCGTTCTGACGGAAGCCGTGATCGCCGCCCATGTGGAGCGTTCAGAGGTGCACGGAACCCATCTGTTCGGCAAGGAAACCTGCCCGCATTGCGTGCGGGCAAAGCAGTATTTCAGCGCCGCCGGCGTCGATTATGAGTATCACGACGTGGTCCGGAGCCCACGCGCGCTTTATGAAATGCTGGGACGGGTGAAACCGATTGTCGGCCCCAAAACGCCGATCACGGTGCCGCAGATATGGATTGACGGTAAATATGTCGGCGGTGCGGATGAATTGAGTGCACTTTTGAAGGTCGAGGTGGAGCCCAATCCGGACCGTGGTCAAAACTCCATGAAGGCAGCCTGAAAACAGTTCCTAACCGACAGACATCGCGGTTACCAAGGTACCGTCTGGATCGCGCAGGATTAAAGGTTGCCCAGCGTTCAGGGTCTGACCGGCTTCCGGGGACACGACCGTGAATGTGAAGGCCTTGGCGCGCCGGTGTAGTGCTGCGAGGTCGGTCGTGGCAACGGTTACCCCACGAAATCCCAGCGGGCCGTCTTCGTCGGTGCGATAGGAGAATGTGCCATTCTCCGTCCCCCACACGTGCTGCAGTTCGATGGTTGTGTAGGGGCGTTGCCACAGCCATTCACGGTCGGCGACAGAATCAAGATCTCCGCTCGGCGGGGTCTCGTCGGTATAGGCAAGAAAGTAGAGCGTGAAACCGGGAGGGTCCACAGGCTGCCTGGACAACAACTGCATGCCGAGCAGGTCGCGGTAAAACGGTATGCTCAGGGCGGGGTTTTTTGTCCGGATGGTGATCTGGCCGAGGGTTGGCTTGGAGCCGAGCTTATAGACGGGCTCCGGCTCAATCGGAACATGGTTGCTGGCGAACCGGTGCTGCAGCAGTTCAAGAACATAACCATCGGGATCTTTCAGGTGACAGAGACAGCCTATGTCACGGAACTGGTGTGGCTCGGAAACATCCACGCCGGCAAAATACAGCCTTTCACGGGCGATGTTTACATCCGGCACCGTGATGCCGGTTTTCCAGTAAAGATCGCCTTGATCGTGCTCATAGCCGATCGGGGACTCTCTGCCGTCACAGATAAGTTCAAGCTCGCTGGCGCCGGGCTCACCAAAGGACAGATAATGGCGATCCGGCTGACCAGCCACACCTTCCGTGTGTCCCGTGATGTGCATTCCAAGGGTGTTCGAATAGAACTCCAGGCTCTTTTTGGCGTCGCTGACCTGAAGGCTGTGGTGCTTGATACGGCTTTGGTGCATTGGCTGCGCATTCACGCTGGCGGATCATGGAACTCCGGAGCCGTCATGTACCGCAATTTTGTTAAGATTTGCTTCAGTGTGCTCGAAGTTGCTCTAGCGCCCCAGCTCCTTCATTGCCCCGTCCAGGCCTTCGATGGTCAGCGGAAACATGCGGTCGGAGAACAGTTGTTTGATCATTTCGATCGAAGGTGTGTAGCTCCAGTATTTTTCCGGGGTCGGGTTAAGCCATATGGCTGATTCATAGATTTCAGTGACCCGTTGCATCCACAAGGCGCCGGCTTCCTGGTTCATATGTTCGACGGAGCCGCCTGGATGGGTGAGCTCAAACGGGCTCATGGAGGCGTCACCGACGAAAACCACCTTATAGTCATGCGGATAGGTGTGCAGGATGTCCCAGGTGTTGGTGCGCTCGTCATGGCGGCGGCGGTTGTTCTTCCACAGGAACTCGTAGAGGCAGTTGTGGAAGTAAAAATACTCCATGTGCTTGAATTCGGACCGGGCGGCGGAGAACAGCTCCTCGCAGGCGCGGATATAACCGTCCATGGAGCCGCCAATGTCGAAAAACAGCAGCACTTTGACCGTGTTGCGCCGCTCCGGCACCAGCTTTATGTCAAGCCAGCCCTTTGATGCGGTGGATTTGATGGTGTCGTCGAGATCAAGTTCTTCCGGTGCACCGTGGCGGGCAAATTTACGCAGGCGCCTGAGGGCCACCTTGATGTTGCGGGTGCCAAGCTCCACAGAATCATCGAGATCCTTGTATTCGCGCTTGTCCCAGACCTTGACGGCGCGGCCCTGGCGGCCTTCTTTCTGGCCGATGCGCACACCGGCCGGATTGTAGCCATAAGCGCCGAAAGGGGAGGTGCCGCCGGTGCCGATCCATTTCGATCCACCCTCATGGCGTTTTTCCTGCTCCTCGAGCCGTTTTTGCAGCTCTTCCATAATCTTTTCCCAGCCGCCGAGCGCTTCGATCTGGGCTTTTTCCTCATCGGTCAGGAATTTTTCGGTGACGAGACGCAGCCATTCCTCGGGAATATCATAGAGCTGTTCATCGGTCATTGCCTCCAGCCCCTTGAAGACGGTACCGAACACCCGGTCGAACTTGTCGAGGTTGCGCTCGTCCTTCACCAGGCTGGCGCGCGAGAGGTAGTAGAAGTCCTCAACATTGCCGGACGCGATACCGGCGTCCATGCCCTCCATCAAGGTGAGATATTCCCGCAACGTGACGGGCAGGCCCACTCGCTTCAGCTCATGAAAGAAATTGACGAACATTGGGCGCTCTGGCTCGGGTTTTCAGGAACGGTTTGGCCATCATTTAGCACGGCTTGCGGCTGAACAAAACGGGTGCGTTCAGCAATATTTGTGCTCATGACGCGGTGCATGCAGGGGCTGATTGAACCTTTTGGGTGTTCGAAGAGACAAACTCCTCAGATGGCGTCAGTGCCGTCCTGCCCGGGACAGGGTCAACACTTCGGGAGGAAACAATGTCGAAATCCGGAAAGCGCATCGCCACCAGGACCGCGACCGCCGCATTGATTGGTGTGGGCCTCATTGTCTCAGCACAGGCATCCGTTGGTGGGCACGGTACGATTGAGGACGATTTTTCAGTACCTTATGAGACTTCAATGAGAAATCGAATCACGCAGGAAGACGGATCAGTTCAACTTGCCGGACGACTGAAGAAGCGCGCAAAGCCCGCCGTGCGGACCAAGCGTACTGTGCGCCGCACCGGCACCCGCCGAAAAGCCACAATGCCGACAGTTGGAAATCTGAAGAACACGGGGCCGGGCCCACAAGGCGTTGGATTGCTGATTCCGGCAGTGCAGGCTGCTCCTGATACCCCTCCGCCTCCGCCGCCCAGCTCAGACTAAGTGAAATATCCTTTGTTTCACGAGATCATCGTGCGGTCGCGCTGTGTCCGGCTTGGCCCTGTGAGGCCAGGATTGCACTCAGCACGTTGGAGTAATCGTCGGTCCAGACACGCCAGTCCTTGCCTTCAAGAGGGGTCCACCCGTCCATCACACGCAGCGGATCGAGCGTGGCGTCCTGCCGGGCAAACGCCACCAGCTTTGAGGCGCTTTTGTAGGTATCGCCGAGATCATGGCCATGGCCGCCATGGCGGGTGAGGGCGACCAGATTGAGCTCCTTGGCGGCAGCGGCCAGAACGGGACGCAGATCCATGTTCCGGTTGGTGATGTGGAATGCCAGAATTCCGCCTTCTGCCAGCTTTGACAGATACATGGTGAACGCTTCGCGCGTCAGAAGATGCACCGGGATCGCATCCGACGAGAAGGCGTCGAGAATGAGAAGGTCGTATTTGCCGGGAGGCTCATCGCCTAGGGTCAAACGGGCGTCGCCGATCACCAGTTCGGCATCGGGAGCACAATCGGACAGGTAGTTGAACTTGGCTGGATCCGATGCGAGGCGTGCGACGATCGGGTCGATTTCAAAGAACTTCCAGTCCTCATCGATCCGCCGGTAACAGGCCAGACTGCCGGTTCCAAGACCGATTGCGCCGACATTCCGGATCGAACCGGATGCGCGCGCGGCAGCGATGACGTCCGCAAACGGTCCACCGCGATGGTAATAGGTCAGGGGTTCGGGCGGGCGTATATCGGCACCGGCGATACGTTGGGCGCCATGAATGGTGGTGCCGTGGGTCAGCAGCCGGAACCTGCCGTCCGAAGTCTCGACGATCCGGTTGACGCCGAAGAAGCCGCGGTAGCTTGTTCCGCGGTCGGCGTCCGATGCCAGGATGTGGCCGGTCGCGAGCGTAACTGCGACCAGCCCTGCAAGCCTGACCGGGTGCGGTCGGGCGAGAATGATTGCGGCCGCCAGGATGGTGAAAATGCCTATGTAGAGCTTGGGCGCTTCGGTGATGATGTCGGTGTCTGCAAAAAGCTTAGGGCTCACGGCAAGTGCCAGGAGGCCAAACACCACCAGGCCTTCACGCATCCAGACCCGTGGACTGGCGGTGAAGAACGAGGGCCTGGCGAACAGCGCCAGGACAATCATTACCGGGTATTCCAGGACGGTGGAAAAGACGTTGGGTGCGATGAGGCCGGTGAACAGGCCGCCGAGGGCGCCGCCGAGCGACATCCACAGATAAAATTTGGTCAGCTCGCTGGCCTGAGGCCGGCGCCTTATCAGTTCACCATGGCACACCATTGTGCTGATGAAAAACGCCAGCAGGTGAATGCCGACTACCACTGCCCAGTAGTTGCCAAGCGGCAGGAACATGCCGACCACCAGTGCGGCGACAGCGATTGGCTGCAGGGCCAGCATCACCTTATGGGGCAGTATGGGCGTGCGCTGAAAGGTTATGACAAAGGTCAGAAGGAACAAAGCCAGCGGCAGCACCCACAGGAAGGGTGCCGCAGCCACATCGGTGGTGATGTGGGACGTGACCGCCACCAACAGGCCTGACGGCACGAACGCCAGCCCCATCCACGTGAGGCTGCGGCGGAAAGTTGCTTTGCCCAATGCGGGGGCGCCTGCTGTTTCAGCACTTTCCGTAGAGCCGGTCTGTGTTGTTCTCGAAACCAGCATGATCAGGCCGCACAGGCCGGCGCAGATCGTCAGAACTTGGAAGCCGAGAGACCATACACCGCTTTGCTGCGCCAGGGTTGCTGCCGGTTCGATCAGAACCGGATAGCTGAGCAGCGCCAGCAGGCTGCCAAGATTGCTGGCGCCATAAAGAAAATAAGGGTCCTGCGCATGGCGGTGCCCGGTGCGGGTGAACCAGGCCTGGAGCAGCGGTGCGTTGCCGGCAAGCGCAAAGAACGGCAGGCCGATGGAAACGGTGAACAGCCCGAACACCCACAGATAAGGACCATCTTCCGGCGGGCGGTCCCAACCGGTTGCGATCCCGAGCGGCAGAGCGAGGATTGCCAGCAGCATGACGGTAAGATGAATGATGACCGCATGCGGGGTTTTGAATGTTTTGTTGAGCCAGTGCGCATAGGCGTAGCCGCCGAGCAATGCCGACTGGAAAAAGCACATGGCCACAGACCAGACCGCGGGTGAGCCCCCTAGAACCGGCAGCACCATTTTGGCGAACATCGGCTGAACTGCAAACATCAGCAGCGCGCTGAAGAACAATGTTGAAGCGAACGCGATCAGCAGAACCGGAGCAGATACCGCGCCGGCCGATTGCACTGGTGCTTTGACGTCAACTTGCGGGGTGTCGCTCATACTCACTCACAACTCGCACTAAAGGGCCGAAAACTCAGGCCCTGACGGCTGTATGCCTAGCATTTGTGCATTAAAGAGCGGTTACGGGCGGCAGAGTGTGCGCTTGGGGTACCGGTCAACTGTTGCTGAGCGCCGATTTCTCGCGGATGGCGGCCACGAACCGCTTGAGCGTGTCTGAAATCTCGCCGCGCGGGATCATGATTTCGACGAGCTGGAAGCAGCTGTCATCTGCATAGGCATCCTGCAGGGCATCCGCCAGTTGCCGGCGGGTTTCGACCCGGCGCCCCTTGCCTCCGAGAGGCCCTGCCATGTCGGCGAAGCGCCAGTCATCCAGATCATTATATTCGGTGTCCGGCTGGAAGGTCTTGAGCATGCCCCACTGGGCGTTGTTGAAGACCAGGACGAGCGGATTCCAGCCATACCGCTGGCAGTTGCCCAGTTCCCAGCCGGTCATCTGGAATGCCCCGTCACCAACCAGAACCAGCGGCCGCCGGCCTGATGCCGCCTGCAGCCCCAACCCCATGGGGACGCCGGGGCCCATGGTGGCGTAGTAGCCGGCGGCAACAAGTTCGGTGTTTTCCATGTCCATGGCGGTGAACAGGCAGTCTCCGGTGTCGGCTGAAAT
>JAJFHM010000089.1 GCA_021775625.1 Hyphomicrobiales bacterium | reverse complement strand
GATCAACGGCATGCTCGCCGCCCTTGACCCACATTCCAGTTTTCTGAACGCCAAGGGCTTCCAGGACATGCAGGTCCAGACCCGCGGCGAATTCGGCGGTCTGGGTATCGAGGTCACCATGGAAAACGGCGTCATCAAGGTGGTGACCCCGATCGACGAGACGCCCGCGGCCCGGGCCGGAATTCAGGGTGGCGATCTCATCACCAAGCTTGACGGCGTACCGATCACCGGCACGCTTGGCCAAGCCGTCGAAAAGATGCGTGGCCAGGTCAATACCCCGATCATCCTGACCATCGTGCGCAAAGGCGTTGACGACCCCTTCGATGTCGAGCTCAAACGCGCCATCATTCAGATCAGATCTGTTCGCTACCGCGCCGAGGACGATGTGGGATATATCCGCATCACGACGTTCAATGAACAGACACAGCAGGGCCTCAATCGCGCGGTCAGGAAATTGAATGAACAGCTTGGTGACAAGCTCAAAGGCTACATTCTCGATTTGCGCAACAATCCCGGCGGTCTGCTTGATCAGGCGATCTCGGTCTCGGACAGCTTCCTTGATCGCGGTGAAATCGTCTCGACCCGTGGCCGCAACGCTGAACAGACCCAGCGCTACAATGCCGATGCGGGCGACCTGATCAAGAGCAAACCATTGGTGATACTGATCAATGGCGGTTCAGCATCCGCATCGGAAATTGTCGCCGGTGCATTGCAGGACCATCAGCGGGCGACGATTCTCGGCACCCGGTCGTTTGGCAAAGGTTCGGTTCAGACCATTATTCCGCTCGGCAGCATGGGAGCCATTCGCCTCACCACTGCACGCTACTACACGCCGGCGGGCCGTTCGATTCAGGCCAAGGGCATTGATCCGGATATCTTGGTCGAGCAGGACATTCCGGAAGAACAGAAGAAAAACGCCCAGACCCGCGGCGAAGCCAATCTGCCGGGACACCTGAAGAATGATGATGAGAAAGAGGCTTCCGGTTCGTCGACGTTTATTCCGACCGACAAGGCAAAGGACAAACAGTTGAACTACGCCCTGAATCTTCTGCGCGGCAACCCGATTGTGGACCCTGCCCCGGAGAAAAAGGCGGAAGAAACCGAGGCGCCCAAGGAGCCGGAAAAGACAGAGAATTGAGCTTGGTTAACAGACCTTTAAGGGTCATGGCGCAATAGTTTGGGCGCGGGGGTTTCCCGCGCCCTTATTCTTTGTAGATCAGCAAATTGCGCAATGCCATGTCTTCACACGATTTAGATGCACCGGTCCGACCGCAGTCCACCCTGAAACGGGTCCTGGGCACAGTCTCCAATCCGTTGTCCCTGGCAACCGGCTTGCTCACCGGGCTCGTGTCCGTGATGTTCGTCTGGCTGATCGTTGCCGACGACCCCTTGGGAGGAGAGCCGGTGGCACGCCTCGCTGTAGACAAGATGCAGGCCTCCGACGCACTCCAGATAACCGATGCCGGCCTCACGGTCCGCGAGGGCTCCAATCCTGACGACGTTTTGCTGCCCGGCGATGAGACCGCACCCGATGAGGACGCAAAGCCACCCCTCGGCAAGCAACCGCTGGACGAACAGTTCGATAAACTTGCGGCCGCCACCATCCAGGTTTCACAGCCTCTTCGCAGCGCCCCGATAGACGGCCTGACCGAGCGCGGAACCCACGGTCTCCTGCCGCAGATCGGCCCGGATGGTAAAATGCCGTCAAAACTCTATGCCCGCCCAACAACCCGAGACCAGGCCGATCCGGATATTGCAAAAATTGCCATTCTGATTGGCGGCATGGGATTAAGCGCATCTGGCACCTCAATCGCCATCAACCGGCTGCCTGAGGAAGTCACGCTGGCCTTTGCCCCTTACGCAGGTGGTCTGCAGCAGTGGGTGAACAAGGCACGGCAGAACGGCCATGAAGTCATGCTGCAGGTTCCACTGGAACCGTTCGATTATCCAAGCAACGATCCCGGGCCGCATACCTTGCTGTCCTCTCTGTCACCCCGTGACAACATCCGTCGGCTGGAGTGGCTGATGTCGAGGTTCACCGGGTATTTCGGTGTCACAAACTACATGGGCGCCAAGTTTACCTCCGCCGCCGATGCTGTGCGGCCGGTGTTCAAACAACTCAACCGCCGCGGGCTGGTTTATCTTGAGGACGGATCGTCGGCACGCAGCCAGTCAGCCAAGATTGCCCGCAAGACCGGTCTCAACGCAACCACCGCGGACCTGATTATCGACAGCACTCCCAGCACCAAAGCGATCAACACGGCCCTGGCGCAATTGGAAACCATGGCGCTTGAGCGCGGCATCGCGATCGGGGTTGCCTCCGGCCTGCCGATCACCGTGGACCGCATCATCGAGTGGGCAGCGACCCTGAAATCGAAGGGCATCGTCCTGGTCCCGGTCAGCGCAACCATTGCACTGCGCCAGAACCTCACCTGACGGAGGGGACCAACCCGGTGGCTGCAGCGTCCTCCCTGCCATATCGACCGTGCGTCGGAATAATGCTTCTCAATCGGGACAAGTTTGTGTGGATCGGCCGCCGCATACCCAAGTGGGAGCGCGACGGCAAAGATAGCAACCGTCTGTGGCAAATGCCCCAGGGCGGTATTGACGAGGGCGAAGAACCCGAGGATGCAGCCTATCGCGAGTTGCATGAGGAAACCGGCATACGCACTGCAACCATGCTGGGCCAGACATCGGGCTGGCTGACATATGACCTGCCGCCCGAGGCAGTCGGCTCCGCACTCAAGGGGCGCTTCAGGGGCCAGAAGCAAAAGTGGTTCGCCATGCAATTCGAAGGCAGCGACCATGAAATCGACATTGCGCCGGATATTGGCGAAAAGCCCGAGTTCGACGCCTGGCGCTGGGAACCGGCTGAAGGCCTGCCTGACCTGGTGATCGCCTTTAAACGGGACGTCTACAAACAGGTCATCGACGCCTTCCGCCACCTCATCTAGATCGTTTCACGTTCATATGGCATCGCTTTGACCGGGTTTTCACGTCTTCTGGCAAGGCACGGTGCACGCCGTGGTCTGTCTGACCACAAGTGGGCCGTAACGCAGTCAGAAGGCGTGAAATCTAAGGCCTTCGGTGGTCCAAATCGGCCCGTCGGCCGCGTTGCGGCGCTTGCCCGATGCACCGCATCGCGCATCGCACCGTGCCTTGCCGAGCGAACCGATTTGGACCATCAAACGGTTCCATATGAACGTGAAGCGATCTAGCGCAGGTTCAAACCGCTGTACGAATGAGCTGGCGTTGTCTGAACGCAAAGAACCGCCACGCCACTGCGCAGGCCATACGCACCAGTGTTCCCTGCGGCTTCAGGCCTCCGGCTTTTGCGACCATGGAGACCAACCTGTCCGTGTGCTGGCGCCGGTACAACATGAGGACACGCTTTTGATAGGCGTCCGCAAATGTCTTGCGCACATAAGGCACATCGCTGGTCACTGAATAATTTGCGCAGTAATAGGCACCTGACAGTTCATCATCATCGGCCTCATTGATCCGGCTGACCGCAATCAGGACGCGGCGGAATACGGACGGCAGTTCGCCCTGATATTTTTTGAAGCTCTCATAAAACAAACGGTAGTGGGCGAACTCGTCCGCCGCCACATAGGTTGCGATCTGGCGCAGACAGGGCTCTTCCGTTGCATCCTTGATGGCCGTGTAGAACGAGGATGTCCCGCTTTCCACCACACACCGGGCGATCATCTCGCCCGCCCGGCTGCCGCGCACGGAGTCGATCGCACCGGTTTCGATATCCTGGATCTTGCGAAAGCGGTCGAACGCGCTGTCGAAATCAAACTCCGGATCCGCCAGCCTGGCCCATTTCGCAAGCACCTGCCCATGCTGCGCCTCTTCACGGCCCCATTGCCTGATGTCTTCCTGGATCTCCGCGCTGTCACGGAAAACGCTGCACAGATAACTCACATAGTCCGGCGCGTTGGCTTCCACCAGTGCGGCCGCCTTGACGGCTTCCAGGGTTCGCGGGTCCACCTTTGCAGGATCAAAGGCATCCCAGTCGATCTTGTCGAGAGTCCAGCGCACAGCAGGTTATCCAGTATCCGCAATCGGTTAGCGATTTTAGCACTAGAGCAACATTCAAGCACACTGAATCATTTGATGGGATCAAATCAGCCCACTCGCCGAGGCGCCGAGCGCAGTGCGATGCGGTGTATCGGACAAGCTTCGCAACGCTGGCGATGGGCTGATCTGGCCCACCGAAGGCCGGTTTTTCGCGTCTGCTGGCAAGGCAAGTTCAGGACTTTGATCTGACCGGACCACGGAGTATCAATGCATCAACGGACCAGACAGGTCCTGGCCTTTGGTAATTGACGACAAACAGTACGACACAATGGAACAACTGGATTGCGCAGTGATCGGTGCCGGAGTGGTGGGTCTTGCCTGCGCACGGGCGCTCGCCATGAGTGGGCGCGATGTGGTGATTCTGGAGCGCGCGCTCGATATCGGCACCGAAACGAGTGCCCGCAATTCCGAAGTGATCCATGCTGGCATCTATTACGCTCCCGGAAGCAACAAGGCGCAGCTTTGCCGGGCCGGCAAGGAGATGCTCTACGACTATTGTGCCACGCGCGGTGTCTCGCATGAGCGGTCCGGCAAGCTCATCGTCGCCACTGCAGACCAACAGTTGGGCGATCTGGCCGCAATCGCACAGACCGCAAGCAAGGCCGGTGTGGCTGATCTGCAGACACTCTCATCCACCAAGGCCATCGCGTTGGAGCCGTCCGTCGCCTGTGTCGGCGCACTCCTGTCGCCGTCAACCGGACTCATCGACAGTCATGGGCTCATGTTGTCCTACTTGGGCGAGGCGGAAGCGGCCGGCGCCATGCTTGCCCTTGGCAGTCCGGTGCTTGGCGGACATATCGATGGGAACGCAATCGTACTTGATGTGGGCGGCGATACGCCGATGACCCTGCGCACCACGACGGTTATCAACGCCGCCGGCCTTTGGGCCCAGGATCTCAGCCGTCGCATTGCCGGAGTGCCGGAAGCAACCATCCCCGAGTGCCACTACGCACGCGGCGTGTATTTCACGTTACCCGGCAAACAGCCTTTCTCGCGGCCGGTGTATCCGGTGCCCGAACCTGGCGGTCTCGGCTGTCACTACACCCTCGACCTCGGTGGCCAGGGCAAGTTCGGTCCGGACGTGGAATGGATTGAAGAAATCGATTACACCGTAAATCCCGATCGCTCGGAACGCTTCTACGATGCCATCCGCCGCTACTGGCCGGGCCTTCCTACGGGGGTCCTGCAACCTGGTTATGCCGGAGTGCGGCCCAAACTTCACGGGCCCGGCGGCCCCGCGACGGATTTCGTCATCCAGGGCCCGGAGGCACACGGCGTCGCAGGCCTGGTCAATCTCTATGGGATTGAATCGCCAGGGCTTACCAGCTCGCTGGCCATCGCGCAAACGGTTGATCGGATGATTTCAAACGCGCATATGAACGTGAAGCGATCTAGAGCGTAGGTTCAGACCGCGGATTGCAGTTGCCTGAGATGATCAAGCACCTCCTGCGCGCGCGCCTTCTTGTCGTCGCTGGATGCATCCGCGACGTCTTCTTCCGCGTTCTTGATCTGCAGCGCCAGGGCGTCGCGGTCGAGGTCGTCCATGTGGATCGCCTCTTCGGCCAGCACGGTCAGACCTTCGGAATTGACCTCAGCGAAGCCGCCGCGCACGAAAATCTTGTCTTCCTTGCCACCATCCTGCACCACCGAAAGCGTCCCCGGCCGCATGGTCGAGAGAACCGGCGCGTGGCGCACCAGCACTGTGAACTCGCCTTCCGAGCCCGGCACGGTGACCTGTTGCACGTCTTGCGACATCAACAGCCGTTCCGGAGAAACCAGTTCGAATTTTAACAGATCGGCCATTCTTAGCGCCTCAGTCCTTGTCCGCTCGGGCCGCGGTTATGCCGCTTCTGCAGCCATTTGCTCGGCCTTTTCGACCGCTTCTTCAATGGTGCCAACCATGTAGAAGGCAGGTTCCGGCAGGTGATCATAATCACCGTTGCAAAGGCCCTTGAAGCCCTTGATGGTATCCTGCAGGTCGACGAGTACGCCGGGTGAACCGGTGAAGACCTCGGCCACGTGGAACGGCTGCGACAAAAAGCGTTCGATCTTGCGTGCCCGCGCAACCGCAATCTTGTCCTCTTCCGAAAGCTCGTCCATGCCGAGAATGGCGATGATGTCCTGCAGCGCCTTGTAGCGTTGCAGAATTTCCTGCACCTGACGGGCGATGGCGTAGTGCTCCTCGCCGACGACCCGCGGATCGAGCATACGCGACGTGGAGTCGAGCGGATCGACCGCCGGATAAATACCTTTTTCCGCAATCTGCCGCGACAGCACCGTGGTGGCGTCGAGATGGGCGAACGATGTCGCCGGCGCCGGGTCGGTCAGGTCATCCGCCGGCACATAGATCGCCTGCACCGATGTGACCGAGCCTTTGGTGGTGGTGGTGATGCGTTCCTGCATGGCGCCCATATCGGTGGCGAGCGTCGGCTGATAGCCCACAGCACTCGGGATACGTCCCAGCAGAGCCGACACTTCCGAGCCGGCCTGGGTGAAGCGGAAGATGTTGTCGACGAAGAACAAGACGTCCTGTCCCTGATCGCGGAAATGTTCAGCAACCGTCAGTCCCGACAGGCCGACACGGGCGCGGGCTCCCGGAGGCTCGTTCATCTGGCCATAGACCAGCGAGCATTTCGAACCTTCGCCGCCGCCTGCCTTGTTGACGCCGCCTTCGATCATTTCGTGGTAGAGGTCGTTGCCCTCGCGGGTGCGCTCGCCAACACCGGCGAACACCGAATATCCGCCATGCGACTTGGCAACGTTATTGATCAGCTCCATGATCAAAACCGTCTTGCCCACACCGGCGCCGCCGAACAGGCCGATCTTGCCGCCCTTGGCATATGGCGCCAGCAGATCCACAACCTTGATGCCGGTGATCAGAATTTCCGCTTCGGTCGACTGATCGACGAAGGGCGGCGCAGGCTGGTGAATGCCGCGGGTCTCTTTTGTCTTGATCGGACCGGCTTCATCGACCGGTTCGCCGATGACATTCATGATGCGCCCAAGGGTCGCCTCGCCAACCGGCACCGCGATCGGCTGCCCGGTATCACGGACTTCCTGCCCGCGCACCAGACCTTCCGTGGAGTCCATGGCAATGGTGCGCACCGTGTTTTCGCCCAGATGCTGCGCCACTTCGAGCACCAGCCTGTTGCCATGGTTCTCGGTTTCCAGAGCATTCAGGATCGCCGGCAGATCGTCGCCGAACTTAACATCAACAACCGCGCCCATGACCTGACGGATACGGCCGTTTTTTGCTGCGTCTTCCTTAGCCTTCGCCATGATTTCAATTCCTTACCTTTTTGTCCTCAAAGCGCCTCGGCGCCCGAAATAATCTCAATCAGTTCCTTGGTGATCTGTGCCTGCCGCGCCCGGTTGTAGCTCATGGTCAGGTCATCGATCATATCGCCCGCGTTGCGCGTCGCGCTATCCATCGCGCTCATCCGCGCCCCCTGCTCGCCGGCCGCATTTTCCAAAAGCGCGCGGAAAATCTGCACGCTCACATTGCGTGGCAGGAGTTCCTCCAGGAGATCTTTTTCTTCCGGCTCATATTCGTAACAGGCCTGCGATCCGCTCGCGGCAACCGCATCATCTTCGTTCGCCTCGATGCTGGCCGGGATCAGCTGCAACGTTGTGGGAATTTGCGTCATCACGTTCTTGAACTGTGAATAGAACAATGTGCACACGTCGAACTCGCCGGCCTCAAACAGCTCCAGCACCCTTTGTCCAACATCATGTGCATTAGTGAAGCCGATCTGGCGCACTTCGCGCATGTTGAAAAAGTCGATGATGTGACTGCCGAACTGGCGCTTCAGCGCGTCCTGTCCCTTGCGCCCAACGCACACGATCTTGACCGTCTTGCCATCCGCAATCAGCTTCGTGGCGTGATTGCGCGCCATGCGGGCGATGCTGGAATTGAAGCCGCCGCACAGGCCGCGCTCGGCGGTCGCCACAAGCAGCAGATGCACATCGCTCTTCCCGGTGCCGACCATAAGCTCCGGTCCGCCCTCCTGGCCGTCCAGCGCTTGCGAGAGGTTGGCCAGCACGTTGTCCATGCGTTCTGCATAGGGCCTGGCCGCTTCCGCTGCTTCCTGCGCCTTGCGCAATTTCGCAGCAGCGACCATCTGCATCGCCTTGGTGATCTTCTGCGTCGCCTTGACGCTTGAGATCCGGTTCCTGAGGTCCTTCAAACTGGGCATGAAGCCGCTTCCTTAGCTTTTCTCAGTGCCTCAGATCTCTCAGGCGAAACCCTTGGCAAAGCCTTCGACCGCCGCCTTGAGCTTCTCTCCGGTGGCGTCAGAGATTTCCTTTTCGTCGCGGATGGTGCTGACGACGTCCGCGTGGGATTCACGCATATGACGCAACAGTTCCTCTTCGAACCGGCCGACATCCGATACCGCGAGTTCATCGAGGTAACCGTTCACGCCGGCATAGATCGAGACCACCTGCTCTTCCACTTTGAGCGGCGAGTACTGGTCCTGCTTCAACAATTCGGTCAGCCGCGCGCCGCGATTAAGCAGCCGCTGGGTTGCCGCATCAAGGTCGGAGCCGAACTGGGCGAAAGCCGCCATTTCACGATACTGGGCGAGCTCGCCCTTGATCTTGCCAGCGACCTGCTTCATGGCCTTGACCTGAGCCGCCGAGCCAACCCGCGACACCGAGATGCCGACGTTCAATGCCGGCCGGATGCCCTGATAGAACAGGTCGGTTTCAAGGAAGATCTGGCCATCGGTGATCGAGATGACGTTGGTCGGAATATAGGCCGACACATCGTTCGCCTGGGTTTCGATCACCGGCAGCGCGGTGAGCGAACCGGAGCCGTTGGCTTCGTTCATCTTGGCTGAACGCTCCAACAGGCGCGAATGCAGATAGAACACGTCACCCGGATAGGCTTCACGTCCCGGCGGGCGGCGCAGCAACAGCGACATCTGCCGGTAGGCGACCGCCTGTTTGGACAAATCGTCGTAGGAGATCAGGGCGTGCATGCCGTTATCGCGGAAATACTCGCCCATGGTGCAGCCGGTGAACGGTGCCAGGAACTGCATTGGTGCGGGATCGGAGGCGGTCGCGGCGACAACGATGGAATACTCCATGGCGCCGTTTTCCTCGAGCACCTTGACGAATTGGGCCACGGTCGAACGCTTCTGGCCAATCGCCACATAAACGCAGTAGAGCTTGGCCGATTCGTCGTCGCCGGCGTTGATACTTTTTTGATTGAGCATGGCGTCGAGGATGACCGCGGTCTTGCCGGTCTGACGGTCACCAATCACCAGTTCGCGCTGTCCGCGTCCAATCGGGATCAGCGAGTCGATTGCCTTGAGGCCGGTCTGCATCGGCTCATGCACCGACTTGCGCGGGATGATGCCGGGCGCCTTGACGTCAACCTGGTGGCGGGTCTTGGTCTTGATCGGCCCCTTGCCGTCAATCGGATTGCCCAGACCGTCAACGACGCGGCCAAGCAGTTCCTTGCCGACCGGAACTTCGACGATGGCACCGGTCCGCTTGACCGTGTCGCCTTCCTTGATGGTCCGGTCATCGCCGAAAATAACGATACCGACATTGTCGACTTCCAGATTGAGCGCCATTCCGCGAATGCCGCCTGGAAACTCAACCATCTCGCCGGCCTGGACATTGTCGAGGCCGTAGACACGGGCGATACCG
>JAJFHM010000088.1 GCA_021775625.1 Hyphomicrobiales bacterium | reverse complement strand
TCGAAATCAGTTCCCACCCGTAAATTAACCGTTAACACACGCCGGGGGTGGCCGAACCGCGATCTGTTGATAAAAAGAGCATGAAGATTTTGCCCGGCTGGGGAGCCTTCAACAATGCGGCGGCAGGAATTGCGGAGTGGGTATGTACGGATCGAGCACACAATCATCGGAAGAACGAAAGTTCGGGGAACGCAAGACGGAAGCGTTGCGTTACATCCTCGATGCCTGGGAGGAAGCCGTTTATGATGGCATCGAACCGGATCTTCTGGCCCGTGCGGCGATGTTCGCGGCCCTGAGCGATATGGTTGCCACCTATGGCGAAGAATCCGTCGCCACATTGGCCGACGGGCTGGCCGAACGCATTCGCCACGGCGAGTTTACGGTCAATCGCGTAACTCAGTAGAGTATTGCCATGGGGTTCCAGATCGCTTCACCTTGAAATGATCTAGCCCCAGAACAGACGCACAAAGATCGCAACTCCGAAAAGAACGATCACCGCGCCCGACACCCAATTGATGTATTTGAGTCCGCCGCCTGCGATCCGTTCGCGGAACAGAGAAGCGAACCAGGACACGATCAGCCACCACAGGAAGCTGCCCGCCATGACCGCCGCAACCATCGCCGTTGCACCGGCGTAGTCTCCGGGTCTGCTCACCAGATTGCCGACACCGCTGAAAATGGCAAGGAATCCCATCATCGTGGCGGGATTGGTGATGGTCAGCACGTAAGTTGTCCCGATCATTGCGAGCGAGCGGCGCGACGACGGCTTGTCTTCGCCGTTGGATGGCGTGGGCGCAGACAGCATGATTTGCAGACCGATAATGATCAGGATCAGCCCTCCGCCTGCCTGAATCCACGTTGCATAGTCGCTGACGAATGCGGACACCGCGGTAATGCCGAATGCGGCAAAAGCCGCGAATGTGCCATCACCCAGAACCGCCCCGGTTCCGGTGAAGACACCAGCCCAGAAGCCATTTGCGAGGGTGTTTCTGATGGCCATCAGGTTGATCGGACCTATGGGGGCCGCCACGGCAATACCGATGACGACGCCGGAGGCAATCAATTGCCAATCCATAGCCATTCCCCTCGTCCCGGCACGTGTACTGACCCCAGCCGCATGCCCTATGAATAGCCGCCATGATCGGGACTGCAACACTTTGTTAACGGGCACTTCATACGCTTGAGATCTAGGTCATGAACTCACAAATAACATCCATTGTGTTTGGTCAGGAGGATTCGAATGCTGGAAAACAAGCGCAAGATCAGGCTTTTCGCCTTATCGAGCATTGTTTGCCTGCAGGCGGGCCCTCCTGGCCAAACCCTTCGGGCGCGACGGATTTGCGTTGCGCGTGCGTTGCAAAGGTTTGAAAACCGGGCGGTATCCGGCACCTTTGCGCCTGCGCACAACGCAAATCCGTCAGCGCACAATGGATGCTATTCGTGAGTTCATGACCTAAAGACAAGAGCGAACTGGGAGGCGCTCATCGGTGGACACGGCCCAAACCGGCTTTGAGGTTACCGATGCATGACGACCTAATTACTTCGCAAAGCGGGCTTCAGGGGCTCACTCTGACCACCGCGGAAATTTTCTATCATATGCCGGATCATCCAAATCTGCTGCAAAGCTACATCTGGCAGGGCCTGGACCGGGCTCCGGAATTCCCCGTTCTCAACCGATTTCTGGACTTTTGGCGGCGCGAGCTTGACGGCCCGCTGCATTCGGTGAGAATCGGCACTTCGGATGAGTTGGAAACGCCGGAGGTACGCGTCGCCGACTATGGGTACACGCTGCACTAAAGTCAAAGTGAGCGAAGTTGTCCGGCGGATCGGTGTCTGCCTGATGCTGAGCCCGTTTGCGCTCGCATTGATGCAGAGCGCGAATGCGTCGGAGATCGAGGTCGCACAGGCCGATACAGCCGATCCCAAGAAAACACAGAAAGACGCGGCCCTGCCGCCGATCTATTATTCCGACGAAGTCCTGCCCGCGGAAGTTCTGAAAACCCGCAACAGCCTGCTTTTGGCGGCACGCTCTGGCGACCTTGAAAAGCTGAAACCCATTCTTGCCGCCAACAAGGTGAAGCCCCTCGTCAGCTTCGGCGACGATGGAGACCCTATTGCCTATTGGAAGGACTCCTCCATTGACGGCACCGGGCGCGACATACTGGCTGAAATGATCAAGGTCTTTTCCTCCGGCTTCGTGCAGATCAATCGGGGCACAGCCGATGCCATGTATATCTGGCCCTACCATTTCGTTTATCCGCTCGACAAACTGAATCCGGAACAGGAGGTGGAGCTCTATCTTCTGGTGCCGGCGGAATATCGCGAAGACATGGAGGCGGCCGGCGGCTATATCGGATTTCGCGCCGGGATTGACCCCAACGGCTCTCTGATCTTCTTCGTGGCGGGCGACTAGGGTGTTTCCCGCTAGGTTAGAGTTGCTGCGCGGCAGGCTCGCCGACGCCGGATATGACGTCGCGCTGATCACTGACGATGACAGCGTCTATTATTTCACCGGTTACTACGATTATCTGCACATGGAGTTCGGGCGGCCCACCATTTTGGTTGTACCGCGCAACGGCGAGAGCCTTTTGATCACGCCGAACATGGAACTCGACATGGCGGAGGCGGCTGCCAACGTCGATCGCATCGAGGCGTGGAATGACGGCATGGGCAATGAATGGCGCGAATGCCTGCCTGGCGCAGTTGGAACATCCGCCCGTGTTGCCATTGAACCGGACCGGATGCCTCCCCTTGTGCGCAACTACGTCTCTTCGCTGGTAGACGACGCACGGCTCGCAGATATCGAGCCGGTTATCGCAGACATGCGCATGATCAAGTCGGAAGACGAGTTGCAGCTTGCGCGCCATGCGGGCCAGGTTGCCATGGCAATGATGGAGGCCGGGCGGGCAACCATTGCGGCCGGCGTTCCGGAATATGAAGTGGCGCTCGCGACCTCGCAGGCCGGCACGCGCAAGGCAGCAGAACTGCTGGCCGCGCATTATAGCGATGCGCGCATGTCTCCAAACACGCATTTTCTCCAGATCATGGCATCGGGCCGCGAGATCACCATGCCGCACCGGCGCGCCACAACGCGGGTGATGCAGCGTGGCGACCCGGTGTTCCTGTGCTTTTGCGGCATGACCAATTTCCACCGCTTCAAGCTCGGCTTCGACCGCACCTTCTGGATCGGCGAAATTGCCGACAAGACGCAGGAAGCGGTTTATCAGGTTGCCGTCGACAGCCAGTCGGCGGCGCTGAAAATGCTGCGCCCCGGGGTTACGGCGGAAGACATTCACGCCGCTTACGCCGAGGTCATCCAGGGTGCGGGGTACGAGTATCCCTTCCGCTGTGGCCGAGCGACGGGCTTCAGTTTTCTGGAGAAGCCGCAGCTGGTCTTCGGCGACAAAACGGTGATCGAACCCGGCATGGTTCTGGCGGTCGATGGCTCCGTCAGCGTGGCCAGGACATTCCGCGCCCAGGTTGGCGACAGCTTCATTGTGACGGAAGACGGCTACGAAGCGCTGACCTCGCATCCCAAGGCGGTACAGGACGTGGTGCTTTAGATCGGATCGATGCCTAATCCGTCTCCTGCGACAACGTTTTGTGCACGTCCGCCACAATCTCAAATGAACGCTTGCGCGCCTCGTGATCGAAGATCTGTGCTGCGATGATCAACTCATTGACGCCGGTGCGGGCAATGAAAGCCCGGAGCCATTGCTTCACCGTATCGGCGCTGCCGGCGACCGAACAGGAGAGCGCCTGGTCGAGCATCATCCGGTCCGCCGGCGCAATGCGCTCCAGGAAACCTTCCACCGGCGGCGGAACCGGGCGCGGTGTGCCGTAGCGCAGATTGAGGAAAGACTGCTGTACGGTGGTCATCAGGAGTTCGCCTTCGGCATCCGTGTCGGCGGCGAAGATGTTGACGCCCAGCATGGCATAGGGCTCCGCCAGAAATTCCGAGGGCTCGAATTTTGAGCGGTAAACGTCGAGTGCATCCTCCATGGCTGCCGGTGCAAAATGCGAGGCAAAGGCGTATGGCAAGCCAAGACGAGCCGCAAACTCGGCCCCGAACAGGCTGGACCCCAGCATCCAGACCGGAACATTGAGGCCGGCGCCGGGAACCGCTTTCACCTTCTGGTCGGGGTCGGCCTTGAAATAATTGATCAGTTCAATCACGTCGCGGGGAAAGGCGTTGGGGTCGCCGGAAAGGGTCCGTCTGAGCGCATGGGCGGTCCGCTGGTCGGTGCCGGGCGCCCGCCCGAGACCGAGATCGATACGGCCCGGAAACAGCGCCTCCAGCGTCCCGAACTGCTCGGCGATCACCAATGGTGCGTGGTTCGGCAGCATGATCCCGCCGGAACCTACCCGGATGGTCGAGGTACCGCCTGCCACATGCGCAATCACCACCGAGGTTGCAGCACTCGCAATGCCCGGCATGTTGTGGTGTTCGGCCACCCAATAACGGTTGTAGCCCAGCTTCTCCGCATGTTGTGCCAGGTCCAGCGTGTTGCGCAGCGACTGGCCGGCATCGCCACCTTCAATGATCGGAGACAGGTCAAGTATGGAAAACGGGATCACGGAAATTACCTAGAGCGTTTCATGTTTATACGGAACCGTTTGATGGCCCAAATCGGTTCGTTCGGCAAGGCGCGGTGTGAAGCGCGATGCGGTGCATCGGGCAAGCGCCGCAACATAGCCGACGGGCCGATTTGGGCCACCGAAGGCCGGTTTTTCACGCCTTCTGACTACGTTACGGTTCGCTTTTGGCCGCATGGGCCACGGCGCGACCCGTGCCTTGCCAGCAGGCGTGAAAAACCGGTCAAACTGATTCCGTATAAACATGAAGCGCTCTAGCTGTATGTTGCAATTGGGTCGCCCAGAACGTCCAGCCTGGGCGTAACGCCCAGACCCGGTGCATCCGGAGCGAGGACACCGCCATCAATGACGGGCACATCGAAATCGGCCAGGCCGCCGGTGTCGACATAGCGGCAGTCGAGCACGCAGTTCAGGAGACGGGAGGGCACCGACTGGCCCATATGCAGGATGGCGGCATAGGCAACTTCCGAGCCGACAGTGTCCTGCACGCTCAAGCTCAGTCCCGCGGCGAGGCAGATATCGCGCTGCCGCCGGCCGCGGGTCAGCCCGCCGGTCTTGGAAATCTTGAGACTGATGCCGTCGGCAGCATCGTCGGCGATGATCTGGGCTATCGTTTCATCGCCAAGCGCCAGTTCGTCCATGGCGATGGGGATGTTGGTCCGGCGCCGGAGCGAGACGCATTCACGCCACGTTGCGCACGGCGCCTCCAACATGAAGTCGGCATCCCCCGGCACCAGGCGCAACATGCGCAAGGCGTGCTCCACCGTCAGCCCGCCATTGGCATCGACGATTAAGTATTCACCGGTTTCGCGGTCGCAAAGGCAGGCCGCTATGCGCGCCGCATCGAGAGCCGGGCCGCCCTCAGCTTCTGTGGCGCCCACTTTCACCGAGTGCGCCATGAAACCGCGCGCCCGGTACTCCGTCACACGCGTGCGCATGTCCTCCGGGTCACCCATATGGATCGAGGACACCAGCGGCATGGGATCCCAAGTCCGCCCGCCGAGCAGGTCGCAAACGGGCATGCCCACCGCCTGGCCGAACAGATCCCAGCAGGCAACATCTATGGGTGTCTTTGCATCGAGGTGGCCGACGAGCCGTTCGTCCATGGCATCGTTGATGCGGTCAACATGGCGTGGATCGCGGCCCAGCACGGCCTCCGGCAATTCCGCCAGCCCGGCCCGCACGCCTGCGGCATGGGAGGCAACGTAGGTTGATCCGAATGGGGTGGATTCGCCCCAGCCTTCGAGCCCCGTGTCGGTGGTGAGGCGCACAAAGGTTGCATCGAAACCTTCATAGGTACGGCCGCCGGACAGCCGGTAAACACCGCCGAGAAACGGCAGGTTGCGCGCAAAAACGTCTACTTGCCTGATTTTCACTGCAGGTTCTCTCCAGCCGATGTCCTGCTTCACCCGGGTTGGCGAGTTAGAACACTTTTGATGATTGGAAACAATGTTGAAGGAACCAGCATTGGGTATCGTTCGATTGGTCGTGCGCAGTTCATATTTGCCGTGCAGTCATTTGCGGCTAGGATCTTGTTGAACCAACTGCCATAGCGTCCAGGCATATGCCGC
>JAJFHM010000087.1 GCA_021775625.1 Hyphomicrobiales bacterium | reverse complement strand
TGATCGAAGTGACACGCTCCTACATGTCGACCGCGCGTGCGCTTGAACAACTGGCCGAGCTGAAAACACAAGCCATCAATGATCTGGCCGACATTCAGGTCTGACAGCGATGAAGATGAACAAGAGATCGAATGAGGCACTAAAATGAAAGCACTTCAAATTGCTGCAACCGGCATGCAGGCCCAACAGCTCAATGTCGAGGTGATCTCCCACAACATCGCCAATATGCGCACCACCGGTTACAAGCGGATGCGCCCGGAGTTTCAAGACCTTCTCTATCAGAACATCCGCGCGCCCGGCGCCACCTCATCGGAAAGCGGCACCACCCTTCCATCCGGCATTCAGATCGGCATGGGCGTCAAAACAGCTTCGACATACAGAATTCTAACCCAGGGCGATCTGACCAACACCGAAAAGGAACTCGACCTCGCCATCCGCGGCGAGGGCTTTTTCCAGGTCCAGATGCCTGACGGCCAGACAGCATACACCCGGTCCGGCGCGTTTTCGCTCGATGCCAATGGCCAGTTGGTAACCCAGGAGGGATATCAAGTCGAACCGTCCATCACCATCCCCAGCAATGCACGGCAGATTTCCATCAATACGTCCGGCGAGGTGCAGGTGCTCATCGACGGTCAGACCGCGCCGCAAAGCGCCGGCACCCTGCAGCTGGCAAAATTCGTAAACAGAGCCGGCCTCGAGGCAATCGGTGACAATCTCTTCCTGGAGACGCCGTCCAGCGGCACTCCCAACACCGGCACACCAAATGCCGACGGCATCGGTTCGATCCTGCAGAACTTCCTGGAAAGCTCCAACGTCAATGCGGTGTCTGAAATCTCCGACCTGATCGCGGCTCAAAGGGCATACGAAATGAACGCGCGGGTGATTTCCGCCGCCGACGAAATGATGTCCGCCACCGCGAACCTCCGATAGCACCTGAAAGGATCAGCATCATGACAGCGGCCTGGCCAGTTCAACGCACATTCGGGACGTTTATTATTGCCCTGACGATCGTCGTCACATCGGCAGCGATCGCTGCGGCACAAATGTCACCGGTGCTTAAGACCACAGTCGAGGTCACAGGCGATTTCGTGTTGGCGCGCGATCTCTTTTCAAACGCCGGCGATCTCGCAGAGGTGCGCCTCTTCAGGGCACCGGAGCCTGGCGGATCAGGCACAATCAACGCTGATCGCCTTGCCAGAATTGTCCAGCGTCAGGGCCTGAACTGGGGCAACCCTGACCACATTCGGCAGGTTCAGGTGAGCCGCGCAGGGCTGCTCATCACAGAGGATGAAATCAGTGATCTGGTTTCCAACACCCTGCGTGAACGCTTTGACCTGACGTCGCAAAGCCGCACGTTCGCCGTCAACATCACGTCGGACCAGCCGCCGCTTTATGTCGCCGGCGACAAGGATCCGGCCGCCGATCTCATTCAGATGCGTTACAGCCGCCGCACCGGCGCCTTTACCGCAACCATCTCCGCTCCGGCAGGCGACCCGGCAGCCCGGCACTATGTGTACACCGGCCGCGCCATCGAAGTGAGTGCCGTACCGGTCCTTATACATGCAGTGCGCCGCGGCGCGGTGATCACTGCACACGATGTAGAAGTGCGAAACGTTGCGGTCCGGCGCATTGACAGTTCAACCGTCCTTGAGACCGTGGATCTTGTTGGCATGGCCGCCTTACGCACACTGCGTGCCGGCCAGCCCATCAGGGCGCGGGACCTGGAACAGCCTCAGATCGTGCGCCGGAATGCTACGGTCACGGTTGAGCATAAAGGGCCCGGACTGGTCCTGACCGTACGTGCGACGGCAATGCAGTCGGGTGCATTGGGCGACATCATCAACATCCGCAACAGAACATCGAACCGCATTATCCAGGGCAAGATCATCGGGCCGGAGCGGGTTGAAGCCGTGGTCAGAACGTCCCGGCAAGTCGCCGTGGCAAACTAGATCGATTTGTTAGCGAGTGGGGAAAACAAACATGAAAAAAATACAGCAACGGGCAGCATCATTGATGGCGGTCGCGGTAACGGCGACAGCGCTTTCAGCCTGCAGCTCAACCATTGACCGGTTGACGACCATCAACGAGCCTCCGCCGCTTTCGGCGATCGAAAATCCGACGACCCAGCCGGGTTACAAACCGGTTCGCCTGCCGATGCCGGAGCCGATCGCTTATGTCTACCAGCCCAACTCTTTATGGCGGAATGGAGCCCGGGCCTTTTTCGAGGATCAGCGCGCCGCCCGGGTCGGCGACATTCTGACCGTCAACGTCACCATCGACGACAAGGCGGAAGTCGGAAACGCCACACAGCGCACACGCACCGCAAATGAGGACATGGGAATAGACCAACTGGCCGGCTTCGGCACCGAACTCGCGAAACTCCTGCCCAACATGCCCAACCTTGGAGGGCTCATTGATGTAGACAGCACCACCACAACGGTGGGCTCCGGCCAGGTCGACCGCGAGGAGGAAATCAACACCAACATCGCCGCGGTCGTGACACAGGTCCTGCCGAACGGCAATCTGGTGATCGAGGGGCGCCAGGAAATTCGCGTTAACTTCGAAGTCCGCGAGGTCATTGTCGCCGGCATCGTACGTCCCGAGGACATCACAAACGACAACACTATCGACAGTCAGAAAATCGCCGAAGCGCGCATTTCATACGGTGGGCGCGGTCAGATAACCGACGTCCAACAACCGAGATACGGTCAACAGTTCCTCGACATTCTGCTGCCGTTTTAGAGCCTGGCCGGACACCAAGGAGGGTCACAACATGCCAGGTCCAGTCTGAAGAATTGAGCCGGTCAAAGGAATTGACGGCCCGTATCTTCAAGCTGACCTGACCAGGTCAAAGACACTCTGTTTGTTCCGGTCCGGGCTCTAATTGCCCGCCAGCACACGGCAGCCCCCAAGCGCGGCGCCCTCCCCCGGCGCCGCGCATCTACTTTTGCAGGTCCACAGTTTGGGGCAGCATGGCATGTGTGCTCGCCAGGCAGGCCCGCCATACCGCAGCCCAGTCAAGAATACTGGAGACTGACCAAGCCCTGTCTATGCAGGCGACCTGTAATTTCGATACATTGAACGGGGAGAGTTTCTGGACACCCGTATGCCGCCGCCAGCGTGAAACTGCGGACCACACCCGCCACACTCAATCGTCGCGGTAAACCCGTTCGCGGCGTTCATGGCGCTCCTGAGCTTCGATGCTCAACGTGGCAATGGGCCGGGCATCCAAGCGCTTCAGCGCAATCGGCTCGCCGGTGTCTTCACAATAACCGTAGGTGCCCTCATCGATCCGCAGCAGTGCTTCATCGATCTTGGCGATCAACTTGCGCTGCCTGTCGCGCGTACGCAGTTCAAGACTGCGTTCGGTCTCTGTAGACGCCCGGTCGGCAATATCCGGCAACTGGGTGCCGCTGTCCTGCAGGTACACCAGCGTCTCGCGGCTTTCACGCGCGATTTCCTCGCGCCAAGCCTGCAGCTTCTTGCGAAAATATTCGCGCTGCTTCTTGTTCATGAACGGCTCGCCCTCGGACGGCCGATACTCTTTGCGCTTTTTTGTTTTAGTCGCCATCACTCAAAACCTTGTAAGGGCACGGGCCCTGAGTCGCTCATGGTTCCTCTCACGCGCGGCCTATATATCGAGCGTTTGGACGCCAGACAACCGAAGAATGTCGAATTTTTGAAAAATGAGCAGATCGGCGGCGCTGGTGGAGATCTCGGAGCGCGCAGTTTTCCGCGCAAATGCGCGCGTTCAGGCAGCATTCTCCAGCTTGGCCAGCTCCACCCGTGCCCTGAGATCAATTTCGTCAAGAACACCGGATAGGTCCGCATCCGATTCCTCTCCTCGGGCCTCCTCGACAAGTCGGGTCAGCTTGGTGACCCGCGAGCGCGGCAACGCGCCCGACAAAAGCGCGATCTTGATTTCTTCAAGCATCTCCAGAATATTCTCAGCCCGCGCAATCGCCTTGGCCCGCCGCGCAGTGGCGTCCGGCACTTCCTGAATGGATATCAAGGCATCCACAGCAGTCAAAGACCGCACCGAGCCGGCGCTGGCCGCCGCAATGGCGCCACCGCTGTCCGAGACCGAAAACGATCCGGACGCCGAGGTCGATCCGCCGGTTCTGGCTTTCGCCGACACCTGACTGCTTTTCTTCGGTCCTGTGATGCGCATGGCTCTGGTCCATCGTTGAGGTGCCTCGGCGCGAGCGAAAAAAGTGTCACCTGCCCGTCACCAAAACTCACGTTGGCACCCCGGACGTTAAGAAGTCGTTAACCATAATTCCATCGCCAGCCCCGGCAGAAATTGCCGGGCAGCAGGCTGCAGCAGGGCATCATTGCCCATGCCGTTCCCTGGTGCACTCTGCAGAAAGCTATGTTTTCTGCCATTTTGATATCCGTTGACGTCACGAAAAAACTGGCATGATGTTCGCTAGGGAGTGTCTTGGCGGGTTAATTAGCTTTCGGGGGAAAGCAGGAAAAATGCAGAGGAAATCACTTCACAGCTGGGTGCTGAAGCAGGCCGCAAAGCGTGCCGTGCTGGTGCTGGCCGCAATCATGCTAATCGGCTGGCCCGATGCGGTGCAATCATCGTCGCGGATCAAGGACCTTGTCGATATCGAAGGCGTTCGCGAAAACCAACTGGTGGGATATGGACTCGTGGTCGGCCTCAATGGCACCGGCGACACGCTCAACAATTCACCATTCACGCTGCAAAGCCTGACGGCCATGCTGGAGCGCCTGGGCGTCAACACGCGCGGTGCCAATCTGCGCACCGCAAACGTTGCCGCAGTGATGGTCACCGCAAACCTCCCGGCATTCTCCACCCAGGGCACGCGCATAGACATTACGGTCAGCGCACTTGGCGATTCAACCAG
>JAJFHM010000086.1 GCA_021775625.1 Hyphomicrobiales bacterium | reverse complement strand
CGAACTTCTCGACCAAAGCATCGATGTCATCAGATGATGCCATTAGATTTCGAGCCGGAAAGGAGTGAAAAAAGGTGCCGCCCCGCGCAGGTTTGCAACGAGGCGGCCAGGGAGAGTTAGGAGCAAGGAGGCAGGCCCCGCATCAACGCAAACGCCGGGCCGCCAGCAGATCACATCAGACCCTTTTCCTTGTAGTATTTCACAGCGCCAGGATGCAGCGGTGCCGAGATGCCGTTCTTTATCATGCCCTCAGGTGTGAGGATGGAATAGGCCGGATGCAGGGCCTTGAAGTCATCGAGATTTTCGAACACCGCGCGCACCACTTCATAGACCACGGCTTCAGGCACCTTGGCGCTCGACACGATGGTCGCGTAGCCGCCGAACGTCGTTACCGGTGCGGTTGTGGAGGAATAAGCGCCCTTGGGAATGTTGACCGGGCCGTAGAACGGAAACTCCGAGATCAGGCCTTTTTCCACATCCGTGTTGAGATTGACGATATAGGCACCGCAGCCTTCCGTGGCGACGGCAACGCCCGAGTTGGGGATGCCGACCACATATCCGAAGGCGTCGATCTTGCCGTCACATAAAGCCTTGGAGTGCTCCGACGAGGTCATTTCGGTGACCAGGCCAAAATAATCCTTGGGTGTCTTGTAGCGCTCCATGAGAAGTTCGGTCGTGGCGCGCTGGCCCGAACCGGGATTGCCCATGTTGAACTTCTTGCCTTTCAAATCCGTCCAGGACGTGATGCCCGAACCTTTGGCTGCAATCAGCTGATAGGGTTCCGGGTGGACTGAAAACACCGCGCGCAGGTCGGCGTTGTGGGTCACCTTGTCGGACGTGCCGTTATAGGAGTGGTACTGCCAGTCAGATTGCGCCACGCCGAAATCGAATTCGCCCTCGGTGATCTGGGCGATGTTGTAGGTAGAGCCGGCCGATGACGGCGCCGAGCAGCGGATGTTGTGTTTGCGCCCTTCCTTGCGGCCTTCCGCTGCTTCCTTGTGTATCATCCGGCAGATGGCGTTGCCGGACACAAAGTAAACGCCTGTGGGCCCGCCGGTTCCGATTGTGATGAAGGTCTTTTCAGCCGTTTGACCGACCGAAGCGCCGGCGAACATGGACACGGCGAGCAACCCCGCCGCGCATGTGGTTTTGTTGATAAATTTCATGTGGAATTCTCCCTTTGGTGCCGACGGTTTTTTCTGGCGTGTCGCACCTTTGATGGGAGAATTAGACTGCGTCACACACATTGCGTCAAATAATATCATTTGCCCGTAGTATTGTATTTTTCTATACCCTGCAAAATCAGCGAGGCTCACATAGCGCCATGGATATCCGACAACTGAGATGTTTTGATGCGGTGCTGACAACCGGCGCCATGACCAGGGCTGCCGAATTACTGGGTCTGGCTCAGCCAACGGTCAGCATCACGATTGCCCAACTGGAAAGGGAGATCGGGTTCACGTTGTTCAAGCGCTCAAAGGGATCGCTGGAGCCGACGCCCGAGGCCTTTTCGTTTCACCAAGCAGCGATACAGGCCATCGAAAGCATATCCCGCGTAAGCCAGATTGCCCGCGAAATAAAGCGCCTGAACGAGGGTGAAGTTTCCATATTATGCTATCCCGGCATTGCCTGGAGACTGATGCCTGAACTCATCGCGCAGTTTCGAAAGGACCGTCCCGGCATACAAATCAAACTGGTGTCGCGCAGTTCAGCGGCATTGCGCCAACTCGTCATGTCGCAGAATTTTGACACTGCAATCGTCGAGGCACCAGTTCGATTGCCGGCCACGGACATCGAGACTTTCAATTACCGTTGCGTTTGCGCCCTGCCCGCAGGCCACGCTTTGGCCGAGCATGAAACCATCACCCCCGGCGATCTCGACGGCGTTCCGTTCGCGGTGCTGTTTCCGGAGCATGAAACCCACCATCAAATTCGAAAAGCATTCTCAAACGCAGGCGCGCACCTGAACGTCGCGCTGGAGTGCGATTTTTTCTCATCGGCCTGCAGTTTTGTGGATCAGAACGGCGGGGTTGCCATTGTCGATCCGATTACGGCTGCGCAAGTGACGGCGGATGGCTTGAGACTTGTTCCGTTCGAGCCCGCCATAGAGTATCAACTCGCACTCATACGCCCGGCCAACCGGGCAAGCTCACGGCTTTCCGATGAGTTCCGTGGACTGCTTCGAACGAGGTTGCTTGAACTGCAGGATAGAGCCTGAAATATTTCAGTTCGGACGGCGCTGTACGCATTCCGGCTTGCGAGGATCAAACCCGAATGTATCTCGATGCCCTGATTATTTCCGCGATGATCGCCGTTGTCGTTGCCGCTCCCTATGCACCCTGGGGTGTCGGCTCCAGGGCGGGATCGGGAGCGGGGCTCATCACCGGCGCGGTGGTAATGTGCGGCTGCATCGCCCTCGGCTTCTACTTCGCAGGCGCGCATGGACGTTGCATTGAAAGCATCGGTGCCGAGCAATGCGCGGGCGCAGCAGCAGCGGGTGACCTGCTCGCCTTGTATTCCTGGGGCGTCGCCGCCATCGCAGGCGTCAGCACGCTTGCCTACTATGTTGCCCGCGCCCGAAACGGCCGTTGAAACTGTAACGATCACCCGAACGGGAGGACCCCATGCCCCAACCAGTGTGTGCAATTGTCGGTGCCGGCGAAGGCCTCGGACGGGCACTGGCCGCCAAATTTGCCGGCAACGGGTTTGACATCGCCCTGATCTCACGGTCCGAAACCGGCAGCAGCGCTGCGGCCCAGGCCGCCGCCACGGCGAATTCCGAGGCAGCGGTCAGGTTCTTCGCAGCAGACGCCCTGCAGCCGGAAACCGTTGAACAAGCGCTTCACCGCAGTGCAGATGAAATGGGTGACGTGGAGGTTCTCATCTACAATGCCCGCGGCACTTTCACCGCATGCGAGCCGCTCGAAATGTCTTATGCGGAGCTCGACGAGATCTTTCGTGTCGAGGTCGTCGGTGCGTTCGCAGCCGCCAAGTCGGTGCTGCCCGCCATGCGGAAACGGGGACACGGCAGCGTCTTGTTCTCAAGCGCCACCGCCGCCCTGCGCGGGTCGGCCACCCATCCGCTTTATGCCATCGGTAAATTCGGGTTGCGCGCGCTGTCGCAGAGCCTGGCCAAGGCGTATTCCAAAGACGGCGTGCATGTGGTGCATCTCAGACTGGACTGCGATCTCGACGTCCCGTTGATGCGGGATCTTTACGGCGACAGGTACGACCCCGAAAACCTGGCCAACACAGACGATGTGGCGGAGACGTATTGGTGGGCTCACCAGCAGCCGAAGTCGGCCTGGAGCAACGAAATCGAACTCAGGCCCTATACGGAAAAATGGACCTGTTGACCGGTCAACCCGGCGGGCCTGCCCCCCGCTCTCGCAGTCATCCGCCCCGGCGTAACAATTTCACTTTCTTGCACGCCAGCGAAGAGCCTTTTCTGCACCCAAGCTGGCATGCGGCGAGGCTTCCAAGCATGCACGCAGTTTGGATTTTTTCGCGCTCCGCTTGACCCGCGACCTTCTGCCGCCCGGTCCGCTTGGATGTGGTTCTCGATGTGGTGGTGCTTGGTGCGGTCGTGCCGGATTTCGTCTGCTTCACCTGCGGGTTGGCCTTGACCTGAACCGGTGGCGCCACCCTTTCCGGACACACGGAGGATTGGTGTGATTTAACTGCGGTTAGGGCCTCCTGAGATGGCTCAAATGACTTAATGTCGAGCTTGGCATGCTTACCGAACTCGGCGAGCGCCGCCCTGCTCTTACCGCCCCAGGCACCATCGATCGCACCGGGACTGCACCCGACACGGGTCAGTTCGCTTTGCAGGCTCAAGGCCAGTTCACGCGGATCCGTCGGCCCGCAGTTCTTGTTTCGCCACTCATTGGAAAGCTCGGCAAACATGGAGTCCGGGTAGGCAGTTTCGAACACCTCATACGCTTTGCAGGTCCCGACCTCCTGTACGCTACGATATGCAGTGCTGATTTCCAGAAACTTTGACGAAGGGGCGATCTCTTCGTCGCTGCCGGTCTCCGTAGACGCTGTGCCAGGCGTAAAGTAAAAGCCATCCGTGAGGGAAGAATTGGTCCACGGCACCTGCTTGCCGTCTGTTGCCGCAAGCACATCTCGCCTGACGCGGCGCATCATCAAAACCACGTCGAGGTCGGGGGTCGGCAGATGCTTGATGATCGCCTCGGTAAAGGGGCTGTTCCGCCCCTCGCCGTCCAAAGCGACATTGCCGGGCTGGGTGGCAAAGGAGACGAGCGTTCCGACGCCCGCGTTGACCCGCGCAAGACCACGTCCAACCGCAGTCGACCGCGTCCCCATGTTTGCCGCAAGACTGCGGGTGATCGGGTTGTTCCTGCAGGCGTCGAGAAAAACCAGATTAACTTTGGACTTGCGTTCCATGCGCTTGATCAACTGGCGCAACGGCATCAGCTCAAAATCGAGATCGTCCTCGGCATCCACATTCGCATCCACCGGAACAAGATAATTCACACCGTCGACCTGCAGACCGTGACCGGCATAGTAGAGAAGGCCAACTTTAGAGCCTGCCAGCTTCTTGGAGAACTCCCTGACCTTGCTTTCGAGCTGCGCCTTGTTCAGGTCGAACCCTTCGATGACGTCGAATCCCAATCCAAACAGCATGGTGGTGATGGCTCGGGCATCATTGGGCGGGTTCTTCAGACTGCTGGTGTGCTCATACGAGCCGTTGCCGATGACGAGCGCAACGCGGCTCGGGTCCTTCGCCTCATCGGCCGGTTTTACCGCCTGTTCAGCAGTGGGTATGGCAGGTTCGCTACTGTTGGCGTCGACAATCGGCGCGAACGTTAAGAGCAGCGCTACAGCAAGTGCAGTGAACAATCTGGCCATGGGAGTGCCTCAATTGCATAGAAATCCCGGTTTCCTGCGAATGAAGTCTATCAGACGCTTCGAACAAATGCACGCGGTCCAGGGCCTGTTGACTATCCGTTGCTTGCCGCATGACCGTCGTCCGAGACCGCGAATAGGCGCCACTCCTTGTCCAAGCCTCTCAGCTTGAACCGTCCTCGCTCTGAGAAGGTAACGTCGGTGCCGAGCATGAGGTCGGTCACTGTTCGTGATACCAGAATGTCCCCGCCTTTCGCTTTATCCATGATGCGGGCGGCGACGTGCAGGGCGATTCCGGCCAGATCGTCGCCATGCAGTTCACATTCGCCTGTGTGAATGCCGGCGCGCAGTTGGAGCCCCAGATCCAGGATGCGTCCGCGTGCCGATTGGGCACAGGCCACCGCGTCCCCCGGCATATTGAACGCGGTCACGAAACCGTCGCCCATAGCCTTGACCTCTATGCCGCCATATTCCTCGACGGCGGCTCGAATGTGCTCATCATGCTGTTTCAACAGACTTGTCCAGGCCTTGTCGCCCATGGTCTTTGCAAGCGACGTCGAGCCAACGATGTCGGTGAACAGGACGCTCAACAAGACGCGGCCGCGGCCGCTCAATTTCGCGGTCAGCCCGTTGCCTTTGGCTGCCGGATCATCGGCGGCCGATTGCGATCCGGAACGGCGCAGAACCGAGCGCACGCGGGCCAGCACTTCACGCAGGTCGAAGGGCTTGGAAATATAATCATCCGCACCCACTTCCAGACCGACAACCCGGTCCATTGCCTCGCTGACGCCGGTGATCATGATGACGGCGCAATTGGAGTTAGCGCGAATATGGCGGCACAGGCTGAGACCGTCTTCGCCGGGCATCTTGAGGTCGAGCAAGACAAGATCGAATTCGCTTGCCTCCAAAGCCTGCCGGCACGCGGTGCCGTTCGCAGCTCCACTTGTGGTGATGCCGTTGGCTTCAAGATAGTCCTGCAATGTCGAGCGGATGTCGGCTTCATCGTCGACTATCAGAACATGGGGCTGATCCTGGGACATTTGCCTCCTATCAAGGCCGAGCGAACGCAGACGCACTCAATATAGGCAATGCGCGCCGGATGTTGAGCCCGGATACACTTTATCGGCCCAACCGCTCAAAGGCGCGCACCTTTGACCATCAAATCTCGTGATCACCATGCTACGCCGTAAATTTTGCAAAACTCCGGACGATTGATCAAGAAATCCGGACTAACCGGCATAGATCGAACGGCAACGCGGATCCATATCAGAGACCGGCGGACGCAACATGCCCCGCCAATAGCCAACCCCAATTGTCTTGAAGAGGAACCGTACTCATGGACCCCCGATTTGTTACCCGCAAAATGCATGCATTTCTCGACTACCCGGTCGCTCTCAGCCTCATCGTCCTGCCCTTTGTGCTGCAGCTTGGCAGCTCCAATCCGCTGGCGCTTTGGCTTGCAGTCGGCACCGGTGTCGCGGCGTTCGCCCTGACACTCCTGACTGATCACGAACTTGGCGTCTTTCGGGTTCTCCCCTATTCGTTGCACGTCGCGGTAGATCTCGCCGTTGGCGTTCTCTTCGTCCTTGCGCCCAGCATCCTGAGCCTTACCGGCATCGATGCCTGGTACTACTGGGCAAATGGAGCGGCGGTGCTGTTTGTTGTCAGTCTGCACAAACCGGAACCGCAAGCGTCTTACGCCTGAGCTAGAGTCAGGACTCATCAATTTCATACAATTCTGTTCGGCAGGGAGGGTTCGAGTGCTGGTAGACAAGCGCAAGATCCGGCTTTTCGCCTTATCGAGCATTATTTGCCAGAAGGCGGGCCCTCCCCGCCGAACCCTTCGGGCGCGCCGGATGGATGAAATTAATGGGTCCTGACCCTAGAGCCCTATTCGTGAATATTGAATCAGTTTGACCGGTTTTTCGCGTCTGCTGGCAAGGCACAGGTTCCGCCGTGGACTTGCTGTCCACAAGGGGGCTGTAACGCAGTCCAGAAGGCGCGAAAATCCGGCCTCCGGTGGGCCAAACCGGCCCTTCGGGGGCGTTGCGGCGCTTGCCCGATGTACCACATCGCAGTTCGCGCCGCGCCTACCCGAAAGGGCCGGTTTGACGCCATCAAACGGTTCAATATTCATGAATAGGGCTCTAGGGCCTGAGAGGGTAACCTCTCAGGCCTCAGCCTTTTCGATCTCTTCCATAAGGATCGGCAGCGCCAGGTTGATCGAGTGGATGCCCATGACCGTGGTGAGCTGGATGGTTTCCAGGATCTCTTCCTTCGTTGCCCCGGCCCTCAGGGCGTTTTGCATGTGACGGCGCACGCCCGGCCCATAGAGATGGGTGGTGGCGGCATTGATCGCGATCATGATCAGTTCCTTGTATTTCTGCGGCAAAGGGCCTTCGCGATGGGGCACGCTGCGGAACGCCAGATAGGCCTCGAGAAAGTCTGGGTCGATTTCCTCGAGCTGGCTCCAGACCGGGTTCCAGTCTCCCTTGTCCTGATGATCCTTGGTGTTGGGATAGGTTTTCTTGTCCTGGCTCATGGCGGGTTCACTTGGCTCGGTGGGTGAAGGAATCACGGCGGAAGCTGTAGAGCGCCGCCGGGTCGACGGCGACGTCCACGACCGCGGGCTTGCCGCACGCGATGGCAGCGCTCACCGCCTCGCCGACTTCCGAAATCCGCTCAACCCGGAAACCTGCGGCGCCGTAGAGTTCCGCTGCCTTGTCGAACGGCGGGCTTGAGACATCGGCGCCGATATAACGCTCGCCGAAGAAGTCGCGCTGATAGGCTTTCTCCGCCCCCCAGCACTGGTTGTTCATGACCACGGTCACGGTGTTGATGCCATGATCGACCGCTGTGCTCAGTTCCGAAATGGTCATGCCGAAGCCACCGTCACCCATGAGGCTGACCACGGTGCGGTCGGGCCGCCCGAGCTTGACCCCAAGACCGCAGGCAAACGAGAAACCAACAAGGCCGAAATCAAGCGGCGTGAACAGACACGGCGGTTGCCAGTAATTGAGCGCATCGGTTGCCTGCAGGCACAGCGTGCCCGCATCCATCGTTATCGCGGCATCCTTGGGCAGAACGTCGCGCAATTCCTTGAACAGACCGGAGGGCTGGATCGGATGCACGTCGGTTGCCGCATCGGCGTCTCGCTTCTCGAGGTAGGCTGTGCGCTCTAACGTGTAGCTTTCGGTCCAGGCGTCAACCTGTGCACGGTTGTCCATTTTGCCGACCGCATCGCGCAACTGCTGTGCGGCAGTTGGCGCATCCGCCCAGATCCCAATTGCCACAGGGAAAAACCGGCCGATGGCGGTGGGTTCCAGCTCGACCTGGATGATCGCTGCATCCTTGTTGATGTTATCGTAAGTGTAGAAAGTTGAGTTGAAGCCGAGACGGGTGCCGAGCGCCAGGATGACGTCGGCCTCCTTGGCGAGACGCGAGGCAACAACGTTGCCGCGCGGGCCCATCTGACCGGCGTTGAGGGGGTGGCCGAAGGGGATGGCATCGCCATGACCCGGAGCGGTGATGATCGGCGCATTCAGCGCTTCAGCCAGGGCCAGAGCCGCCTCGTGTCCACCGGTGTTCTTGATACCTCCGCCCGCGACAATGACCGGGCGCTCGGCACCTCGCAGCAATGCGGCCGCCTGGTTGATGGCGTCCGCAGCACCCGCCGGAACTGTTTGCGAGCGGTAGTTTTCAGGTTTTTGGAATTCCGGGAACTCCGCCTGCGCGGACAGCACATCACGCGGCAGATTGATCTGAACAGGTCCACGGCGCGGCGTCATCGCCACCCGGAAGGCTTCACGAAACATTTCCGGCACCCGTTCGGTCTGCGTGACGGTCCAGGTTTTCTTGGTGACAGGTTGAAACAGGGCCTGCTGATCGACCTCCTGAAACGCGTCGCGATAGACATGGGCGGTGGACAAGGCGCCTGCAATCGACACAACCGGCGAATAGGCGGCCGCCGCCTGACCCAGGCCGGTCACCAGGTTGGTCGCGCCGGGGCCGTTCTGCCCGGCAATGATCACCCCGGCATTGCCGGTGGCGCGGGCGTAGCCGTCCGCCATATGGGTGCCGGTGCGCTCGTCATGGACGCCGATAAAGTTGATGTCGGTGGCGTCATAGAGCGCATCGAACATTTCCATGGTGGCCGATCCGATGAGGCCGAACACATGGCCGACCTTCTCCGCCTGGAGCGACGCGATTGCGGCCTGACCGCCTGAAAGCTTCTTCATATTCGTTCCTCCCCTCAGCTCGGCGGGTTCCCGGCAAACCGCCTATCTGATCACAAATGATGCCGCAGCCGCCAACTGGCCGTGGCTTGCGCAGGTCGTCGAGCAGCTTTCGCAATGACAGCCACACGCACTACGTATCGGAGAGTGTACCGCTTCCTTTTTGCACCAGAAACTCAATTGCATCTGCCAGATGTTCGTCGACGATGTTTGCCGCACCTGCCGCGACGCGGATGTGGTGTGCCTGATGCAGCACGTCCGTATGGGTGTGGCCGGCCGGCGGCTCGAACTTGTAACAGGCAAGTTCCATCAACTGGCCAAGCGGGTCGCGGAAATAGATCGAATCCATGAAACCACGGTCAACCTCGCCTGAGCTCGCGTAACCGGCCTGCTTCAGCCTGGCTGCGGCCTGGGTGTATGTGGCGCGCGACACCATGAACGCCAGATGATGCAGGTTGCCGATGCCGTTCGGATTGGCGGTGTTGTCCGGCTCCCAGTCTTCGCTGGCGAAGATTGTGATGAGGCGCCCGTCACCGGGATCGAAATAAAGATGGTTGATCTCCGGTGCATCGAGGTTGGGCTGTTCGAAGACGAAGGGCATGCCCAGAACACCTTCCCAGAAGTCGATAGACGTCTGGCGGTCGGCGCCGTTGAGCGTGATATGGTGAACGCCTTGAGTCTGCAGAACGGCCATTTGCACCTCTTGATCTCCGCATTTTTTGTTGCCAGCCTACACTGCAAATTGCGTCCATGTCCTGTTCCGGGCAAAAGAGAATGCACTATGTCTCATGATCGCCTTCTCGACGCACTGATCCCTGCGCCGCCGGCATGGTCGCTCGACTGGCAGGCCATCACAGAGGCAGTGCCCGAAGTGGCAGCCCTGCAGGGCTGCCCGCAGGATCCGACCCATCACGGTGAAGGGGATGTGTGGGTGCATACCAAAATGGTGTGCGAGGCGCTGACGTCAGATGCCGAATGGCAGGCACTGCCTCCCCACCAGCGGCGCTCCGCCTTCTGGACAGCGGTGCTGCACGACATCGGCAAGCCCGCGACCACAAGAATGGTGGATGGCCGGCTTTCATCGCGCGGGCATTCCAAACGCGGTGAGATCATGGCGCGGCAGCTGTTGTGGCGCCTCGGCCTGAGCGTTGCCGAACGCGAACAGATCGCCGTGCGCATCGCCCATCACCTGATCCCGTTTTTCCTGCTTGAGCGGGATGATCCTGTGCGCCTTGCAGCACGCATCAGTCTTGCAACCCGCTGTGACTGGCTCGCCCTGCAGGCGCGCGCCGATGCCAACGGCCGCATTGCGCCGGATCTGCAGCGGCTGCTGGACAATGTGGAACTGTTTCGCGAATTCGCCCGGGACGCCGGGTGCCTCGCATCGCCCATGGATTTCGCCAACGCGCACAGCCGGTTCGAATATTTCAGGCGCAAAGGCCGCGACCCGGCGTACGAGGCCTATGACGATAGCGAACTGACCGTAACACTCATGTCCGGCCTTCCGGCTGCCGGCAAGGACACCTGGATCGCCGAACATATGGCCGGCGCGCCGGTGGTTTCCCTCGACGCCATTCGCGCAGACCTGGGAGTGGCGCCCGATAAACCACAAGGCAAAGTGATTCAGGAAGCGCGCGAGCGCGCCCGCAAACACCTGCGCGCCGGCGACGACTTCGTCTGGAACGCGACCAACCTGTCGCGCCAGCTGCGGCAGAACTGCACCGGCCTCTTTGCCGATTACAACGCCCGCGTCCGGATCATTTATCTGGAGGCTGCGCCGGATGTGCTGGACGCCCGCAACGCCCGGCGCAAAGATCCGGTGCCCGGCAAAGCCCTCGCCCGCATGCTGGAGCGCTGGGAAGTCCCGGACCTGACAGAGGCGCATGAGGTGGAGTGGATCGGGTAGACCCAACCGGACGCTCATCCTTCGAGAGAGCGCTCCCGACGCCGCGGCATTATTTGACGCGATGGCGAAAATACTTCGCATGATTGTTGGCACAAGTCCGATTGCCGGGCTAGAACGTGGTCCAACCGTATTGAGGAGAACTTTATGCCTGAGACGGTGCCGAAAGTCGGGCTGTTTGTCACCTGCCTTGTGGATGTGTTCCGCCCGGGCGTTGGGTGGGCTGCGGTGAAATTGCTGCGCGATGCAGGCTGCGAGGTGGACGTGCCGCGCGGGCAGACCTGCTGCGGTCAACCGGCCTATAATACCGGTGACCGTGCCGATACACGGGCCATAGCGGAAAAGACAATTAAGGCATTCGAGCCGTTCGACTATGTGGTCGCACCGTCGGGCTCCTGTGCCGGCATGTTGAAAAAGCACTATCCGGAACTGTTTGAAGACGGCAGCGCGCTTAAGGCAAGCGCGGAGGCTCTGTCCGCCAAGACCCATGAACTGATTTCATTTCTGGTGGATATCATGGGTGTCGAAGGTGTCGATGCGGCCTTTGACGGTACGGTGACGTATCACGATTCGTGCTCGGGCCTGCGGGAGCTGGGCATCAAGGAGCAGCCGCGCAAGCTGCTTGCGACCGTGTCGGGCCTGACCTTGGAGGAGATGGAGGAAAGCGAGGTTTGCTGCGGTTTCGGCGGCACCTTCTGCGTCAAGTACCCAGACATTTCAAACACTATGGTGAGCAGCAAGGTGGGCCACGCGGGCGAAACCAGCGCCGGGCTTTTGCTCGCAGGCGATCTTGGCTGTCTGATGAACATGGCGGGCAAGCTGAAGCGCGAGGGCTCGCCCGTCGAAGTGCGCCATGTGGCGGAAGTGCTGGCGGGAGCGCTCGATGACCCGGCCATTGGCGAGAACGGATAAGCTGGAGCACGATGCCTCTATTTGAAATCAATTTGATGGCGCAGATCGGCTCGTCCGGCGAGGCGCGGGATGCAGTTCGATGTGGGGCATCGGGCAAGCGCCGCAACGCTGCCGACGGGCCGATCTGCGCCACCTCAGGCCGGGTTCCTGTGTACCGCGGACAGCGTTGCGCTTCTTATCCGATGTCCCGCGTCGCATCGCGAACCGCGCCTTGCCACGGCCCACAGGAACCCGGTCAAATGGTTCCAAATGGAGGCATCGTGCTCTGATGGACATCACCTCCCCTGCCTTCAAGTCGAACGTCAAGCGTGCGATCGGCGACAAACAGCTGCAGCGCGCCATGGGCAATGTCAAAGTCGGCTTCGTCAAGAAGCGTGCTGCGGCCCGCGAAAACCTGCCCGAATTCGATCAGTTGCGCGATCAGGCGCGCGACATCAAGAACCACACGCTCGAACATCTCGATCTCTATTACGAGATCTACGAGAAAAAGGTCGAGGCCACAGGCGGCAGCGTGCACTGGGCCGCAACGGCTAAGGACGCGCGCGACATTATCCTCGAGATCTGTCAGGCCCATGGCGCCAGAACCGTGACCAAGGGCAAGTCGATGATCGCCGAGGAAATCGCTCTCAACGAGCACCTGGAGGCCGCCGGCATCACCCCGGTCGAGACGGATCTCGGCGAATATATCATTCAGCTGCGCAACGAGCCGCCAAGCCACATCATCGGCCCGGCAATTCACCTGAACCGCGATCAGGTGGAGGCAAGTTTCCGGGCGGCCCATACTCACCTGCCCGACGACCGCTCCCTGGAGGAAGTCAGCGAACTGGTGGATGAAGCACGCCAGGTGCTGCGGCAGAAATATATCGATGCGGATGTCGGCATCACCGGCGCCAACTATCTGGTGGCGGAAACCGGCACGTCGATCATTGTCACCAATGAGGGCAATGGCGATCTTACCCAGAGCCTGCCAAAGGTGCATATCGTCTGCACCAGCCTTGAAAAGCTGGTGCCGACACTGGAGGACGTCTCGACAATTCTGCGGGTACTGGCGCGCTCGGCCACGGGCCAGGAGTTTTCCACCTACACCACGCTCTCCACCGGTGCGCGCCGCAAAGGCGATCCGGACGGACCGGAAGAATATCACGTGGTGATCCTCGACAATGGCCGTTCCGACATGCTGGGCACCGAATTCCAGGACATGTTGCGATGCATCCGCTGCGGTGCCTGCATGAACCACTGTCCGGTCTATCATTCCGTCGGCGGGCATGCTTATGGCTGGGTCTATCCCGGACCCATGGGCGCGGTGCTGACGCCCAGCCTCATCGGCATCGACCAGGCCGGCCACCTGCCCAACGCGTCGACTTTCTGCGGACGTTGCGAGGCGGTCTGCCCGATGCGCATACCACTGCCCAAGATGATGCGGCACTGGCGCGAACGCGAGTTCGAACGCCACCTGACCCCGCGCACGGTGCGCACCAGCCTCAGCCTGTGGGCCTTTCTGGCGCGGCGTCCGGCACTCTACCACCTGGCGGCAAGCACATTCATCCGGGCGCTCAAGCTGCTCGCGTTCGGCCGGTCCCGGCTCAAATCCGCGCCATTTGCCGGAGGCTGGACCAAATACCGCGATCTGCCCATGCCATCGGGCCGCTCGTTCCAGGAATCATGGAGGGCCGGCGGAGATGAGTAAAACCACCTCAAGCAGCTCACAAAGCCGCACGCAGATCCTCAACAAGCTGAGTGCGACGCTTGCCCGGGGCAAGGACAAGGACGCCCGCGAAAAAGCCGTGCAGTCCCGGTTGAAGCGGCATAAACGCAACCTTGTACCGGAGCGCGCAAACCTTGATGCCGACGGACAGATTGCCCTGTTCAGGGCGCAGGCAGAAGCGGTCTCTGCCAGCGTGGCCGAAGTCATGAACCGGGATAACGTGCCGGAGGCGATCACGGCACACTTGCGGGACCATAACCTTCCCGCCCGCATCAGGCATGGCGCGGACGAAAAGCTGACACAGCTGCCGTGGGACAAGGCACCGACCCTGGAGCGCGCCACCGGCCCGGCAACAGGTGACGACGTGGTCTCCCTGTCGCAGGCCTTTGCCGGCGTTGCGGAGACCGGCACCTTGATTCTCACATCGGGCCCGGCCAATCCGACCACACTCAACTTTCTGCCGGAGAACCATATCGTGGTGATCGATGCGGCCGATATCGACGGCGCTTACGAAGATGCCTGGGATCGCATCCGCAAGGCCCATGGCGGAGGCAAGATGCCGCGCACGGTGAATATGATCTCCGGACCGTCGCGGACGGCGGATGTCGAGCAGACCATCCAGCTCGGCGCCCATGGACCGCGCAGCCTGCACATCATTATCGTTCGCAACGGTTGAAATGCCGCTTCAGAACCGCGTGACCCCGGAAGGGGACATTGTCGCCCTCCCGGCCCGCGGCACGTTCATGGGCAATCGCGGCGGATGCTTTCACACACCCCGGCAAGAACTGACACGAAGCCGCTGGAAATCCAGGGCGTGGATCACCTGCGTGCTCGAGTTCAAGAACCGGCACCGCGAACTCATGCAGCCGGGGCTGTACACGGAATTGTTCTTCCTCGATGAAGTCACCGCACTTGCCGCCGGGCACCGGCCCTGCTTCGAATGCCGCCGGGGCGATGCCAATGCGTTCTTTGCGGCCTGGGATGCCAGTGGGCGGGCTCCGCCCAACCGCCGCGCCGGAGACATGGACCTGGTTCTGCATGCCGAGCGCGTTGGGGACAGGCGAAGCAAGCGCACATTTCGTTCACGCCTCGATGCGCTGCCGAATGGCACCATGGTGCGGATCAACGACGAATCCTATGCCGTTATGGGTCCGCAACTGCTGGCCTGGGGGCCCGATGGGTACACTCAAGGCCGTCCATATGATGGAAATCGTGACGCAACGGTATTGACGCCGCCGACTACAGTGCGATTACTTCAGGCAGGGTACTGTCCACACATACATAAAAGCGCGACGGATCTGGTGGGTGACCACAGACTGCGCCAAGCATAAGGGAAACAGGTCTCATGAAACTCTTGCGTTACGGACCGGCAGGTGAAGAAAAGCCCGGACTGCTCGATGCGGACGGCACCATAAGGGATTTGTCCGGCGAGGTTGACGACGTCGCCGGCTCCGCCCTGATGCCGGAAGTACTGGACCGCCTGCGCCGCATCGATCCCACCAGCCTGCCTGCGGTCGAGGGCTCACCACGGCTTGGCCCCTGCGTCGGCCAGGTCGGCAAGTTTGTCGCCATCGGCCTCAATTATTATGACCATGCCCGTGAAACCGGCATGGAGCCGCCGAAAGAGCCCATCGTTTTCTCGAAATACACCAGCTGCATCGTCGGTCCCAATGACGACGTGGTGTTGCCGCGCGGATCGGTCAAAGGAGACTGGGAAGTCGAGCTTGGCTTCGTTATCGGCAAGCACACAAAATACGTCTCCGAAGCGGAAGCGCTCGACCATATCGCGGGCTATTGCGTCGTAAACGATGTTTCGGAGCGCGAGTTTCAAATCGAACGCTCCGGCCAGTGGGTCAAAGGCAAGTCGTGCGACACGTTCGGACCCACCGGTCCGTGGCTGGTGACCCGCGACGAAGTGCCCGATCCGCAAAACCTCAATCTGTGGCTCGACCTCAACGGCGAGCGCCAACAGGCCGGCTCAACCGCGACCATGATCTTCCCGGTCGCCCATATCGTGAGCTATCTCAGCCAGTTCATGAGCCTGCAACCCGGCGATATCGTGTGCACAGGTACCCCGCCGGGGGTCGGCCTGGGCCAGAAGCCGCCACGGTTCCTCAAGGCCGGTGACGTGATGCGTCTCGGCATTGACGGGCTGGGCGAGCAGGAAAGCACCGTTAGGGCGGACGCCTGAGGGCCACGCCCTGCATGCAGTGGCCGTTTGCCGGGTCCGGGAATTGGCTCTTGCTGAAACGTCCTGGATAGCGCTCAAAGTGTATTCTGATCAGTGTCACGCACTTAATGCGGGATCCAGAGCAGCACGGCTGTATGTTATCGTGCTGGGTCCCGGCTCAGGGCCGGGCCGCGAACCGTAGTTACTGAATGCATGAGGAACACCTGCCATGGCACGGGACGAATTCATCGAGATCAAGACCACTTGCGCGCGGGATTGTTATGACGGCTGCGGCATGACGGTCCTGAAGAACCAGGACGGTTCGGTGCACCGGGTGGTGGGCGACCGCGATCACGACCTCAGCCGCGGCAGCCTGTGCGGAAAATGCGCGCTTGCCTATAACGGCGTCTGGCGCGACCCGGATGTGCGCCTCACAACGCCCCTGAAGCGCATCGGACCGAAAGGCGATAATCGCTTCGAGCCGGTCAGCTGGGACGACGCGCTGTCAGACATCGCCGGACGGCTCAAGAGTATCGTTGCCGACCAGGGCCCGGGGAACATCCTGAGCACTCACTACACCGGCACCTGCTCAAAGATTGCCGGTGGATTTCCGGACCGGTTTTTCAACCGGCTGGGCGCCACCGAAGTGGATCCGGACACGGTTTGCAACAATGCGGGCCACGTGGGGCTTGGCTATATTCTCGGCGACAGCGCCACCGGCTTCGACCCGGCCACCGCCAAGGACGCAAAGGTTATTTTGGTGTGGGGCGCCAACCCCTCGGCCTCGGCGCCGCATTTTCACAAACACTGGCTGCCGGAATCAGGCGCCAGGATTATTGTCGTCGATCCCATCGCACATGAGACCGCGAAGGCCGCGGACGTGCATCTGCAGATCAAACCCGGCAGTGACGCAGCGCTGGCATTCGGCATGGCGCATGTGGCCTTGAGGTACAGTTTGCTGGATTTCGACTATCTCGCCGCCAATGCAATTGGCTGGGACGAGGTGCATGACGCGGTTAATGACATGACGGTGGAACGCACCGCCGAGCTCACCGGACTGGACCCGGAGGTCATCGTCGATGTGGCGATGGACTATGCCCGCGGACCTTCCCTGATGTGGCTCGGCCAGGGCATGCAGCGCCAGAAGATGGGCGGCAACGCCTTTCGTGCCTGCGCCATGCTGTGTGCTGCCACCGGTAATATGGGCAAACCGGGTGCCGGCATCTCGTTCTTGAACGGTGCGGGTGCGCGCGGCGTCAAAACGGGGTTCGTGTCCGGCCCGCAACTGGCGAAAGAACCACGGCCGGTGATTTCCCACATGGATCTGGCGGATGCGCTGCTGGACGATGGACGCTCATCCGCGCTGATCTGCTGGAACAACAACATCATGGCGTCGAGTCCCGAGCAGAACCGGCTGAGGCAGGGGTTGTCCCGCGATGATCTGTTCCACGTCTGTGTCGAGCTGTTCGAAACCGACACCACCGCATATGCCGATTATGTGCTTCCCGCCGCCAGCTTCCTTGAGGCGGACGATCTGATGTTCCCCTATTTCAACTACACGGTCGGAGCCGTTGCCAAGGCCATTGAGCCGCCCGGCGAGGCGCGCAGCAATCAGGACATCTTCCGCGCTTTGGCCAAGACCATGGGTTACGATGAACCGGAGTTTTCCGAGACCGATGCGGAGATCATCGACCGGATCCTGTCGCAGCTTCCCAAGTCAATCACCTTCGACGAGCTCAAGGCCCTGGGCACCATCCGCACCCATGACGACGTGCAAATCCCCTTTGCCGACGGCAAGTTCCCGACGCCCAGCGGCAAGATCGAGATCGCCAGTGCGGCGGCGGAAGCCGACGGTCACCCCCGCGTGCCCATTGCGCATGCAGACAGTGCCACGCCTGCAGGACGCTACAGGGTGCTCTCGCCTGCCACCAAGTGGACCATGAATTCAAGCTACGCCAATGACGCAAAGGTGCGGGAACAGATGGAAGGGGCGGTCTGCTTCATCCATCCCGACGATGCCGGGAAAGACGGCATCAATGACGGAGCCGAGATAGAGCTTTCAAACAAGCAGGGCACGCTCGCCTTGTCGGCCAAAATCACCACAGACGTCACTCCGGGCAGCCTTTTGGTCTACAAGGGCCAGTGGCCGAAGTTCCACGATGCCTCAGCCGCCAACGTGAACGTGCTCAATCCCGGCGACAAGACCGACATGGGAGAGAGCTGCTGCGTACATGGCGTGGAGGCGGAATTGCGGGTGATCGGGTAACACGCTTGCTTCCAACAAGCTACGCCGTCATTCCGGACAAGCTGCAAAACAGCGCAGAGCCGGGGTGCCGGCAAGGTTGGTAAGGAGCGGTGACTATCACAAAATCACTATCGCCCTGAAATCGTTGACGTTGGTAAGCGTCGGGCCGGTTTCGACCAAACCGCCCATGGCCGCAAAATATCCATAAGCGTCATTGTTGGCGAGATAGGCTTTTGCATCGAGGCCCTTCTTTCGGCCGCGGGCCAGTGTGTCGGGGCCGATGATGGCTCCGGCGTTGTCTTCCGAGCCATCGATGCCGTCGGTATCGCAGGCGATGGCGTGGATCGAGGGATGACCGTCCAGGGCGATCGCCAGCGCCAGGGCGTATTCCGCGTTGCGGCCGCCGCGGCCGGAGCCGGTGATGGTCACCGTAGTCTCGCCGCCGGACAACAGTACCGCCGGCGGTTTCAGGTCGTCGCTCCCTTCAGCGATGCGCAGCGCCAATGCCGCATGCTCTTTCGCAACTTCGCGGCTTTCCCCTTCCAGGGCATCGCCGAGTTGACGCACCGCCACCGCGTCCGCCACCGCGACCTGTTCCGCTGCATCAAGAGACAGTTTCGGGGCCGCAATCATCGTGGTCACAGCGGTCGTAAGCCGCGGGTCTCCCGGTTTCGGTGTCTCGGCGGCATCCGAGGCAAGGAACGCCGTGACGGTGTCCGGCAATTGCAGGGCATATTTGGCAATAACCGCCTGCGCTTCGGCCCGCGTCGTCGGATCGGGGACCGTCGGGCCCGAGGCAATGGTTGCGGGATCGTCGCCCGGCACATCCGAAATGAGGAGACTGACCACCTGGGCCGGATGGGCTGCCGCAGCCAGGCGCCCGCCCTTCAGGGCGGACAGATGTTTGCGCACGCAATTGATCTCCGAAATGGTCGCGCCACAGGCGAGCAGTTTCCGGTTGACCTGCTGTTTAGCCTCAAGCGGTATCCCGTCTGCCGGCGCGGTCATCAAGGCGGAGCCGCCGCCCGAGATCAGGCACATCACCATATCGTCAGGTCCAAGACCCGAGACCAGCGGCACCATCCGCAGGGCCGCCTGCCGGCCGGCCTCGTCCGGTACCGGATGGGCGGCTTCGACCACTTCGATGTGCCGGGTTGGCACCTTGTGGCCATAGCGCGTTATGACCAGGCCTTCCAGCGGGCCCGTCCAATTGTCTTCCACTGCACGGGCCATGGCGCCGGACGCCTTGCCGGCACCCATGACGACAACACGGCCCTCAGGAGGGGGCGGCAGGTGCGCGGGCAGGCAGCTTGCCGGGTCGGCGGCCTTGACCGCCGCCTGAAACAAACGATTCAACAAATCGGGTGCGTCCATTTCGCCAGTGCCCTATATCAATTGCAACAGTGGCCAGCACTGATGTCGCAATAAAAGAGAGCATCGTTACCATGGCGCCGCAAGCCAATGCCAGCCGAGTTTTTCACCGCAGTCTCAAGGGCGAGATCCCACAGGCCGAAGGCGGCCAGGGCGTCTATCTCCGGGATGCACAGGGCAAGCAGTATCTCGACGCCTCGGGCGGCGCTGCCGTCTCCTGTCTCGGCCATGGCGACCCACGCATCATCGCCGCGATCAAGCAGCAACTCGACAAGCTGGCCTTCGCGCACACGTCCTTCTTCACCAACCAGCCGGCGGAGGAGCTTGCCGAGGTGTTGAGCGAGAAGGCGCCGGGCGGCAACTGGCGGGTTTATTTTCTGTCCGGCGGTTCGGAAGCCAACGAGGCGGCATTGAAGCTTGCCCGTCAGGTGCAGGTGGAGCGCGGCCAGGCATCGCGGGATCACTTCATCGCGCGGCAACAGTCCTACCATGGCAATACGCTGGGCGCCCTGTCGGTCTCCGGCAACCCGGGCCGCAAGAAAATCTACGAGCCGATATTGAACCCAAACGTCCGGCACATCATGCCGTGCTATACCTATCGCCATCAGCACGACGGTGAAAGCGGCGTTGAATATGGCGTCCGGGCCGCGGCAGGGCTGGAAGCGGAGATCGCCTCGCTTGGGCCCGAACGCGCAATCGCCTTCATCGCCGAGACCGTGGTCGGCTCGACCCTCGGCGCCGTGCCGCCGGCACCCGGCTACTTCAAGGAGATCCGGCGGATCTGTGATCAGCATGGTGTGTTGATGCTGCTTGACGAAGTGATGTCCGGCATGGGGCGCACGGGCACTATGTTCGGCTGTGAGCAGGACGGCGTGGTGCCCGACATGATCGCCATCGCGAAAGGTCTGGGAGCCGGCTATCAGCCGATCGGCGCGCTGCTGGTGCGCGAAGAGATCGTGCAGGAAATCGAAAGCGGCAGTGGCGCCTTTCAACACGGCCACACCTATGTCGGTCATGCCACCGCCTGTGCTGCAGCACTTGCGGTGCAACGCGTGTTCGAGAGCGATAATCTGATCGACCGCGTCGCCACCATGGGACATCAGCTCGAAGCACTGCTGAAAGCGCGTCTGGGTGAACACCCTCACGTGGGCGACATTCGCGGGCGCGGATTTTTCCGCGGAATCGAACTGGTTCGCGACCGCGATACCAAAACGCCTTTCGACGCAGCATTCGGGTTGGCCGGGAAGCTCAAAAAAGCGGCGATGGCAAACGGCCTGATCTGCTATCCCGACAACCGTACCGTGGACGGCGTGAGCGGCGATCACGTGCTGATCGCACCGCCCTTCATCATCACCGAGGCGCAGTGTGAGGAGTTGGTGGACAAGCTCGAACGCAGCATCAATCAGGCTCTGGATGAAGTAGCGGTTTAATTGGAAATTGCCGTCTGACCGACCCGGTGAATCGGGGTCGCAAACATCCGAATTTTCTGCAGCCTACGCTTTATTTCGCTTCCGAAATAATATCCAACCATCTGATTACACTCATTTTTTAACCGCCTCCTAAGAGTTAACATCAGGTTAACAAACATGCTTAACAAGACCTTAACAAACCGATTCAACGTCGGCGAACAGGCGAGTTAAACCAAAGCACGAAGTGCGGCCGCTGGCGTCAATCAGATGAAACCCCTGCGCAGGCGGCGGCGGTGCAGCAGCCAGATGATGACGAACAGCGCAAGGGCGGGAATGTAGAAAATATCCTTGGCCAACCGGTTTTCCGCCGGCAGCCGAATGATGCTCACTTCAACGCCGGCATCTGCCTCAAAGTCAAACACTGTGGTGAGATGCGAGAACTCCGTATCGGGAAACGGCGCTTCGACGATGGCACGGTCTCCATCGAGAAATATCGTCAGGCCGGCGTTTTCGAGACGCCCGGCGCCGGAAGGCGCATCCTCGAGCAGAACTCTGATATCGGCGGATTTGATTTCGCCACCGCCGCCCTTTGCCGGCCCGCGCACCGTCAGGTTGAGAATGGCATCTTCCGGCAACGCCTTTGCAGTGGCGAAGATGCGTGCCGGCGCCACCTCGTCAAATGGATGCTGCACCCGGTCAAGCCAGAAGCCCGGGTTGAACAGGGTGAAGGCAATGAGAGTGAGTGCCGCGGTTTCCCACATGCGGTTGGCCACCAGCATGTAGCGTTGCAATGCCGCGGCCAGGGCGACGGCGCCCAGCACAGCGGTGATAACGATTATGGGAACCTGTTTGGGCGCCACATCAAGCAACAGCAGATCCGTGTTGGCCAGAAACAGAAATGGCACAAATACCAGAGCGGCCTTCGCAAGGCGCGGCGGCGGATGACTGGCAAAGACGCAGAGATAAAGCACGAACAGGTGAAGTGCGACAGCGGGGACAACGAGACCGTCCGCCGTGGTGTTCAGGGTTATGGCCGGCACGACGAGAACGGCAGCAAGGAAATATCCCGTCGCCGTCGGCAGACCTGTTGCCAGCAACAGCACCGCGACCGCTGCAAGCGCCAGCCCGAGCAGAACATGCCGGTTGGACAACTGCTCCACCGCCGTCAACAGCCATTGATCAATTCCGGCGAGGCCGGCCGATGCCAGCACAATGCCGGCGGCGGCCGAGGCGATCATGACCGGGCACATGTAACGGCCCGCCTGAACGATGGCCGCAAACACATCCTTCAACCCCCTCCGGATGGCGGTTGCCATGTAACCGTACTGTCCCCGGAACAGGGCCTTTAACGGATGCTGGACCACAGCGATTGAGGCGGCCATCGCGGCGCATAGCAGCATCGACTGACCGGGCGGGCGATGGGCGCCGGCAATCTGGACGGCCAGAAAGAACAATGGCAGCAGCAAATACAATCCGCTGGCAAGTGCTGCCCCGACCGGTGCGATTTCCGCAACCGGCGCATCAGGATGCTCCTCGGCCATATCGGGACGGCGCGATGCGATCCATACCAGCGCAAGAAAGATCGCCGACCATGCCGCCGCCGTGACGTTGAGTTCCCAGTCCGGCATCTCTCGGCGCAGCCAGGCAAGTCCGTTGAGTGCGGCAATCGCCAGGCCCGCCGTGGCGGCGCACCAGAAAACCAGGGTCAGAATGTTTCTTGTCCGGTTCGGGCTCACGGGCCGGACCGGAAGCCCGCCGACGCCGGTGCGCCGGGCATCGAATTGCAGGAAACAGAACAACACGATGTACGCCATGATGCCGGGCAGCAGGGCGTGTAGTACAATGTTCGCAATGGGAAGTCCGGACTGGGCGGCGATGAGAATGATCGCTGCCCCCATCACCGGCGGCAGCACCTGGGCATATGAAGATGCCGCCTCCTGGACGGTCGCTGCCTTGTCGGCCGCAACACCGGTGTGCATCATCAACTTCGCACTAAACGGACCGCGATGCCCCGCATCCGCCGTTGCCGATGGTGAATAACATCCGCTGAGCAGCGAGCCTGTGACCGCGGCTTTGGCCGACCCGCCCGGGGCATCTCCAAAACACGATGTGGCGACAGTGGCGAGATAGGTCCCGGCTCCCGCCCTGACCCAGATGGTTCCAAACAGGACAAACGGGAACAAGAGGCCAATTGCAATCTCGAGTGGCCGGCCGAACACACCCGAGGTGCCAAGCCAAATTCCCCGCATGGCCTGTTGCGTTGCCCCCAGATCCCAACTCACCGCCCCTGGCGCAAAGGATGTTGTGCCCAACATTGCGAATGCCATGAACCCCATGGCGATCACGGCCGCCGGCCCGCCCACGGTGCGGAACAGGGACAGGCAAAAAACAAACAGGCCGGCCACTGCGGCGACGAAGTCGATGCGCAGCAAAAGCCCTATGCGCGTTTCAATATCGGACCGGAACGCCACGAGATAGGCCGCCGCACCCAGGGCAATCAGGATCAGCACCCAATCATAGAGTGGCACTACGGCGCGTGGGCTCGTCTTGAGCAGCGGAAATACCAACCCTGCAAGACAGATTGCGACAATCACATGTGCGAGACGGGCATCCAGTTCGGCGGGCAGGAAGCTGATGGTCCAGCCGGTATATTGTGCAATTGAGCCCGCAACGGTGTCCTGCAGCCAGGTGGCAACGCCCAGTTCGGAATAAAGCGTGAAGCTGACCCACGCGGTGGCCAGAACCGCGCTCAGCCGTCCTGCCCAGCCAACCGGCGTGCGGGAGCCGTCCGCGCCCCGTTTCAGCCCCGGAAGGCTTGCCCGTTGTGCATGCTGGGCGACCCAATCGTCGCTCGTTACCATGCTGCCGTCTTATACCAAGGGCTGGCGCCCGTCCATCGGCAGGAGCATTTTGGCGGCGTTACCTCACCGCCAAAACAGAACACTTGGCATGGCGGGTTATGCGTTCCGCGTTCGGACCCAGAATATAGTCCCGGGGCGATGCCGGATGGGTTCCGACCACGATAAGGTCCGCTGCGACCGTGTCAGCAGCGTCGAGGATTTCCTCATAGATGTTGCCATGGGCGACGATATGCTGCTTCGAGAGGCCTTTCGGCAAATGTTTTTCGGTAAAGGCATGCAGGGCATCCTGTGCGCCCGCCACCATCTTGCCTTCGTGATCGGCGGGAAAGAACGAGCCCACAATGCTCATGCCAAAGTCTGGCACAACAGTGACGATATGCAGGGTATCGCCTTCTTCAAGGGTCTCACAGGCGGCAGCCAGCACCCGTACCGAGCCCTCCTCCTGACTGAGATCGACCGCGGCAAGCACTCTGCGAAAGATGTTCATGTGGCGACTAGGCTCCCTGGGGTGCAGCGGACGGCTCGGATCGTCTGCGCCTGCGTTGTAAGAAGTAGATCAGTCCCAGCAGCAACAAGGCTGGAATGTACAATAGCTCCTTCAGTGGCTGCGAAGCCGGAACCAGCAGCTTCGAGATCACCTGGTCGAAATCGAACCCGGACTTCTGCGCCTTGGAATTGAAGGCGGCGCCGTCCACTATCACCTTGCCGTCCTCCTGGAGGATTTCCAGGCCGAAGGCTTCGAGACGTTCCGCACCGGTGGGCTCGTCGCCGACGTCAATGATCATGGTCAGCGTCACCGGTTCGCCGACATCGTTCTGGCCGTCGACTATGACCCTGAGCTTACTGCCCGATTCAGCATCACCCATAACTTGAACAATCGTTGCCGGGTCGGTTTCCTTGAACGGAGGTGAGACCATATCCATCCAGAACCCGGGACGGAACAGGGTGAAGGCGATCAGGATCAGAGCCAGGGATTCCCAGATCCGCGACTTGGATATGAAATAGCCCTGCATGCCGGCGGTAAAGACCAATATCGCCGCAGTGGCGACGATGAACACCACTATCCCCTGCACGAAGGTGACATCGATCAACAGCAGGTCCGTGTTGAAGATGAACAGGAACGGCAGCAAGGCGGTGCGCATGGAATAGAAGAACGCTACAAAGCCGGTTCTGATCGGATCCCCGCCCGAAACGGCCGCAGCGGCGAAGGATGCAAGCCCCACGGGCGGCGTCACATCCGCCATGATGCCGAAATAGAAGACGAAGAGGTGGACTGCAATGAGCGGAACGATCAGGCCGGATTGCTGCCCCAGCGCCACGATGACCGGGGCCAGCAGCGATGACACGACGATGTAGTTGGCCGTGGTCGGCAGGCCCATACCCAGTATAAGGCTGAGGATGGCGGTGAAGATCAGGATCAGGATGATCTGTCCCTGACTCAGGAACTCGACCAGTGCCGCCAGCACCGCGCCGACGCCGGTCTGCGAGACCGCGCCGACGATAATGCCTGCCGCGGCCGTGGCGATGCCGATGCCGATCATGTTGCGGGCGCCGGCGATCATACCCAGAATGAGCTCATCGAAACCGCGCCGGAACGTACCGTTCGGCGTTTCAGCCCGGAACATGGCGAACAGCGGCCGCTGGATCAGCAAGATCAGCATCATCAGAGCGGTTGCCCAGAAGGCCGACAGCGAGGGCGACAGCCGTTCCACCATCAAACACCAGATCAGCACGCCTACAGGCAGCAGAAAATGCAGGCCCGACTTGATGGTCGGCCCGGGTTCTGGCAACCGGACGACCGGTTCATTGGGGTCATCCAGTTCCAGTTCCGGCTGTGCGGAACAGAACCGGATCAGCAGGATACAGGCGACAATAATGATCGCAGCGATTATCCACGGCGCAGCGTCGCCGGTCATCCCGATGAGATTGACCAGATAAAAAATACCGAACGCGCCGATGACTGCATTGGCCAACACCATGGCACCGATCGAAATGGCCTTCATGCGCTGGTCTTCACTGGCCCGCTTGCCGAACAGATAGAAAACGGCGATCTGCGCTGCCAGAGCAATAACAACGGCAAGCAGCCTGTTCTCAAGGGTGCCCAGCATCTGGAACAACTCGAAGAGATAATAGACGCCACCGGCAATTGCCATGATGACTGCCATGGTGATGCCGAAGGACAACAGCGCCCATTTGAGGGGTTTCGGCTCGCCGGCACGGGGCAAGCCCTTCATATCCTGCTTCTGAGCCTCCAGATGCACGATGTAGACCAGGGCGATGTAGGAAATGATCGCCGGCACGAAGGCATGCTTGACCACTTCGAAATAGGAGATGCCGATATATTCCACCATCAGGAAGGCGGCGGCGCCCATGACCGGCGGCATGATCTGACCGTTGACCGACGAGGCCACTTCGACAGCGCCGGCCTTTTCCGCCGTGAAACCGACCCGGCGCATCATCGGGATGGTGAACGTTCCGGTGGTGACAACATTGGCGATCGATGACCCGGAGATGAGCCCGGTCATGCCCGAGGCGACAACGGCAGCCTTGGCGGGGCCGCCACTGAAATGGCCCATCAGCGAGAACGCCACCTTGATGAAATAGTTGCCGGCGCCGGCCTTATCCAGCAAGGCGCCAAACAGCACGAACAGGAACACAAGGTCGGTCGAAACACCCAAAGCAATGCCGAAGACGCCTTCCGTGGAGATCCATTGATGATAGGCCACCGCATTGAAACTCGCACCCTTCCAGGCCAGGAACCCAGGCGCGTATGGGCCCAGGAATGTGTAAGCGAGAAAGACGATGGCGACGACCGCCAGAGGCGGGCCGAGGGCACGGCGGGCGGCCTCCAGCAGCAAGATCATGCCAACAACCGCAGCGATCACATCCGGCATATTGGGATTGTTGGGCCGGTCGGACAGGCGGGTGCCGAATATGGTCTTGACGATGTTGCTGTCGAAGATGAAGAGATACATCGCGCACAGGCTGGCGATGATGGCAATCGCCCAGTCCACGGCCGGGATATGCTTGCGCGGCGAAGACTTGAACGCCGGAAAGACGAGATAGGCGAGAAACAGCGCGAAGGCCAGATGGATGGGGCGCGCCTCGCGGCTGGAGAAGACGCCGAAACCGGTTGAGAATGGCAACGGTGAGGCGATCCAGACCTGGAACACCGCCCAGGCCAGCGCAACCGCTGAAATGAGCAGAGCTATCCGGGCGTTGCTTGGCGCCCTGCCCCCGGTGTCGGAAGATGCTACCAGATCTTCAAGTTCGTCATCGCTGAGTTTGCCGTTTGCAACCTTGTCCTCGGCCATTTTAAACTGTCCCCGCCGCCAGAATTTCCCACACAAGAAAGCAACGGGAAGCGGCCGCCCACGCGCCCGCTTCCCGGATACGAAATCAGGATTACATCATCCCTTTTTCTTTGTAGTAGCGAACCGCACCTTCATGCAGCGGCGCTGAAAGGTTGTTTTTGATCATCAATGCGGGATCGAGATTTCCGAATGCCGGATGCATCTTGCGGAACCGCTTCATGTCTTCGAACACGGCCTTGACGATTTCATAGACCACGTCGGCTGACGTTTTGGTCGATGCAACGAAGGTTGCGCCCACACCAAACGTGGTGACGTCGTTGTCGGTGCCCTTGTACATGCCACCGGGAATGGTCGCCATGGCGTAATAGTCGTTGTCAGACGCCAACTTCTTGATCACGTCATTGTCCGCATTCACCAGCATGGAATCGCAGGACGTCGAGGCTTCCTGGATCGATCCGTTGGGGTGCCCGACGGTAAAGATCATAGCGTCGATCTTGTTGTCGCAAAGCGCTGCTGACTGTTCGGAAGACTTGAGCTCGGAAGCAAGCGTGAAGTCGCCCATGGTCCAGCCCATTTTCTTCATCACGACTTCCATGGTGCCGCGCTGGCCGGAGCCCGGATTGCCGACATTGACGCGCTTGCCCTTGAGGTCGTCAAACGACTTGATGCCGGAATCGGTGCGAACAACCACGGTGAAGGGTTCCGGATGCACGGAGAAGACCGCGCGCAAGTCCTTGAACGCTCCATCCGGGAACTGATCGGGAGCGGATCCGTTGTAAGCATGATACTGCCAGTCCGACTGGGCCACACCCATGTCCAGATCACCGGCGCGGATGCCGTTGATATTGCCCACGGAACCACCGGTTGTGTGGGTGCACTTGATGCCGTGCTTGGCGGTACCCTTGTTCACCAAACGGCAGATTGCGCCACCAACCTGGTAGTAAACGCCAGTCTGCCCACCGGTGCCGATGGTGACGAACGTTTCGGCCTGAACCGCGCTGGTGGCCATGAACGTGCCAACCACGGCAGCGCCGAGAAGCCCAATTTTTTTGAATTTCATTTATTTGCTCCCTGATGTTACTGCGGGCTCCAGCAGACGCCGGGGCTGCGTCAAGGCAGTCCACCGGCATAACACTGAGCCCGTGACCGGAAGTCTGACGGCTTTTCACCGCGACTGCAACCCGTGCACCCGCAAATCAACGGGCGGAATTGTAACAGTGACTGGACGTTCTCCGTTTGCGTCAATGCGATTTCATTCGTGTACAAATTTATATTTTTAATGGCTCAGCGGCACGTCTCACTCTGTCTGCGCTTGGCATTCAAATGCGCGCAGCGCGCGTATTAAGCCGGAGAAGCACGCAGATTATTCTTCGGGGAGACGATTTAGCCTGGCCGATAAAACGGCGAGAACCGGCTTCAGCCGTAACGCTCCGCCGTCCAGTGGCCCTGGGCCAGCATGGCCTGGAGGATTTGCCAGTCTTCCGGTGTGTCGAGGTTGGCGGAGTGGGAACTCTCCATGACGAAGGGCATGGTGCAGGCGGGCAGGAAGCTGCGCTCTTTCAGGAACACGTCGCGGTCGATGAGATAAAACGCACCGTTCAGAACATAGACATCCGGCAACGCCTGCCTGGGACCGGTGTAGGTGTTCTGCATGAAGGGGGCGATTGTCCCCTGATCGATCTGCAGCATCTTTGCCGGGTGCGAGCCCTCGTAGCGGCACAGGCTGACGGCGGCATCCGCATCGCCTGCGGCCTCGAATTCCTGGGCGAGACGATCGAGATCGGCAAGCGTCCGCAGCGGTGTGGTCACCTGCAGGAGCAACAGGAGGCCCGGAGCAATTGCGGCCTGCTCGATGAGATGGGCGACAACCGCATCACTGGTCGCCCCGTCGCCGGCCAGGTCAGCGGGGCGCAGGTCGGGCGCAGCGACGCCGTGGCGTTGCGCTATCCCGTGCATTTCGCGATCGTCGGTGGTGACGACGATACGTTCGATGAGGGCTGAGGCTTTCGCGAACTTGATGGTGCGCTCGAGCAGCGTGTCGCCAGCAAGTTCCAGGAGGTTCTTGCGCGGGATGCCCTTGGAGCCGCCGCGGACGGGAATGATGGCGGTTACCTGGGCGTCCCTGATCATGCCCGCCCCCATCAATATGTCAGCGTCTTTTCGATGGAGAGCCGTGCCGTGGCGAGAACATCGGCAATGTTGCGGCCGGCACCACCGTCGCCGTAGATCGGGTCGCTGTGGCGCTCCGGTGCGGCCCAGCACCGGTCGATGGCCTGCTTGATCTGGACGCTATCATAATCCACGTCGATCACGTTGCGGCCGCGGTCGCGGCCATGCTGGCGGCGGCCGATGTTGACCGCGGGCACGCCGAGATAGGCGCATTCCCGGATGGCGACGCTCGAATTGCCGACGATGCCGCGGGAATTGATCAGGACGGACAGGAAATCGAGCGGGCGCAGGTTTTTGTAGAAGTGCACATTGCGCAAGGCATGGCTCTCGCGGAAGGCGCGGATGCCTTTCGAGGTGCCGTCGGAACCGGCATCGACGTTTGGCCAGAACCACAATGTCGGATACTGGCCCTCGCGCACCGCGTTAAGGGTCTCCACCACATGGTCGCGCGCCATCTGGTATTCGGTGGTGACGGGATGTTGCAAAACGACGATATAGCCCTCGGAGATGTCGACCTCCCCGCCGACCCCGCCATAGGCGGAGAGTATATCCGGCACGCTGCGCGGTTCGGTGTCTCGCGCCAGGCGGGCAAGATCGATTGACGGACAGCCGGTGACAAATACCTTGCCCGCTTCTTCACCCATCTTGATGACGCGCTCACCTGCCTTTTCCGATGAGACCAGATGCAGGTCGGCCAGCTTGGTGACCGCGTGGCGCACCTTTTCATCGATCGAGCCGGTGATCTCCCCGCCCTGGATATGGGCGAGCGGAATGTTCATGTAAGCCGCCGCAACGGCAGTGGCCATGGTTTCGAAACGGTCGGCGATGGTGACCACGACGTCGGGCTTCAGATTGTCGAACACGGTCGCCAGTTCGGCCAGGCCCAGCCCCGTCGATTTCGCCGAGGTGACGAGGTTCTCACCTTCCAGGATCATGTAAACCTGCCGGTCGATCTTGAAGCCTTCTTCCTCGATCACGTTGACCGCATTGCCGTAACGGTCAAGCAGGGCCGAGGCTGCGACGACAAGCTGCAGTTCGAGGCCGGGGTGATCGCGGATCGCCTCAAGGGCGGTTCGAACACGGGCGTAGCTGGGACGTGCCGTTATCACAACGCAGACTTTTCGGCTCATAACGTGTCAGGCTTTCAAATCATCGTCGAGGAGCGGCACATCGCGCACAATATCGCGCGCAAGGGTTCGCCCGATCACGTCTTCAAATGCACTGGCGGGGATGCCGGTGCCGGGCTTTTTGGTGGTGAGGTGATGGCGCTCAAGCACGGTGCCCGCTGCCAGGTCATCGCGCGCCACAACGCTTTTCAGAAAAATTTCACGCAATGGAGCAATGGCGTCGGCGACTATGGACTTGTCTACGGGTGCTGCCTGCATTTGTTCAACAAAGCGCACACCGCGCACCAGTTCCTTCATTTCGGCACTGGTCACCGAGGCGGGCACGTCCGGGCCAAACATTTCCCGGCTCATTGTAATGTGCACTTCAATGACGTCAACGCCGAGCGTCGCCGCCGCAATCGACGGGAAGATGGTGCCGGAGTGGTCGGACAGGCCGACCGCGGTCTTGTAACGCTCACGGAATGCCGCCAGCACGTTCAAGCCGATCGAGTCCGGCGGCGAGGGATACTGTGTGGTGCACTGGAAAATGGCGAGCGGTGCGCCGTGGCGGCGAATGAGTTCCACCGTTGCGTCAATTTCCGCATAGGGGCTCATGCCGGTGGACAGGAGAACCGGTTGCCGGGTCTCGGCCATGGCTTCCAGCATCGGCGAATTGGTGATCTCGCCGGACGCGATCTTCCAGCCGGCCACGCCGACCGATTTCAACAGGTCAACGGCCTCGAGCGAGAACGGCGAGCTCAGGAACATGAGACCGGCGTCATCGGCGTGACGTTTCAGACCGTGCCACTGTTCGGCTGTGAACTCCATGCGTTTCCAATAGCCGAACCGGGTTTCATCCTGCGGACTGAACCGGGTGCGCCATGGCTCCGACGGAGTGCTTTCGGCTTCAGCGATATGGGTCTGGAACTTGACCGCATCGGCGCCTGCTTCAGCGGCGGCGTCAATATAGGAATGCGCCAGCCCAAGGCTGCCGTCATGCGCCTGGGCGACTTCCGCAATGATGGTACAGGCCCGTCCGGGCCCTGGATCGCGCAGCCAGGTTTTGAGATGTTCAGACACTTTGCTTCTCAACTCGCGCCCGCCCGGAACTAGGGACTGGCGAACCGGTTACAGAAGGAATGCACACGCGTCAACCAATGGTGCCGATATGATGAACAGGCGAAGCGCGGTGCGCGCGCCTCCAAACCGTAAAATTGTCTCAAAATTTAAAGCAATTCCATGGCCGCAGCGCAAACCCGCTTTAAGGCGCATCAGCTATAAATGCACCCGTAATGAGACTGTAAACGCATGTCGCAGCCGCATGGACTGGCGCATGGGAGTAGCGAGGACCCCGGCTGTGCTCATACTTGAACAGCACGACCCAACCATCTTGATTGTCGAACCCAGCCGGCACTTTGTGTCGCTTCTGCGACAGATGCTATCGGTCGGTGGCGTCAAGCACGCATATCATGCCGCCGACGCCTACGGCGCCCTGGAAATCATCAAAACACATCATGTCGACCTGATGCTGCTGGACAGCGAAATCAGCGGCATCACCGCGCTGGAACTGACGAATGTGGTCCGTACGGCCTCCGACAGCCCCAATAAGGGTCTGCCAATAGTTTTCCTCTCCGATCGTCCCACCCGCCGGCAGATCGACAACGCGACCAAGGCAGGCGTCAATTGTTATGTGCGCAAACCGGTCAGCGCACAGACCCTTCTGGAGCGCGTGAAATGGCTGCTCGACGGTGAAGAAGATCCTGACATTGAATCGGCGGCTTAAAAATAGCTTTCCGACAGGGCGTGGATCTGGCCGCGCTCGTTATCTCCGACATAAATCCCGAAGCGGTTTTCCGTGCGTTCGGTTACGTAGCGCCGGAGCATGGTCTGGAGTGCTGAATCCGTAATTTTGTCCCAGGGCATTTCATCGAACCCGAACATGCGTACCGCCGGATCTTCCTTTGGCCCGTAGACAATCTCGCCACGGTAATAGACCCACTGGCAATTGCCGTTATCACTCTCGTAAACGGCAAACAGAAAAGAGATGTCGGCGCCCACACCCAGCGCGCGCACTTTGCCGTAAAGGCTCTTTTCGTCGTCGGCACTGCCCAGGCTTGACCCTGTCGGCAAAACATACGTGCCGCTTTGCGGGTCTTTCAGCATCAGGATCTTGCCGTCGCTTTCGAGAATTGCGCCGACCCGGGTCTGCTGTCCGGCGGCAGCGACCGCATCGCGTTCAAGCCCGAATTGAACATAGCTGCCACGGCAAAAGCCCAGGGGATTGGCGTTCGAGTGATCGAAGTCGATGACACGGCCAATGAGAATGACATGGTCGCCGGCTTCCACAAGGTCATGGGTTTCACAGTCAAGCCAGGCTGTGGTGTCTTCTATGATCGGGCTGCCGCCGGCCCCGGTGCGCCATCTGGCCCGATCGAACTTGTCCGGTTCCTTCGAGGCAAACACTCCTGACGTATCCACCTGGTCTTCTGCCAGAATGTTGACGGCAAAGTTCTTTGCCGCGCAGAAAACCGGGTAACTGAAGGCGGTCTTGCCGATGCACACCAGGATCAGCGGCGGATCGAGGGATACTGAGGTGAAGGAATTTGCGGTGAAGCCGCGCGGCGTCCCGTCCGCTTCGCGCGTGGTGATCACGGTGACACCGGTGACGAAGGCGCCGAGCGCCTTTCGCAGTTCCCTGGGATCAATCGCAGCGGTCATGACTGGCTATCCGTTCTTAATGCGGCACGTGTCGAAATCAGCTTGCATCACGATGTATCACGTCGCCCACTTTGACGCGACACCCGGGCGGCGGAGATGGATAGCAAGCAGGCGCGATCTGCGCTACAAATCAATCACAGTCAACTGATCCGTAGAAAGAGAAATTTCCATGCCAAGGTTGTTCAAATATGCCGCGCTGACAGGTCTAACACTCGCGGCCAGTCTGATGTTTTCGATGACGGCGCCACACAGCGCGCGTGCCGATTCATGCTGGAACCACAACGGATCCCTGATGCGCCTGCAGGCCTCAGGCAATCAGCGCTGGTTTTATTACGAAAATCCGCGTCAGGGGATGCGCAACGAAGGCGTTACACAGGGCACCTTGCTGTTCAACGGGGTAAAGCAGGGCAATAGCTATCACGGCACCGCGCGCCTGTTTTCGCGCCACTGTCCGGGCGCACCGCTGGAGTATCAGGTCTCGGGACCGGTGCGGCCCGACCAGTTGCAGGTGACGGTCTACGGCACCCGGCCGGTGATGAGCCGCTGCCAGCCGACCGGGCAGTACAAGACCGATACACTGGTGTTCACCTACCTGCGCCAGTGCTGACGGTATCCGGCGCCCGGGCTGAGCCGTGATCGGGCAGGAACTCCGTTTGATATGGAGGAAAAAATGGTACCGCCCCCCGGATCGAACGGGGGACCTCCAGATCCACAATAAAGCAGTCCTACTGTTGCTTACTGTATAATGCTGTAGCGCTATGTCACTAAATAGCTGAAAATAAACGGTAATGTTCTTGTCTCTGACCTTGAAAAACACCTGCATGTTACGGTAAGATTCTCTGTGTTGGTGCCCGGGTGTTGCCTGAGACACCTCAGACGGGGCATTAAACCATGCCGAAGCACAAGCTCACAAAGGCCTTCATCGACAGCATAGCGACGCCAGCCGTGGGAGAAGTGATCCACTGGGACACCGAGATCCCCGGCTTTGGTTTTAGAGCCACAGCGAACGAGGGCATGCTCGACATTCCCCGCACTAAGAACCGGGCTGCCAGCTCAACCGGTTATTGCAGAGGCGGGCTAACCCGTTGGCTCCGAGGGAACAGCCGGTCCATCCCATTAGCGGACTTGTGGCTCAACACGTTCTTAATAGATCGCGATCCAGCTAGACCAAGATGAATAGTGAAAACTGAGAATCAACCAGCATGAGTTTTTCAATAAGACCCGCACAAATCGCTGACATCCCTCATTTGGCCCACGCCTTCATGGAAGCGACGGGCGGCTTGGCAGAGGCTGTTTATGAACGAGCCATCCCGGGGCGCAGAGCCAATTTGATTGTCGAGCATCTGTTCTCCCGTCCGAACGTGACTACGACTTTCGCGAACTGCTCGGTTGCCGAGAATGAAGAGAGGGTGCTGGGTTCAATACACGCATTTCCAATTGATGCCATGGGAGATGACCCAGCCGACCCGCTTGTGCCCGAAGATCGCCTATATCTATATGAGCCATTCGAACATATGCACGCCGACGGTAGCTATTACATCATGGCAGTGGCAGTCTACACTGAGTTTCGAGGCTCCGGCATTGGCAAACGCCTAATTGCTGAGGCGGAAACGGCTGCAAAAGCCAAAGGCTTCAAGGAAACGAGCCTCAATGTTTTCTCGGAGAACCAGGGTGCAGTCAGACTTTATGAAACGCTTGGGTATAAGGAACGCGCACGCCAACCGGTCGTTGGACATGACAAAATTCGCTATGGCGGGGACTATCTGCTGATGACTCGAGTTCTATAGGGTTGTGTGGCTTTGTGAAGACCAAAAGCAGCATAAACGCAAAATGGAATGTCCGGTGTCTAATTGGCCGTTAATGGCAGGAAGTCCGTCAAATACCTGAGACATGTCCGCATACAGGTGAACAATGACCGTAGGGTGCCTGCATCCGTCCATTGGCGTTGGTACCTCGGCGGTCCCTCAGACAAAAAAGAATGCAGAGACCTCCGCAACCACGAAGGGGCTCCACAGTAAATAATTGTTTACTTGGGAAATTGGTACCGCCTCCCCGGATCGAACGGGGGACCTCTAGATCCACAATCTAGCGCTCTAACCTACTGAGCTAAGGCGGCACGGGAGCGGGGCTCTTGGATGCGGGCGCAACTTACGCTTTGCTCTGAGCCATTGCAACCAGCCGGGGGCATGTAAAACCCCGCACAGCGTCTGTCAAGCGGCGCGGCCGGCAAGGGTGAAATTTCACTCCCGGCTGGAAACGGCCCGGGTTGCTGCGGCCGCTTGATTTCGGTGCTTTCCCGCTTCCCCCGATATATAGAAGAACCTGAAAATCATAAGGCGGTGATGGTCCAAGGACCGTTGCGACGGTGAGGCCGCATGAGCACAGAAAAGACTGCAATTGTCCTTGGCGCTTATGGCCTGATCGGGTCCGCATGCCTGCGTGCGCTGAAACGCGATGGGTTCAAGGTCACAGGTATCGGCCGGTCGTTGTCAGCGGGCCTGCAGTGCGACCCGGCAATCGCCTGGCTTGAACGGGACATAGCGACGGCGACGGCCGGGCAGTGGTCGCAGGATCTGGCGGCAGCAGACGTTGTCGTCAATGCATCAGGCGCGCTTCAAGATGGCGCGCGTGACAGCCTGCAGGGCATTCATGAAGTAGCAATTTCCCGTCTGATCGATGCCCTGTCGGGCTCTGGTACGCGTTTCATCCAAATTTCCGCAGCCGGGGTTTCGGAAGACGCCGGCACCGAATTCATGCGCTCCAAGATGCGCGGCGACAATTTGTTGATGGCGTCGGATCTCGACTGGGTCATCCTGCGCCCGTGCGTTGTGATCGGTGCGCAGGCCTATGGCGGAACAGCACTCCTGCGCGCCAGTGCAGCCCTTCCCGTGGTTGGCATGCGCGTACACCCAGAGGCATCCTTTCAGACCGTTTACATCGAAGATGTGGCGCAGGCGGTGGTGCAGGCCGCACGCAGCGAAATTGCCACCCGCACCGTTGCCGACCTGACCGAGGCTGAGGTGCATTCTTTCCAGGAGGTCGTCGATAAGGTGCGGGCCTGGCTGGGGTATCCGGAATGGCGATGGCACATCACCATGCCACGGCCGTTTGTCGCTGCAATCGGCCGCATGGCGGATGGGCTCGGGTGGCTTGGATGGAGATCCCCGCTGCGCACCACAGCGTTGCGTGTGCTTGCCAACGGCGTCACCGGTGATGCACGCGCCTGGGAGGCCGCCGGCGGCACACCGTGCCGCGGGTTGGACGATACCCTGGCCGCCCTGCCGGCAACAAGCCAGGAGCGGCTGTTTGGCCGCATGTTTGTGTTGTTGCCGCTCGCCGTCGCGACCTTGTCTGTGTTCTGGATTGCATCGGGCGTTATCGGCTTCACCAGCCGCGAACAGGCAGAACTGGTTCTCACCGAGCGCGGGTTCACCGACGCCTTCGCCATGTTCGGCGTAATCGGCGGCGCCGCAATCGACCTGCTCCTTGGCTGCGCCATCCTGCTGCGCCCGTGGACGCGGTGGGCAGCTCTTGGCATGATCGCCGTTTCCGCAGGCTATCTGGGTGCGGCCACGGTCTGGACGCCGGATCTTTGGGCAGACCCGCTTGGGCCCCTGGTGAAAGTCATACCCGGCGCGGCGTTAGCGCTGATCGTCGCCGTGATCCTGGAGGACCGCTGATGGTCTATGAAACCGTGCTGTTCGCGCATGTGATCGGTGCCTGCGTGCTGCTGGGCACGGGGGCTGGAATAGCCTTTTTCATGGTCGCGGCAAACCGCACCGGCGATGCGGCCCTGATCGCGCATACGGCAGGTATCGTTGTGGTGGCCGATACGGTTTTTACAGCCACTGCGGTGGTCTTTCAGCCGATCACCGGCTGGCTCCTCGCCCGGCATGTGGGATGGCCGATATTCGAGGGATGGATTTTGGCCTCACTCGGCCTGTATGTCTTTATCGGATTGTTCTGGTTGCCGGTGGTGTGGATTCAGATCCGCATGCGCAACATGGCTATCGTTGCCCGCGACACCAAAAGCGCGCTGCCGGAGCGCTATCATGAGCTCTACCGGATCTGGTTCGCCTGCGGCTTCCCGGCATTTTTCGCGGTTTTGTGCATCGTCTGGCTGATGCTCATGAAACCGACACTGTGAGTGCAGATATCAATCCGAACAAACAAAGGGCCCGGCTATTGGCCGGGCCCTTCGGCAGCGGCCTCACGCACCGTCAATGTGGGCGGAGGCCGCGCTGGTTGCGGGGGTCGTCGAGGTCAGACGGCCGGGAAGATCTGCTTGGCCTGCTCGAACGACTTTTTGACACCGTCGGCAAAAGGCTTCGAGGTGTACTCGGCAACTTTGGACGACAGCTCGCCAAGATCCTTTGCGTGGCTGGAATAAGCGGCAAATTGGTCGCGGGCGAACGCGGATTGAAGCTCAACCACTTCCTTCACGTCCTTGGCGCCGGCAAGCTGGCGGGCGAATTCAAAACCGGCGTTCATGTTGACCTGGGCGAACTCAATGGTCTTGACGTTGAATGCGGTCGAACCGGTCTTCAGCGCATCGGCGGAACCGTCAAGCGCGGCAACCGCGTCTTGAGTCGAGTTTTTGATCTGCTCATAGGCGGTTTTGGCCTGATCGATGCCGTGCTCGGTCATTGCGCGCAAAGTTGCAGGAACTTCGGCCATGGCATCCTGGGTCGCATTGGCTTTGGTGGTTTCAGTCTTGGTTGCTTCACTCATCTCTTAACACTCCTTGGGTGTGAGTCCATCCGCATCCGTCATGGGGACCTGCGGGTGATTGTGGTCAGGATATAGAGAGGCTGATTGTGCAATGCAACATTTATATTGCATTGCATCATAAAATCTGTGAACAAACCGCACGGCGCGCACCCCGGATGCCTAAAACGAATGCTCCCGGTTGCCACAGGCGCAGCAAAACCGCTTTATGTTTCAGTGAATTTCGTACAGTTGGCGCTGGACGGCGGGAATATCCATTCGATAAGGTGAACCCGGATATCAGATGCGGCGCATTCAGGCACACGCCGGCAGAAACATTGCCGGTAACATCACGTACGGGGAGAGGCCACCTGAACGGCCAGGCATGCGGGGAAACCGCACCTGGCAGGAAAGGAATTTGTGACGGACGACGTTGCAGCCACGCTCGATGCGCTGAGCCAGGCTCCCGAACCTGCGTGGTTGTGGGATCCTGAACGCATGCGTGTAGCCTGGGCGAATGAGGCCGGATGTGCCTTCTGGGGAGCCGGCACGCCCTTCGATCTTGTCGAACGCCGGTTTCCGCCAACCGATACTGGCATAGCCAGGCTGGGAGACTTCTCCCGACAGCTTGGAAACGGAGAGACGACCCGCGCGCATCTGGCGTTTTCCGGTGCCACTGTCGAGCGCGCCATCGAATGGAATTGCCGGTACCACCCGCTGAATGACGGCAGAGCGGGCCTGCTGGTGGTCGCAACGCTCGCTCTCGATGCAGCGCGGGCGCCTGACCCTTCGGTTTCGCACGGCATCCTCGACACCCTGCCTTCACCGATCGTCATTCTCTCAGGCAGCGGCGACGTTCTCCACTGCAATGCCGCTGCCCGCGATTTGTGGACCTATGCCACCCCGGGCAGCCTGAAAGAAATCATCGGCAGCGCCGAAACCGCGGGCGGATTTCTGCGACAGGCAAAGGCGGCCGGCCTTGTCAGCCAGATTGTCGACATAAAGACGCGCTTCGGCAGCCGTCCGCACCGCATCAACATGGAGCCCGAGCCAGCCGGCGGCGATATTGAGCAACGTTATGTTCTGCAGCTCGACGACGTCGCCGACCGCCGTTCGCTGGAGCAGGAATTGCGGGCTCATGCCGACCGGCTGGCCGATTTTGCCGCTGCGGCCTCAACGGTCACCTGGGAGCTGGACGAAGCATTGTGCTTTTCGTCGGCTGATGGCGATGTGCCGGGTGATCCGGTTGGGACCTCATGGGCGGAGTTTGCCGAACTGCACAACATCGACCCCGGAGGGGCAATTGCCCGGGCGCTGGAAAACCGTGACGCATGGCGCACCGCGGTCGAGTGGCCGGCGGCGCAAGGCACCGTTGCACTTTATTTGAGTGCGGTGCCGCACTTCGATGCGTCCGGACGCTTTGCCGGCTATCGCGGCATCGGCGCCCCCATCGTGGCTCCGGACAGCCATCCCACGCCCGTGACCGCCGCCGAGGCCAAACTGGACAAGGAGGCCGCCGCCAGGCTCAGCGCCGAAGACCACGCCGCCTTCCGGCACATCGCGGAAACGCTGACAAACGGCGAGCCTGCGGCGGAAGCTGATGCGGAGGCCGAGCCGACCCGGCAGCCAGGCCCGGCGGTGCCGAGCGATCAGGATCTGCGGACCATACTCGACACCGCAACGGATGGCGTTCTGACACTGGATCATCAGGGCCGGATCGCCTCCATCAATTCAAGCGCGCAGGCGATCTTCGGATTTGACAGCCAGGAAGCGGTGGGGCGTTCGTTCTACGACCTTGTCACCACCAGCAGCGCCGCCACGGTGCGCGATTATCTCGCCGCCCTGACAGACAGCGGATTGGCCCGCATCTTCAATGACGGCCGTGAAATCGTCGGGGTCGAACGGCAGGGAGGAGAAATCCCGCTGTTCGTTACCATCGGGCGGATCTATACGGAAGGCGACGACCGCGACGCCACCCCCAAATACTGTGCCGTGCTGCGCGACATCACCCAGTGGAAACGCACCGAAGAGGAGTTGCGTACGGCCAAGGACCAAGCCGAGCGCGCCAACGCGCAGAAGTCAGAATTCCTGGCCAATATCAGCCACGAGCTGCGCACGCCGCTAAACGCCATCATCGGGTTCTCGGAAGTGATGCAGACTGAAAAATTCGGCAGCATCTCCAACGACCGCTACAAGGGATATGTCAACGATATCCATTCCAGCGGCGAACATCTCTTGAGCCTGATCAATGACTTGCTTGATCTCTCCAAGGTCGAAGCCGGCAAGCTGGAGCTCAACTTTACCAGCGTCGATCTGTCGGACATTATCCAGCAGTGCATCGGCATCATCCAGGAACAGGCGACGCGGGAACGCATCATCATTCGCACCAGCGTCACCGAGCGGCTGCCCAATGTGGTTGCCGACCAGCGCAGCATGCGCCAGATCCTGCTCAACCTGTTGTCCAACGCGGTGAAGTTCACCGGTAAGGGCGGCCAGGTGATCGTTTCGGCGTTGATGGACGAGGACGGCCAGATCAAGCTGCTGGTCAAGGACACCGGCATCGGCATGTCTTCGGAAGAGCTGGTGCAGGCGATGGAGCCGTTTCAGCGGGTCGAGCAGACCCAGAGCCCTGAAAGGCCCGGCACCGGCCTGGGGCTGCCCCTGACCAAGGCACTGGCCGAAGCCAATCGAGCTGCCTTCGAAATCGAAAGCGAACCCGGCCGCGGCACCCGGGTGCAGATTACCTTCCCGACAACCCGGGTGCTGGCCGATTGACCCTGCCAGCCGATACCCCCTATAAGCGGCACTTGCACCTCATATTGAGAATGAGTTGCACCTTAGAAGCATTTTAAAGTCAAAGAGTTAGGGCCTACTCGACCGGCTCCGCCACACGACAGGAACCATGGACGACCGCCTTCACGACGAGCACCGGACAACGGCCGCAAACCAGCAGCCGTTGCTGATCGGCGACAAGGACCGGATTTGGGGTATCGGCGCGGTTGCCGTCAGCACACTTGTGGCCCTGCCGGTCTTGTCGATCGGCCTGCTTGCCCTGTTTCCGACAGAGAACATCTGGCCGCATCTCATTGCAACAGTGCTGCCGGGTTACGTGAAGCAGACACTCCTGTTGATGATTGGTGTCGGGCTTGCCACCTTCATTATCGGCACGTCGACGGCCTGGCTGATCACCATGTACCGTTTCCCGTGCCGCAAGTGGCTGCAATGGGCGCTGCTCATTCCGCTGGCGATGCCGACCTATATCATCGCGTACACCTATGTCGATGTGTTCGAGTATTCCGGTGTGGTGCAAGGCACGTTGCGTGACCTGTTCGGATGGCACAATTCGCGGGACTACTGGTTTCCGGACATCCGCACCACCGGTGGCGCCATATTCGTCATGTCGTTCGTGCTCTACCCTTATGTTTATCTCACTGCGCGGGCGAGCTTCCTGAAACAATCCGTGTGCCATCTGGAGGTCAGCCGCACCCTGGGCCGCACTGCCATCGGAACATTCTTTTCGGTCGCCCTGCCCCTGGCCCGACCGGGCATTGTTGTTGGCGTATCCCTAGCGATGATGGAGTGCCTCAATGACATCGGGGCGGTCGAATATTTCGGCGTTCATACGCTCACTGTCGGCATATATTCGACCTGGCTGGAGCGCGGCAATCTGGGTGGCGCGGCGCAAATCGCCAGCATCATGCTGATCTTCGTCTTTGCGTTGATCTGGCTGGAACGGGTCGGGCGCTCAGGCCAGCGGTTTCACCACATGTCCCAGCGCGAGCGCAAACCCACACGGCAACGGCTCAAGGGCTGGCGCGCCTGGATTGCGACCGTTGTATGCATCGGGCCGATTGTCCTGGGCTTTGTTATTCCAGGAGCGGTGCTGCTGGATTTCGCGGTGGATTATTTCGACGCCGCCGCCAATGCCGAATATTTGCGGTTTGTCCGTAACAGCCTGTTGCTCTCCGTTCTGGCCGCGGTCACAGCGATCCTGATCGGGCTGTTTCTGGCCTATGCGCACAGACTGGCGCGGTCCGACTTTGTGCAGATCGCCATCCGCTTTGCCAGCGTGGGATACGCTGTGCCGGGCGCCGTGCTGGGCATCGGCATATTGATCCCCCTCACCCGGTTCGACAACTTCGTCGACGGCATGGCGCGTGACGTGCTGGAGATCTCCACCGGTTTGCTGCTCACCGGCACCATCTTCTCGATTGTCTATGCTTATGTGGTGCGATTTCTGGCGGTGTCCTACGGCAACATGGAAACCGGTCTCGGCCGGGTCACGCCCAACCTGGCAGCGGCGGCCCGCACGCTGGGGCGAACTTCTACCGGGGCGCTGCGCGAAGTGCACTTGCCGCTGATCAGACCCGCAATTGCCGCAGCGGGCCTGTTGGTGTTCGTCGATTGTATGAAGGAATTGCCGGCGACCTTGATCCTGCGGCCGTTCAACTTCGACACGCTGGCGACACATGTCTACACATATGCCTCACTCGACCTGCTGGAAGAAAGCGCCCTGGCCGCCCTGACCATCGTTTTGGCCGGCCTGGTTCCCGTCATGCTGCTCAACCGCACATTGAAGGAACCGAAATACCGGCCATCGCGTTGATTGTGGTCAGCTAATTTACTCGATGATCTTGATCAACGCTTCTTCGATGCGGTCGCCGATTTCCTCGAACGCCGCAAGGAAAGTCGCCGAGTCGACTGCGTCGAAGTAATGATCTTCCGAACTGGCGCAGTATTCCAGCAGGGCCTGGCCACCGGCCGGCGCTTCAAATGCGACGGAATAAATCTCAATTCCGTCAGCCTTGATCAGGTCGCACTGGGCCTGCGTTAGCGTATCGTCGGAGCTGTAGTTGTTGTCTCCGTCGGTCATGAAAATCAAGAAGCGGTGGAGGTTGAATTCCTCGCCTTCGTGCACCGGCTGTTGTTCATGCAGTGCCAGTTCGCTGTTACCTATCAGCCAACCGCCGGTGGCCGATACCGCGGCGGTCGAGCGGGTTCCACCGCTCGCCCACAATCCCTGAATAATCGACCTGGTGTGGTCGACACTCCAGTCCATTGTGACGGTGTTGCGGATGCTGGAATAATAGGTTGTCAGTCCGGTGCGCACATAGATGCCGTCCGGGTCTGCTGCATCCAGCTTGTCCAGAAGGTGCGTTGCCGCCGTCCGCAGCGTGCCGATCTTGTTGCTCCAGTTCATGGATCCGGACACGTCGAGAACCATACCCAGCGACACCGGCTCTGACACATGACCTTCGTAGGAGACCAGGCTGGTGAGCGTGATCGTCTGCTTGTCGTAGCCGGCAATATTCATTATGTATGTCGGAACATCTGCGGTCATCGTCACTCGGACGGTCTTCGCAGCGTCGTCAAAATCCACGTCCAGATTTGTGACCGTGACAGGCGAATTGTAGTTGTCCATGTTGGTTTCGAGGAACGCGTCACCAACGCTTTCACGCCCATCGACGTCCTTGTAAGCGCGCGCCGACGCCAGGGCGATTGCATCCGTGGTGCCCGCCAGTTTCTGCTGCACCGCCGAGGCGTTGGTATAGTCAACCGCAACGCCGACCGCGATGAGAATCGGCAACAGGGTTATCCCGAACAGCATTGCGACATTACCGGACCGCTCAGCCAAAAACCGAGACACCCGCCCTTTGGAAATTCCTCTGGAACAATTGCACTTTTTCATTATTCATTCCCTTCCAAGGGCCAATGCGAAATACCGCAATTTCAATCCTCAGTATATTCTGTACAATTTGAAATACAACCGAATGCATGTTTGTTGACTAACGCTCAGTTACCTTGATGATTCAATTTTAATACATGTTTCATACAATTTTAGATGATTTTTATATTTAATTTCACGTTAATATACGTCCCATGTCTGTACAAAAAAGGCGCGCAGGGTCGCCCTCTGGCAGCTGGCCGCCAGACTGAATGGTGATGCGTATCAGGATGAGAAGCAATAACTTCGGTATTTTACCCAAGCAAAAACAAAACTTCTTCAATTTATTTGATTGAAAATACGTGCCTCTGAGCACAGAAACTAAGTACAGTGAACCTACAATTCTGAATAATGTTGTTCACACCAGAGCACATTTCCCAGCAAAGCAATCACACCTGCAGTTCTGGAATATTGCGAAACAGATCGAGCGCTTTGGGATTGGCCAGCGCTTCCTTATTCTTTACTTCGCGTCCGTGCACCACATCGCGCACCGCCAGCTCGGTGATTTTTCCCGATTTTGTGCGCGGAATGTCGGCTACGGCAACAACCTTCGCCGGCAGATGGCGCGGCGAGGCGCCTTTGCGGATACGCTGCTTGATGGTGGCGATGAGATCGTCGTCGAGAGTGGCGTCCGCACTGAGACGGACAAACAGAACGATCCGCGTATCATTGTCCCAGTCCTGGCCAATTGCGAGCGCTTCTTCCACTTCGTCCATGGTTTCAACCTGGGCGTAGATTTCCGATGTTCCAATGCGCACCCCGCCGGGATTGAGCGTGGCGTCAGAACGGCCGTGGATGAGCAATCCGCCATGCTCGGACCATTCGGCAAAATCACCGTGACACCAGATATTGTCAAATCGGGCGAAATAGGCGTTGTGATACTTCACACCATCCGGATCGTTCCAGAACCTGATCGGCATGGAGGGAAACGGCTTGGTACACACCAGCTCACCCTTGCCTTTTGCCAGCGGCTTGCCATCATCGTCCCAGACATCCACATCAATGCCCAGGGCGCTTGCCTGAATTTCCCCGCGCCACACCGGTTCAACCGCACAGCCGCCGACGAAACAGCCGCAAAGATCGGTTCCGCCCGACATGGAAGACAGCTGAACATCCGACTTCACGGCGTCATAGATATAATCGAAGCTTTCCGCCACCAGCGTCGACCCCGTAGACAGAATGGTGCGGATGGTCTTGAGCGAATGAGTGTCCTTCGGGCGCCATCCGGTGTTTCGCAGACTGTCAATATATTTGGCAGAGGTTCCGAAAATGTCGATCCCGACTTCATCGGCATAATCGAACAACACCCGTTCGGACGGCGCAAAGGGAGAACCGTCATACAGCACCAGCGTGGCTTCGCAGGCCAGTGCCGACATCAGCCAGTTCCACATCATCCAGCCACAGGTGGAAAAATAGAACAGCTTGTCGCCCGGCTTCACATTGGCCTGAAAGTAGAGCTCGCTCAGATGCTTGATCAGCGCGGAGCCTGCCCCGTGCACGATGCATTTGGGCGCACCGGTGGTGCCACTGGAAAACAGGATATAGAGCGGATGGTCGAACGGCAGCTGTTCGAAGGCGATTTCGCCGGGCACGTGATCGGCGATGAAGGCGTCAAGACTGACAGCGTTTGGGATGCGCGCTGCAAGCTCATCGGCGCGGCCGAGATAGGAGATGATGATAATCTTCTCGACGCTCGGCAGCTGTGCCGCGACGGCCGCCAGTTTTTCGGAAATGTCGATCTCCTTGCCGTTGTAGTAATAGCCATCGCAGGCGATGAGCACCTTGGGATTGATCTGACTGAAACGGTCGAGAATTCCGGTCTCGCCGAAATCCGGAGAACAGGACGACCAGATGGCGCCACGCGAGGTTGCGCCCAGCATCAACGCGGCAGTCTGCGGCATGTTGGGAACAACGGCTGCCACGCGGTCGCCCGCCTCAAGACCCAGCCCGGCAAACCCCTGCTGGATGCGCGACACCAGATCGTTGAGTTCGCGCCAGCTCATCTGGCTGCGGACCTTATCTTCGCCGCGGAAGATCATGGCAGTGGTATCGTCGTTGCGGCGCAGCAGGTTTTCAGCGAAGTTCAACTTCGCGTCGGGGAAATATCTGGCGCCCGGCATCTTGTTCCCATCGACGACAATCCGGTCCCCCTTGTGTGACGCGCGAACGCCGCAGAAATCCCACACCGACGACCAGAAGCTCTCCTGATCGGACACCGACCAGGCATGCAAGGCATCGAAGCTGTTGGCGCCGACCGCGTGGGCCTCGTTCACATACTCCATGAACCGCGTCAGATTGGCGGTGCGGATGGTTTCATCGGACGGTGTCCAAACCGGTTCGGTCATGGTTGTCGTTCCCTGCCCTGAAATGTCTCGTGCTTCGCCAGCAGACTTACGCAATTCAGCCTTGACGCTCAATGAGAGAATTTGCGCACATCGCCGCCGGAAGCGCCACGAGTTTTGCTGCGCGGCCGCGACCGGTCATCCGCCCCGGTGCTCCAGAGCGCTTCATGCCGACCACAGATCGGGCCTGAGGCTGAACAGTTGATCCAGGAGCCACTGCCCGCCGCTGCCCAGGGCGCGGCGCTCTGTCCAGACCACGTCAACACCATGCAGGACATCGGTCTGTTGAAAACCGTAGTTCAGGCGGATCAATTCGCCCCGCGCCAGTTGTCGGGCAATCACGGTTTGCGGCAGCACAGCCCAGCCCATTCCCGCAACCAGCAGTTCCTGGATGACATAGGGGCTTTCGCTGTACCAGATTTTCGGACTTTTCCGCTCCCGCAGGTGGCTCTTGTCATCCGCCGACCTGCT
>JAJFHM010000085.1 GCA_021775625.1 Hyphomicrobiales bacterium | reverse complement strand
TTGTCCCGGTTCCATCCAAGCCGGATCGTGGCGTTCTTTTCCAGTCCGGTGACCGGGCCTCGGGTGAGGCCGGTGGCGACAACCTGAGTGCCGTCTTCAAGGTGCACATAGTATTTGGTGATACCGCCAACCAGAATGACTTCGGCGAGCCTGCCGGTCAGAATATTTTCCGCGCGGCCCTTGGGCTCGAGCAGGCTCAACATTTCAGGCCGCACCATGATCTGGACCACGTCGCCCTTGCTGACCGTCTGGTTTTGATCGGCATCGACCGTGATTTTGGCCCCGTCACTAATGCGCAGCACAATGTCCGAACTCTTGACCGCTTCGACACGGGCGTTGAGGAAATTCGACTCGCCCAGAAAATCGGCGGCGAACATTGTGTGCGGACGGAAATAAAGCTCGTTGGGCGTGCCGATCTGTTCGATCCTGGCATCGTTCATCAAACAGATGCGGTCCGACATGACCATCGCTTCTTCCTGATCATGGGTGACATAGAGCACGGTGATGCCGAGTTCCTCGTGGAGATGTTTGATCTCCAGCTTCATCTGATCCCGCAGTTTTTTGTCGAGCGCCCCAAGCGGTTCATCCATGAGGATGATCGAGGGCTGATAAACGATGCAGCGGGCAAGGGCTATGCGCTGCTGCTGTCCTCCCGAAAGCGCCCGCGGCAGGCGGCCTTCGACATCGGGCAATTGCACAAGCTCAAGGACGCGCGACACTTCACGGCTGATCTGCGCGCCGTCCACCCCACGCATGCGCAGCGGAAAGGCGATGTTCTCGAAAACCGTCAGGTGCGGAAAGAGCGCGTAATTCTGAAACACCATGCCGATGTCGCGCATGTGGGACGGCGCGTAGGTGGCCAGATTGTTGTCGATCCAGACCTCTCCGGAATCCGGCTGTACGAGGCCCGCGATCATCATCAACATTGTGGTCTTGCCGGAACCGGACGGTCCGAGAAGCGTCAGAAATTCGCCCTCACGCATTTCCAGATCGGCACCGGCGAGCGCAACCACACGCCCGTAGGTTTTACGGAGTTCCGAGATCTTAAGTTTCGGCTGTGACACAGTCGGCACGCATCCCCCCGAATGTCAGTCAAGATTGAAACCGGGGCGGGACTGATGTGTCCCGCCCCCATAGTTTTGAACGTTACGGCCGGTTTTAACTGATAACCCAGTTGTTGAACCGCTCGGCCGTTTTGTCCTTGTGTTTTGCCCAGAAGTTGCTGTCGATCTGTTGCCGTGAGCCCATATTCTGAGGAGCGGTTGGCAGGATCGCGGCGCGTTCCGCCGGAATGTAATCATATGCCTTGGGATGTGTCGGTCCGTAGCCCAGGTGCTTGGTAAAGACAGCCTGGCGTTCCGGATCGACCGCGAACTTGATGAATTCGCGGCACATGTCGGCTTTCGGCGTACCCTTCAAAATGGCCCAGCCTTCCGAAGACCACAGATGCTGGTCCCACACGATCTTCGCCGGCGCACCGTCATCGATGGCCGCCTGGGCCCGCGCATTCCATGTCGGGCAGATATCGACTTCACCTGACTTAATGAGCTGCGAGGTCTGCGCGCCGCCCGTCCACCACACCGAAATGTGCTCTTTGATGGTGTCAAGTTTCTTGAAGGCACGATCGAAGTCGAGAGGATACAGGTCTGCCGGCGCAACGCCGTCGGCCATCAGGGCCTGCTCGATCGTATCGAACGGATGCTTGCGCATGGCGCGCCGTCCGGGGAAGTTTTCCACATCGAAGAAATCGGCCCATGAAGCTGGAGCCTTGCGTCCCTTGGCTTCGAAGGCGTCGGTCCGGTAGGCCATAATCGTCGCAAACACATCGTTGCCGATGGAATAATCGCTGACATATTCCGACGGCGTGGATTGAATGTGCGGTGAGTCCACATTGAGCTTTTGCACGTAACCTTCGCCCGTGTCGCGCAGCTGGCTGACGGCGGCCGGTGTCAGCAACGCCATGTCCCAGGTGTAGGTTTTGGTGTCCACCATCGCCTTGATCAGGCTGGTCGGCTCATGCTGGCCCTGCAGGCCGATGGCCTCAATTCCAGTTGCCTTGGTGAAGGGATCGTAGAACGCTTCCTTGAAGCCCGGAGCATAGGGGCCGCCGGGATCACGGATAAAGATTTTCTTTTCGGCAGCGGACGCCTGCTTCCAATAAAGTGGCGCGACGACCGCGGCAGCACCGGTCAGCTTCAACAGATGACGACGGGAAAGGCCGAGGTTCCCGGCGAGGTTATCCGATGGTTTCTTGGTCATTTTCCTGTTCCTCCCTACGGTATAGGATTATTGAAACTCATGCATTCTGTGCCGCAGCTCTGGCCGCGGTTCTGCTTTGCATCTGAAATGCTCGACTATTTGTGCTCAAACGTCAATGACCGAAGGGCGTATTTTGGCCCAGTACCAATCACCTCCAAGTTGCCCTGGCATTTTATGAACACTCACCCGCGCCGCTTGGCGCGCTTCTCGAAGAACTCCCGCATCGCTGCCTGGGGTTCCCCCGAAGCGTAGGCTTCTTCCTGAATCACCGCACCATTGGCAAACGCCTCATCGTACCCGGCCTGCGTTGCTTCGCGGAAACGCCGCTTGGTGAGGCGCATGGCGATCGGCGGTTTCGACGCCAGGTGTTCGGCAACCTCGCGGGCCTTGGGCATGACCTGCTCAGGCGTTTCGACCATGTAGTGGATCAGCCCTATAGCCGCGGCCTCTTCGGCCTCCATCATCCGCCCCATCAACACCAACTCCACGGTTCGGGAAAAAGCGATGCGTTCGCGCATGAGCATCGGACCGAGGACGCTTGGAATTCCGGAATTGATTTCAGGCTGCCCCATGGGCGATCCGGGATGGCCAACGCGGACATCCGTCAGCATGGCAAACTGAAAGGCAGACCCTGCAGCCACGCCGTTAAGGGCGGCGACGCTCGGCTTGTCGAGGTCGCGCAGGGAATCATAAAACGCCCGCCAGGAACGGAACCACGTGCCGCCCTCTTCACCGGACTTGAACTTCTCGGTTTCATCCAGATCCTGGCCGGCCGAAAATGCCCGCTCCCCTGACCCGGTCACGATGATCGCCCGCACCTCGTCACGGCTGTTCCAGTCCAATAGTGTCGCCTGGACTTCGGCACGCATTGGGCTGTCCCATGCATTCAGCTTCTCCGGCTTGTTCAATGTGATCGTACCGATGCCGTCGGCAATATCGGTCTGGACAAAGTCCGTCATAAAAAGCTCCTAGGGATGATTTTGCGGGCGCGTTGCGGTCACAGAGTAAACCGTGCACGGCGTTGGGGTGTCAATCGTCAAGCTGCAATTGAAGTCATCGCGGCAGGATCGTGCCGGTCTCTGTGGCCTTGGCGCGCTCGAACACACACGCGGCCGCGGCAAGATCTGCCAGCGCAAGGCCCTGAAACACGAAAAGCGCACGATCACCGGGAGGCCGCTGTGGTGGGTCCGGTTGTGTCACCAACTCGGTCAGATCCGCAGTATACGGCCCGGAGGGTGTGAACTTCCGGGTCTTTTGGCTCTTTTCCGCCTGCACCCGGTCATCAACGACGCGATGCTCGAAACTCTCAAAATCCTGATCTTGCCATGACCGGCCGAGGTCAACCAGCGATGCGAACGCCCCCTCCTTCACCCACTGCGATTGCAGATACCCGAGCGGGTCCGATCCGTCAGGCACACTGGTCACCACGATATCCCTGCCCTGGATGGCCGCTTCGGGTGTATCGCTCACTGACGCATCGAGCCCCAATGCTCCCGCATGGTTCACAAAGGCTTCAGCACTTTCGCGGCGCCGTCCAAAGGCGGTCACCGTCGTCAAAGGAAAGGCTTCCATGAACACCGCCAGATGCGACCGGGCCTGGGCGCCGCAGGCGACAAAACCGATGCTGGCCGCATCGCGTCGGGCCAGACGCCGCGCCACCACCAGGCTCAATGCAGCGGTCCGCCACTCGGTGATCCACGACCCATCCATCACGCTGCACGGCAACCCGGTTTCCGCATCGAGCAGAACGATCAGACTGCCAATATGCGGCAGTCCCCTGGTATGGTTGTGTGGCGACAGCCCGACCACCTTGGTCGCCGCATAGGGCGGTGCCATGGCACCATGGCCAACCGCCATGATCGATTGGAACAGCCGCCCGTCAGCAAGCTGCACGCCGGACTTAGGGATATTTTCGGCCGCCCCAACCGCCGCGGCACGAAGGCTGTCTTCGATGGCATCCGCCAGTGCCGTCCCGGTAACTCCGAGCCGCTGAATATCTTCCCGCGAGAGATAACGGATCGCGTCCTGACCCACGTCATCGGTTCCTAACGTTGTTCCCCGACGCTTATACCAAGGATCGGCAGACAAAGCACAATGCGTGCTATTTGTGAATTCATGACCTAAAGTGCGGCCCTTGCTCGCACAGGATGAAGGACAGTCAAGATGGCCCGCAAAACCGAATGGGGAGGCGTCTTTGTTGTGTCCGCGACGCCGTTCCTGGAAAACGGCGACCTCGATGAGGCGGCATTTCGCACACTCATGAAGAACTTCGTCGCCGACGGTGTTGAAGGTATCATTGTCGCCGGGTCGACCGGCGAATGGTACACCCAAAGCGATGAAGAAAGGGTGGCACTGTTCAAACTGGCCCGCAGCGCCGTGCCGGATGGTGTACAACTGCTGGCTGGCACATCGGCCATCGGAACCCGCGAAACCGTCAACCTCACGGCCGCGGCCCAATCAGCCGGATGCGATGGCGCCATGGTGCTGCCACCGCCTTACGCGCTTCCCAATGAGCGCGAAGTGATCGGCCATTTCTCAGCCGTCGCCGAAGTCGGGTTGCCGATCATGGCCTACAACAATCCCGGCCGTACGCAGATCTCCCTGACGCCGGCCATGGCCGAACAGCTGGCCGCCCTGCCGAGCGTGGTTGCACTGAAGGATTCGTCGAAAGATCTCTATGCGCTGGCCGCAGTGCTGCGCGCGGTGTCGGACACACTTGCGGTTTTTTCCGGCCTCGAGCCCTATGCCCGCGCGACCATCGACCGCGGGGCCGCCGGCATCGTCTCCATGTGCACCAATTTCATGGGCGCGCGCGCCGTACAACTTTACCAGCTTGCAAAGAACGGCCCGCAGGAAGAGGCCATAGCGCTCGAACGCACCATAGACGAGCTTTACGAAGCCTTCTATCTCGGCGGCAACTCGCCCTACGTCATCATCAAGGAGTGCATGAACCTGATGGGGCGTCCGGCAGGATTTCCACGGCGTCCGCATCTGCCGGTCTCGGCGCAGGATCGCGAAAGACTGACCGACGTGCTTTTGCGCCTCGGCCTGCTGGGCGAGGGAAGCGCCGCCCTGGTTGCCGAATGAGCCTGCCCGAAGCCGCCGACATCGTCATCATCGGCGCCGGGGTTTCGGGACTGGCCACGGCCCTGCCACTGGCAAAGGCCGGCTGTGAGGTATTGCTG
>JAJFHM010000084.1 GCA_021775625.1 Hyphomicrobiales bacterium | reverse complement strand
TTCGGCGATAATTTCCCGCGCCTGCAGAAACTCAAAGACCGGTACGATCCGGCCAACATCTTTCACCGCAACCAGAACATTCCACCATCGGTGGGACAGTAAACATCGCGCAGAACAGTCCCTGACTGTTCGAAGCGGTCCTTGCCAAGACTGGACATTGCGACGGGCTATGTCATTGAAAGAACCGAAGCGTGAGCGCTCTATAGCCGCATCTGCGCTGACAGGCCGCCGTCTATCGTGAACAATTGACCGGTGGCAAATTTCGCTTCATCCGAAGCCAGCCACAACACCATGTTGGCCACATCGATAGGCTTGCCGATCCCGCCCGTCGGGGGCGCTCGCTTGATCTCGTCCGCTACCGTTCCAGGGCCAACAACCGGCATCCGGCCGTTCAGCACTCAGATATGGATATCTCCTGTTGTTGCGAGTAAAGTCCGCCTAAGGAGTAATCCTGTGGAACGCCGACTTGCAGCAGTTCTGGCCGCCGATGTCGTCGGATACAGCAAGATGATGGAATCCGACGAAGAGGCCGCTTTGGCCACCTTGTCGGCCCGCCGGGAAATCGCGGACGCTGCCATAGAACAACGTGGCGGGCGCATATTCGGCTCCGCCGGCGACAGCGTCATCGCCGAATTCAAAAGCAGCGTCGAGGCCGTGCGGTGCGCGGTTGAAATACAGAACCGGATGCGCGCGGCAAACGTTGGTCTTTCCGAGCCGGATCGCATGATATTTCGCGTGGGCGTTAATTTCGGCGACGTCATGTTGGAAGACGGGAACGTGTTTGGCGACGGCGTGAACGTGGCAGCACGTCTTGAAAGTCTGGCGCCGGCAGGGGGCGTCTGCATCTCCAGCCAGGTGCAGGAGCAGATCTCAGGCAAGCTCGACACTGCTTTCTCCCGCGCCGGGCGGCACAAACTGAAAAACATCGCGAAACCCGTTGAAGTATGGTGCTGGCCGCCCGAAAACGCTGGAAAACTGCGCCGTTCGGCATCGGGCTGGCAGAAAATGCCTGCACTGGGTGCGCTCGCCGCAGTCATCGCAGCCGCCGTTGCATATACATTCCTCTATCCCCGCGAGGAGATCTCCGCACCGACTGGGCCGAGGATCGCCGTGATCCCGTTCAAGGAACTTGGAGCCGGCCAGACCGACGGATTTTTCAGCGATGGATTGACCAAGGATATTAATGCCCTTCTGTCGAAGTTCACAAATCTGTTCGTGATAGCACCGAGTTCGGTCACTGGATTTCGCGACGGCGCGGAGTGCGAAGATGTCAGAAGTGAGCTTCAGGCCGACTACATGCTCGAGGGTACGGTGCGCCGGTCGAGCGACAATCTTCGCGTGACGACGACTTTCACCGACGTGAAAACATGCCGCCAACTGGATGCGCCCGGCCCCTTCGACCGGAACCTGAGCGTCGACGACATTCTCGATATCCAGCTGGAGATTGCGAAGAAAGTCGTTGCGGCTGTCGGCTCGGCGGATGCGCCTTTGTTCAACGCGCAGGTACAAAACGCAATCCGGGGCAAGGCGCCGGGCAGCCTGCAGGCCTATGAATGCGTGCTGTTGTCCTACTGGTTCTACGAAACCTTTGCGCCCGATCGTCATCGCAAGGCCAGAGCCTGTCTGGAGCGCGCAATGATATCCGATCCGGATTATTCGCTCGGGTGGTCCCGTTTGGCCTTCAGTTTCATTGAATCGAAGAAATATGCGATCGACACTCCGGCCGACTGGGCATCGCTCAGCCGTGAAGCCGCCAATCGCGCCATCAACATCGATCCCGACAATCCCGATGCGTATTATGCCTTTGCAATCTTGAGTCAGATGACCGGCGAGAATTCGACCGTGTTCCGTAACTTTGCAGAAAAAGCAATCGCCCTGAACCCGAACGATGCGTTCGTGCTGGCTGATCTCGGCACCTGGATGGCGTATTCCGGCAGCTGGGAAAAGGGCAAGGGATGGGTCACCCGGGCCAAGCTTTTGAACCCGAAACACCAAAGCTGGCTGGATTACATCTGGCACCTTCAGCACTACCTGAAAGGCGAATACCAGGAGGCCCGGGATGTGGCATTGAAGATCAACCTGCCAAACAACTACATGGTTCAGGCGAGCCTGACCGCAGCGTACGCCATGAACGGCGAGCAGGAAAAAGCCGCAGCGGCGCTGGCAAACTTGCTCAAGATCCGTCCTGACTATCCAGACGACCCCCGCGCGCCATTCAGAACCCGACGCATGCCGCCGGAGCTGATCGAGAGCCTCATGAATGGGTTGCGTGTGGCGGGCCTGAATGTTGCGGCAGTCGCCTCTGGAGGCTAAAGCCGCATCTGCTGGATCTGCGCCGACAGACCGCCGTCTATTGTGAACAATTGACCAGTGGCAAATTCCGCTTCATCCGAAGCCAGCCACAACACCATGTTGGCCACATCGATGGGCTTGCCGACACGGCCCATGGGCGTCACCCGCTTGATCTCATCCGCCACCGTTTCCGTGGTTCCCGCCGCGCCGAGGAAAGACTGCATCATCGGCGTGTCGATATAACCGGGACAGACCGCGTTACAGCGGATGCCCTCATGCCCGTGATCGCAGGCAATGGCCCGGGTCAGCGCATGCACACCACCCTTGGAGGCGCAGTAAGCGGCAAGCTTCGGATCGGCAATATAGCCGTCATAGGAGCCGAAATTGATGATTGATGCGCCTTGCGATTTGCGCAGGAGCGGCATGGCATATTTGCAGGTAAGGAAGGTGCCCTTGAGGTTGATGTCGATCAGCCGGTCCCATTCTTCCTCGGAGGTTTCCTCTACCGTCTTTTCGATCTCGATACCGGCGGCGTTGACCAGAATGTCGAGGCGCCCGTGCTCGGTGTCGATGGCCGACAGAACGCTGCGAACCTGTTCGGATGAGGTGACGTCGAGCTGCGTGAACTCGACGCCCTGCGCATAAGGGATTTCAGGCGCCGCCAGTCCGCTTGCCACAACCCGTGCGCCTTCATTGGCGAAGAGGTTGGCGGTCTCGCTCCCCATGCCGCCGGCACCGCCGGTGATGAGGGCCACCTTGCCGTCAAGCCTGCCCATCAAAGTGACTCCAAATTGGTTGGAAATGCTCTAGCTCAGCCCGCCATGCGTTCATAGGCGTCAAGCAAGAGCCCATGGAAGTGATGCACACCGTGTTCGCTCATGCCGGATCCGCCCGGATCGGCCATGAACCGGCCGCGTTCGAAGGCCGGCGTGCGCATGCCCCGCTGCACGCTCTCGCACAGGCCGATGTCTTCTTGTTGCAGCACTTCGTCGATATAGCGGATGGCTTCCATCTCGGCCGCTGACGGTTCGGGCTTTTCGAAGAAGAAATCGAAAATCTCGTACGTCTCTTCCGGGCCGGCCGGAATGAACTGCCAGACCATGAAATTGCCAGCACCCGGATATCGCATCAGCGACATATTGGGCCACAGCCACCACACCGCGTGGTCCTGAACGGTGGCGTCTGCCACGTCATAGGCGGAATTGTCGGCCCGGCCGGCCTTGGCCATGTGGCTCGAATAGATGCCGTGGGTCGTCACCTTGTAGGTGTCCATTTCCACCAGCGAGCAAAAGTCGCGATGCGCCACGGGGCAGTGGTAACATTCGAGGAAATTGTCGACGACGGCCTTCCAGTTGGCCTTGATGGTGTAGGTCATGCGGTGTGCATGGGTGAGATTTGCAATGTCGGGCGCATAGGACAGGACTTCCCCGCCAAGCCCGCCGGCCTGTTCCTTGAGCGATGTGGCGTCCGGATCCAGATTGATGAAGATCAGATCGCAAAACGCCTCGATCTTAACCGGCATCAGGCAGAAATCCGCCTTGTCGAATTTCTCGATGCGCTCTTCGTTGCGGACCGCATGCAGCCGTCCATCGAGCGTATAGGCCCAGGCATGATAGGGGCAGGTGATGAGCTTGGTGCGGCCTTCGCCGGAGAGCAGTTCATGCGCCCGATGGCGGCACACATTGTAAAATGCGCGTAGCGCTCCCTCACCATCACGCAAGGCAACGATGGCCTGGCCCTGCACGTCGAAGGCGATGTAGCTGCCGGGGTCTTTGAGTTTCTCCCCATGGCAGACAAACTGCCACGAGCGGTGAAAGATCGCGCGCTTCTCGAATTCGAGGCTGTCCGGCTCAATATAAAACCGGCTCGGCAGCGAAAAAGACCGCGCGGCGACAGGATCGAAACCGGACTTGATCTCCTCGATATCGCGAAGGGTTACGCTCATGAGATGTTCCCTGACAATTCCCGGCAGAATCCATAGCAGTTTCAGGTCACTGGAAACAGGTGCCCATGGGCACCGGAGGCACCACTCTGAAATTCCCGGTCTTACGCCAACAACGCAAGCGGCCATCTGCCTTGTACTATTCTGGCAAACCGTCACTCCTCATTCTGAGGAAGCGCGTAGCGCTGTCTCGAAGGATGGCGGCAAGCTCCGGGCCTGTTGCCCATGCTTCGAGACGGGCCATACGGCCCTCCTCAGCATGAGGGCGACGTGTGCTGCTATTTCGAGGCAACTACCTGTCCAGCACCGACCGGATCTCCACCAGGTTTGACCGCGCCCGCAGGATGTAGAACCCGATGGTGGTCAGGTGCGTCGGCATCAGCCAGCCATCCTCTTGGCCGTTGGAGACAATGAACGGGTCGAGCGAAATGGCGCGGTAGAGGTGGTCTTCCATGAGATCCCAGATGTCCTTGATATTGCGTCTTTTGATGACATCGGCGAAATCAACCCGGGCGGCTTTCAGAATACCGTAATAGGCGTAGAGCTGGCCCTTCGACTGCATGAAAATGTCATCGGCGCGGGTATCGAACCAGCCTGAGTTGTAGCCTTCCGAGCGCTCCTTGATCTTGGCCGATTTCGAGCCGATGTCCTTGGCGATGCGGTCGAGGAACTGCAGCAGGTTGTCGGCGCGGGCATCGAAGACCGCTTCGCATGCAATCAGCTTCTTGTTGTACTTGATCAACTCATCGCGCGCGTTGCGGAAATATGACGGGGTCGGGGTCGTTGGTCCGAAGGGCTGATTGTCGAATACATTGAAGTACCAGGTGTACTGGTCGAATTGAACGTTGCCCTTGGCAACGTCGAGATTGGGATCAATCGCAGAGGTGCCGCGTACGCGGCCGAGCACATCGGCCAGTTCGATCGCGGTGCGTTTTGTCGCCTCATGAACGCCGCGCTGGAAATTCGCTTTGTTGTCCAGGAACCAGGTCTGATCCCATTCCAGCAGCCAGAACAGGCCGGCTTTGTAGAGCGGATTGGAAGAAATCCACAAGTTCTGATTAACGTTAAAGTCGAGAAGGTCGGCGGTGACATCGACAATATACGAGCGACCGCAGGTCTTGGTGCTCTTGATCCCCGCTTCCGGCGCCACCTGGTCGCCAGCCGGGTGCAGTTTCTCCGTGAACTTGTACTTTGAGGGATAGTCGATGTCGTAGCCGCGGATCCAAGCGGCGTGCCAGAAGAACCATGCATAGCCGAGCACGAACGGGATGATGAGAACGCCCAGCACCAGCTTGATCATGAGGCCGGAGCGTTTGTAGAACGCAATGGTCGCTGTGAACGGCCACAGGATCGCGAGGATTGTCGCCTTTATCCACGCGCCGATGGTGCTAAACATCCGGCCAAGCCATTCAAAGATTGGATCGAGCAAGGGTCTGGCTCCTACTTTTCATACATGCGGGCGAGAAACTCCTCGCGCTGGGGAAAATACGTTGTCGCGACCGAATGCACCACATAGTCGCGGAACTTCGATTTGAAATCCTGATAATCTTCGTAGAACGCTTCCTTGTTGACGATGAAGCGGGTGAGAAAGTCAAACGGCACATATTCCGACAACAACCGGTTCACCACCCAGTGGTCCGGGTGATCGGGATTGGCCCGCATGGTCAAAAAGCGCAGGTCAGGCCGCACCTCGTCGAGATCGACCTTTGAGCCGTTGAAGGCCGATTTGCGCATCCGGGTAAGGAACGGAAAGGCGCCGTCCTCCGACAGGGTCTCGAAATTGTCGCGCACCCAGCGCTTCACCCAGGTCTCATCCAGACCGACCAGGTTCATCCGCGGGTTGGCCCGCGCCATGGCGGCATAAACATATTGCTTGATGCGCAGATCGAGAATGTCGGACCGGTCGAGCCACGCCGCGTTCCACAGTTCCACCCGGTCGGTGACGTAGAGATAGGTGTAAATATCTTCATAGGCCTCGAGCGGCAGATAGCGCTTGAGGCCGGGCTGGCCGAGCGCGAAATCGGGCTTGTCCGGCTGCCCGATCACCACCGCGCCGCCATCGTCTTCATCGTGGAACACATAGACGCCGCCGAAATGCCGGGTCCAGAACGAACGCTGCTCGAACTTTGTCTTGCGCGGCACAAGCTCATTGCTGCGCGGGTCGCCGCAGACCTTGGCCAGCTCCAGCATCTCGTTGATCAGATCGTTATCGCGCCAGCTGTCGTGCTCGGCGTGAAAGCGCTCGACCATCGCATCAAGTTTCTGCGCCTTATCGAGCAGTTTATCGGCGGTCTTGACGATGAACTCGACGCGCTTGATCGACAGAATGTCTTCCAGATCGTCAATCCGGTATGTGGAATTGTCGATCTCGCCATAGACCACGTCTTTCAGGGTCAGCACTTCCAGCGCATCCGCGTTTTCCTCGAAGAAGGCGTGCACCAGGTCCGTCGTATAGGAAAAATTGATATTGGTGACCGGCAAGCCGCCCTGTTCCGGGCTCAGGATGATGAAGCGGCGGTTGACCCCGTCCGGGTCGAGATAGTGGTCGTTTCCGAGCTCTTTGGCCACTTCCGGTGAATACCCGGTGGCATCGATCGAAATGACGTCTCTCTTGGTCTGCTTGATGCCAAGCGCGGCCAGCGCCGCGTTGTAGCGCGCGATCATATGCGGCTGATTGACGGTCAGCATGCCGCCATACATCAGGTCGTTGTCGATCAGGCGTTCCATTGACCCTTGTCCTTGAGGGTCTCGATTTCCACCGCCGCGCGCTCACGCACCCGCTGGTTGCGGATGAGATCGTCGACGGCGGTCTTGTCGGACTTGTCAGTATAGCGGAACTCCGAATCCGCATAGCGGTGAATTTCCTGAATGATCATGTCGAGCGAGATTTCGCCGCGCAGCTCCCCGATCATGTCGCGTTTGGTGTCATAGTCCTTACGCACGAAGACGTCCGGATCCTCAAACCACTCATCCGGCAGCTCGATGTCCATGGCCCGCATTTTGGCGGCATCGGTGATGTTCTTGATGGCACGGCCGGTAAACCTGGGTTCCGCCTGCTTGATGGCATGCAGATAAAGGCCGATCTCTTTCAGGGACTGAGGTTTCCCGTTGGTCTTGGTGAACTTGCTGTGAACCTTTGCCAGGCGGGCTTCCTGCGGTGTGTTGTTCTGCTCATAAGCGGTGCTGACCGCGCGCTTGATTTCCTGCGTCGCATAAAGCTCGTGCTTACCCACTGGCACTGAATGGTTCTTGCCGGCGAGCAGGGCGAAGATATCGATATAGTCCTCTTCCGTTTGCGGGCCATCGACCAGCCACCGCGCGCCGGCGCGCTGGCGCAGGGCATCATCGACATTTTCGGGATAGTTGGAGAACATGCCGAACGCGCAGTTCCCGCGAACAACCGTATTGGCGCCGGAAAAGCTCTCCATCAACACACCGGTCACTTCCTGCTGGCCCGCGGAGGCGCGGTCATCCGAGCGTTTTGCGGCTACCTGGTCGATATCGTCCACCGTGCCGAAACCGATGACGCGGGGATCCATCACATTGGAGATGAACTGCTTGCAGTTCTGCCCCGACTTGCCCTGGTAAGACGAGATCTGGTCGATGCCGAAATTCTCGTAATGGAATGAATACCCCGCCATGTCGCAATAATCTTTGACAAGGCCTGCGATCATCTGGATGAGCGTGGTCTTGCCGGTGCCGGGAAATCCGTCGCCAATGAAGGTAAAGAGATAACCGCCCAGCTCGACAAACGGATTGAGCTGCTTGTCGAAATCATACGCCATCAGCATCTTGGCGAGCTTGATGGACTGGTATTTGGCGATGTGGTTGCCGACCACTTCGTCCGGCTTCTTGAACGTCATCACCAGGGGCTTGCGGGCGCCGCGTTCATCGATGGCGAGCCCGCTCAGGGTGAAATCATCGCTGTCGAGGCGGATGCGCAGTTCATCGAACACCTGGATGCCGTCGAACCGCGCATGGCGGGTCATCAGCCCCTCAAGCGTTGCCCGCGCAAAAGCCTTGGCCCGCGCCAGAAGTTGGTCATCGTCGGGTGCACCGTCGATCGCCTGCTCAAGCCCGTAGAGGAAACTTTTGCAGGCGTCGTGCGGCGTATCGAAAATGAACGACGGGTCCGGCGTATCGGCGGTTGCCTCCGCATCGGTCCCGATGGTTTGCAATAAATAGCTTCCCGCCGTGAACAGCGCCACGAAGGCCGCCGAGCTCAACAGCTTGTGATAGCGCGCTGCATCGTCGCCGCCGAGTGCCGACCCCTTGTTCTTGTCGGTCAGCATTTCAAGCTCGGTCTGGCGCGCGAACACGTCGACCACGGCAAGCCCGACTGCCAGCGCCCGGCGAAGCTTGTAGGCCAGCCGGTGCTGTTCAACCGACAGCATGTCGTCATCGGGGCGAACGCTGGAAATGGTGTGGAGGATCCGCACGTCCGCGGTGCGCTTCAGGTTTGACGTGGAAACCGTGCTGACGAACCTGCGCCGGGTCCCGGCAAGCTCGACTTTGGATTTGTTGTGATCGTCGGGAATGATGACAGCCGCCTTCTGCAGCAGTGCATGTGCGGATGGAATATGTTTTGCAATGTCGTCTTCCTGCAAAGTGGTCAGTCCGATGTCCATTCAAACCTCATACATTTCGGATAATGCGATCGCCGCTGGCGATGTAACACTCATAGTCGCCCAGGATCTCGTCGACGCGGCCTTGCGAGTAAACCGCCTGATAGGCTTCATGCGGGATCAGCGCGCGGCGCTCCACCGCACTCACACCCTGGCGGACGCAATCGAGATTGTCGGTGTCGATGTGGAACACTTCCTCCGGTGCGGACTTGCCCCACAGGCCCCAGCGCGCCGGGCGTTCTTCCTTTGAATAAAGCTCCTGGGCGGTCCAGGTCATCAGCCACATGTTGTTCGGGTCATCCACCTTGTCGAGAATGCGCTGCACCTCTTCATTGTGACTGGTGAAACCGCCGGCATAAAACGGCCCGACAACGAACCGGCGCATCTGCTTGGGGTGCAGTGTCGGAAAATCCTTGTCGAGCGCAGTGGCGATGGTCGTAAGTGTCAGGCTGTAGCTCGAATGGGCCTGCACAAACTCGCAAAACGCGCTTGAAAGGTCGCGATTGGGGAGCCCGTCCACCGCTTCGCCTTCGGGCCAGGGTTTTTTGCCGCTTTCACGATCCGGCGGTGGCCTGGATGCATCGTCAGAAGAATCTTCGATAACGGCAACGTAAATCAAGGGCAGGTTGGCCGCGCCGTCATAGCTGGCCCACTGGACCACATAATACGGCCGGCCCGAGCGCCGGTTGACCGAGTGGCGCACGGTTTGCGGCGTTGTGTGGGTGAAGAACACATCATAGTCCGCAAGCGTCTCGTTATAGAGCCGTTCCGCCATCTTGCGCTGCAGGCCGCCTGGATGCTTCCGGTGCCGCAACAACATCTCCACCATTTCGCCGCGAATCTGACGCGAGGTTGCCAGTGTCTCCAGGCGGTCGCCGGCCGCCTTGCGATCGTTCTCGAGTTGCAGCATGTGTTGAAAAATGGGGAACCCGGACTCCTTTGTGTCGATTTTGAACTTGTCCCAGAACCGGGTGGAAAGCTCCCAGCATTCATGCGCCGTGCGCAGGCGGTCGAGGTGCTGCTGGCAGATCCGGTGGATCAGATTATGGCGCTTGGTCCACTCCTTCTCCGTTTCGAACACCCGCGCCAGTCCGCGAAAAGCAGATGACGTGGCGCCGAAATAGCGCTCGATGTCGGCCGCCATGTTGGAACCCATTGGACGGGCCCCTAACTTTGCATGTAGGACGAAGTCTGATGCTTCTCCATAACCTCGGAGAACCGCCGGGCAAAGGCATCGTCCGCCAGCTTCTTGCGCCGGTGGATCTCCTGTGTGCTCAGCATGTTTTTCTCATGCAGTTCGAGAAGATCGGCAATGTGGGACTGCGCCGCAGCACCGATGCCGGCCATGGTTTGTTCAGCCGCCGTATCGACCTTTGCGCCCAGAGTGTTGATCTGGTGCGCGACGTCCTGCTGGGCCGCCGTTTTCAATGAGTCCTCCAGAGCCTTGTACAGGACAATGCGCTGTTCGGTGTCGATGGACAGTTTGTTGATCAGTGTCTTCTGCGCAGCGATCTGATTGTTCAGGCTGTCGACAAAGGTCTGGAACATGGCGGTGTAGCGTTCCAGCGTCTGCGATGCGGCGAGCAGTTCCTGCTCCCTTGCCTGTGCCTGATTATATTCAGTCGCAAGGTCCGACCTCTGGCCTTCGAGTTTGGTGCGTGCCGCCTGATCGGTCGATGCGGCAATCTGGTTTTCAATATCGAGCAGCATCGGATTGAGTTCCTCGATGCGCGTCTGGGTCGATTGCAGCTCTTCGGTCACGGCCTGGCGCCGTGCGATCACCGTCTTCAGGCTCTCTTCCGAAGACGCATAGCGCGCGTTGAGCACGTCTTCCTGCGCCTTGAGGATACGCACGATTGTGTCCGACTTGGCCAAAAGGTCCTGCAAATTTGAGGCAAGTGACGTGGTGCGCACGCGCTCATTGCGCATGGCCTTGGCTTTGGTTTTGGAGAACATGCCGACCAGCTTTTCCGACAGGCTGAATGCCTGCATGCTGTCGAACTCGGAGCCGAACGAATTGGTTACGTCCTCAAGGCCGATGATCAGGTCCGCTATATTGGACTCCATGACCTTTTGCTGCGAGAGGACGTCTTCGATGCGGGCGTTTTCGATGTCGAAATCAACGTCGCCGAAGGATTCCGAATCTGCCATTTGTTCCAGGATTTGGCCGCTCTGCTCGATCTTCGAGCGCATTTCCTCGACCATCGTCTGGGTTTTTTCGATTTCTTTGTCTAGTTTCTGTGTTGAGACCACGGCCTGCACTCTCCCTAACATTTCCGCCTTAGATACGGATATCATATAGGAACTCTCTGCCGATTTCTAAAGAAAATATCGACACCGGCAGAAATGAAAATTGCTATTTAGTATTAATGGTGCATAAAATCCAGTTACGCGAAAGTTATATATGGATGATACTATAGTAATCCTAAATGCAAAGAAATTATGGAAAAAATATCAAACAGTTATGTAATTTGAACTTTATAAATTGTCGAATCTTGTGGAAATTTTTGAAACAATATTTCAAGCGCCGCCGATGAGCTTGCGAGAAGTGTCGCGGCGTGAGCAGCAGCGTTCGGTTTTGTGTGTTACGCGATGCGGGAAACTTGGCGCATTCCGCGCTCCGGCGGTAACCGGTCCGGGCAATCGGGCTGCAATGCAATCAGGGGTGCGGCCTTGCGTCCTTTCGCGGAACTTTGCCGGCACAATGAGGCACTGGAAGTTCATGTCGACATGTCGGCCTCTTCATGGCATTTGATGCCGGGATGTAGCGGGAGGTCACCTCTGCACGGACGCTTTGGGGGATGCTGGCTGCGTGCATCCTGTCCCGACAAACAACGATGAATTGGGAGTAACACATGAGTGATTCACAACAAGGCGGATTCGGCAAACTGGCGGGGGCGGCGCTCGCCGGCGCCATTATCCCGACGATTGTCGCGATCGCCTATATTAGCAACCTGTCAAGCCGGGTTGACCAGGTGGAGCAGAAAGTTCCGTCAATTGAGGCCGTTTCCAAGGATCTGGCAGCCACCCATGCCGATCAGCTGAAGGGTGGACCCGGACCGAAGGGCGATGCCGGACCAGCCGGACCTGCCGGTACGGAAGGTGCCAAGGGCGACCCGGGGCCAGCTGGAGCCAAAGGCGATCCTGGTCCTGCCGGCGCCAAGGGTGACCCTGGACCGCAGGGACCCCAGGGCGTTGCCGGCCCGGCCGGACCGCAAGGCGAGCCTGGACCGCGAGGCCCGGCCGGTGAGCCGGGAACCCCGGCATCGGTCAACACAGTGGTTGAAGCGGTGGTTCGCAAACTTCGCGCCGACGGCGTTATCGAGTAGTTCGAAACATGGTGCGGGCCGGAACCGCCACGTGTCCGGCCCACACCAACTAGTAGTCCACCCCAGATAATCGGCTCATCCGATGGACCAGCACTGGTCGCGCGACGTCTTCCGCGCTTTCAAATCCGGCAACATCCGCACTGTCGCGACAGTGCCGGATGGTGGTCTGACGGAACTGCTCAATTTGTGTGAGGCGGATTCCGGGATCACCGTCATAACGCTGAGCAGCGAACAGGAGGGCATGGGGCTTTTATTCGGTCTCTGGCTCGGCGGTGAACGCGCAGTGCTCCTGATGCAATCCAGCGGCACCGGCAATTGCATGAACGCCCTGTCGCTCCCGGCCATCACCCAAACCCCCTGCCTGATGCTGGTCACCATGCGGGGCGAAAATGGTGAGCAAAATCCCTGGCAGGTGCCGATGGGGCAGGGCTGCCGCCCGGCGCTCGAGGCCATGGGGGTAACGTGCTTCTCGGCTGCGGACAACGCGGATGTGGGGACAGCCTTCGAAAGTGCAGCACAACTCGCCTTCGAAGACGGAAAGTCTACAGCCGTTCTGGTGCACCAGCACATCATCGGCACCAAGGAATTCGTCAAGTGACACCGCCGCTTTCAAACGCTGGCGGCGAGCTTCTGCGGCGCCGTCTTGTGGGGCGCGTGCTGGCGGAGCGTGCGGATGCGCTCGTGATAACCGGATTGGGTGCGCCGACCTATGACGTCGCGGCCGCCGGCGAGACTGCCAGGAACTTTCATTTCTGGGGCGCCATGGGGCTTGCCGCTGTAACCGGCCTCGGACTTGCGCTGGCCAGGCCCGGTGAACGGGTGCTTGTGATCACCGGCGATGGCGAGATGATGATGGGCGCGGGCTCGCTTGCCACCATCGCCAATGCGGGTGCCCCAAACCTGGCCATCCTGGTGCTCGACAATCGAAGCTTCGGCGAAACCGGCGAACAGCCCAGCCTCACGGCCGGCCCGGCGGATATCGCCGCCATGGCGCGTGGCGCCGGCATATCCACGGTCCGCGACTGCCGCACCGAGGCGGATCTGGCAGACACGATCGGCGCACTTTACACCGCGCCGGGACCGGTGCTGTGTGTGGCGCAGGTGGCGCGCGGCGAAGATCAAAAAGTGCTTCCGTCATGGGACGGGCCGCACCAGGTATCGGTGTTTCAAACCGCGATTGGGACTAGATCGTTTCCATATAAGCCGATCACGCTCTAGCTCTTAAGCCGGTAGCCGGTCTTGAAGATGTACCATACGACGATGAGGCAGGTGCCGAGAAACACTGCAATCATGCCCAGGCTGACGCCGACGCTGACATCGGAGATCTCGTAGAAGCTCCAGCGGAACCCGCTCACCAGATAGACCACCGGGTTGAACAGCGACACGGTCTGCCAGGTCGGCGGCAGCATGGTGATGGAATAGAATGTCCCGCCAAGAAACGCCAATGGCGTGATCACCAGCAGCGGGATGATCTGCAACTGCTCGAAGTTGATCGCCCAGATGCCGATGATGAAGCCAAGCAGTGAAAACGTGGTCGCCGTCAGCACCATAAACAGCAGCATCCAGAACGGATGCAAGATTTCGAGCGGTACGAAAAGATGGGCGGTCGCCAGCATGATCAGCGCCAGGCATGTCGATTTGGTGGCTGCAGCGCCGACATAGCCGATGACGATCTCGATGAACGAGATGGGCGCCGACAACAGTTCATAGATGGTGCCGGTGAACTTTGGAAAATAGATCCCGAAGGAGGCATTGGTGACCGAGAGGGGGCGCAGGGAAAGCATGATCATGCCCGGCACGATAAACGCCCCGTAGCTCACACCCTCGATCTCGGTGATGCGCGAGCCGATGGCCGATCCGAACACCACGAAGTAAAGACAGGTCGAAATCACCGGTGAGACCACGCTTTGCGCCAGCGTGCGCCGGGTACGCGACATTTCATGTTTGTATATTGTCCAGATCGCACGCCAGTTCACGGCTCGCTCCTCACAAGGCTGACAAAGATCTCCTCCAGAGAACTCTGAGTGGTCTGCAGGTCGCGGAACCGGATGCCGGCTTCATGGAGATCCTTCAGCAACGCGGTGATGCCGGTGCGCTCAGCGTGCGTGTCATAGGTGTAGATCAGCCGCAGACCGTCAGCCGCCAGCACCAGGTCATGCTGCGACAGTTTCTTCGGCACGGCTTTGAGCGTCGCGTGCAGCTCAAGTTCCAGTTGCTTCTTGCCGAGCTTGCGCATCAGCTCCGCCTTGTCCTCCACCAGGATGATCTCCCCGTGATTGATGACGGCGACGCGGTCGGCGATTTCTTCTGCTTCTTCGATGTAATGGGTGGTGAGAATGATGGTAACGCCGGATGCGCGCAGGTCATGCACCACCTGCCACATCTCCTTGCGCAGCTCCACATCGACACCGGCGGTAGGCTCATCGAGAAACAGCACTCTTGGTTCATGCGCCAGCGCCTTGGCGATCATCACCCGGCGCTTCATGCCGCCCGACAGGGTCATGATCTGATTGTCACGCCGGTCCCACAGGGACAGGTCCTTGAGAACCTTTTCGATATGCGCTGCATCCGGCTTCTTGCCGAAAAGCCCGCGCGAGAAGCGCACCACATGGCCAACGGTCTCGAACGCATCGGTCGTGAGCTCCTGCGGCACAAGTCCGATCAGGCTCCGCGTTGCCCGGTAGTTTGAAATAATATCGTGGCCGTCCACGGTGACGCGGCCTCCAGACGGCGTAACAATCCCGCAGATGACGGATATGAGAGTGGTTTTGCCCGCCCCGTTGGGGCCAAGCAGGGCAAATATCTCTCCCCGCCCGATCTCAAGATCGATGCCTTTCAGGGCCTGAAATCCGTCATCATAGGTCTTCGACAGGTGGGATACGGAAATCATCATATCTGTGGGCGGATTCGGCAAGACGGGCAGATCTATCGGTTGAAGTGCGGGTGTAGAGCGATATCGCATCCAGCAGTGGTTCGCCAGAATTTATGTACCCATGGAGCGCGCAACCCCCGACAATACACAGTCCATCTGCGCCACAGCCCCGTGAGTGAGGTTGAGCTCTTCTGCGGCCAGCCGAAAGTTTAGATGCCGCGCGGCGGCATGGAACATCCGCAGCGCATACATATTTGGCATTTGCTTGGGGACCAGCTCGAACGTAGGCAGTAGATATTCTACAGCCTTGCGCGATGAGACATGATTGGTCAAGGCCTCACGGATGGTCCATGTTTAGAACAGATACAGACAACGGAGGAACGGTCATGGCAGATCAGAAAGTTGCAATCATTACGGCAGGCGGCAGCGGCATGGGCGCCGGTGCGGCGCGCAAGCTGGCGGAAGACGGGTTCAATGTTGCGGTCCTGTCGTCGTCGGGCAAGGGCGAGGCGCTGGCCAACGAACTCGGCGGCATCGGCGTCACCGGATCAAATCAATCGAAGGATGATCTTCAGGGGCTGGTCGACGCCACCATGGAGCGCTGGGGCCGGGTCGATGTTCTGGTGAATAGCGCGGGTCACGGGCCACGCGGCCCGGTCCTCGAACTCACCGATGAAGACTGGCATCAGGGCATGGAGGTCTACTTCCTCAGTGCGGTGCGCCCGATCCGTATGGTGACGCCGATCATGCAGAAGCAGAAGTCCGGTTCGATCGTCAATATTTCAACCTTCGCCGCCTTCGAGCCCGACCCGGTGTTTCCCACATCCGGCGTGTTCCGCGCGGGACTTGCAGCCTATGCCAAGCTCTACGCCGACAAATATGCGCCCGACAATATCCGCATGAACAACGTGCTGCCCGGTTTCATCGACAGCCTGCCGGAGAACGAGGACTTCAGGAAGCGCATTCCCATGCAGCGTTACGGCAAGACGGATGAGATTTCTGCGACCATTGCCTTCCTCGCCTCGGAAGGTGCTGGCTACATCACCGGCCAGAACCTCAGGGTCGATGGCGGGATTACGCGGTCTGTCTGAGGCCGGCACAAATGGCGTCAAGTGCTCGAGCGGGATCGGCTAATGCCGAATCGTTTGATGGCGCCAAATCAGCCCGCTCGGTCAGGCTTGGCCGATCGACGCGGACGCCAGTGCATCGATGTGCACCTGAGCGCAGTCGATCACGCGATATCCGCAATCGGTCTCACCGAAAGCCAGGAACAGGTCGGTGCCTCCCAGAGCCACCGCGTCAGCCCCTTCTTCGCAGAGTTTCCTGCCGAGCGATAAGAAGAAATCCTTTTGCTCATCGGTTGCCTCGCCGGCCATGGCCATGGCGACGTAGTTGTCATGGGCGGCATCAAGCGCGTCGCCTTGCGGCAGCACGAATTCAACCGAGGAAACGCCGCCATAAAGCCGGGATTCCATAACCGTTCGTGTACCCAGAAGTGCAATGCGTGCCATGTCCTGGCCTGCAAAATACCGATCGAGCACCGGAATCGCGTTGAACACCGGCAATGGCGAGATTGCCTCCAGTTCCGTTATGCAGAAATGACTGCCAAGCGACGTGACCACTGCAGTGTCGGCGCCGGCCGCTTGCAGCCGGTTGACATGTTCAAGGAAAACCTCCGCCTGGGTCTGCGCCTGGCCGCTCAGGAGATTTTCGAGCATCACCCGGCTGTCCGCGTTGGAGATGGTCAACTCCAGCGGTGTGCCCGCAGCGGCATGTGCCCGGACCAGGCCCCTGTAGTAAAACTCCGTCGCGGCAGGCCCGATGCCGCCGATCAGCCCTAAATGCACGGCAAATCTCCTATCTTTCCGACGGGGGAACGAACTTCAGAAACCGGTGCTCAGTCGTCTTTGTGATGTGAGGCATCCATTTCACTGTCGCTCATAAAACCGGCTTCTTCCGGTGGCACGTCTTCAGGCGCAACGCCCTTTGATTCGGCGATGTCAGCCCGCCGCTTGTCGAAGTAATGTCTGGACAGTCGAATGTAGAGCACCAGCAGGACCACGACAGCCCCGGTCCCTATGATGAATCCCAGATCCATTTTCCGGTTCCCGCGATAGCTTTCAGAGCGCTCACTGTGTCACAAATCAAGGCGCAGTCAACTCACCACAGCGCAGCGGCGTCGAAGGTCAAACCGGCAATGCCTTTCGGTTGACGACCTCTTCCATGACCACATAGGAGTGGGTTTGCCGAACCCCTGGAAGCTTGCCGATCTGGTCACCCAGAACATTTCGGTAGCGGCTGATATCGGATGTGCGGACCAGAAGCAGATAGTCAAAATTTCCGGCAACCAGAAAGCAGGTTTGAATTTCGGGGATCCGCTGAGCGGCCGCATTGAACAGCTCGAATGCGTTGTCGCTGGTTTGCCCCAGGGTCACCATCACAACCATTACGAAGCCGGCGCCGAGTTGGTCCGGGTCGAGTTCTGCCCGGTACCCCGCGATGGCACCGTCGCGCTCCAGCCGCCGCACCCGCTCTGCACACGGCGTTTTTGTCAGGTTGATACGTCCCGCAAGCTCCACGATGGGCATGCGTCCGTTTTCCTGCAGCTCCGTCAGTATATGGCGATCAATCTGATCAAAGTTCTTCTTCATTCAGTCGTAATTCCTATAAAAACTAGCTATGTAGGGCATATGACTGCTTTTTAGCCTATAAAAGAGCCAATGACTAGGAAAAATGCCTATAATTGTAGTCGGAAGGTTTGAGGGAAAAGTGACCGTTGGCACTTTGTCCGGAGCCTGAACGCGCCCTTTTGTCAGGGCGCATGACCTTCCTTCAGGTGGGCGCAGTGCAGCGGCAAAGGGAGAAAACGCAAATGACCGACATTTTCATCGTCGGCTTCGACGGTTCCGATGCGGCACAGCGTGCTGTGGACTTCGCAGCGGCGCGGGCCAAACTGGCGAAGGCGAAACTGCACCTTGTCCAGGTGCTTGAATGGTCGCCTTACAGCTTCCACACGCCGGAGGAGCTGGCGGAGCGTCACAAGCGGCGCGAACAGGAGCTGGACCGGGCCAACGGCATTGTCCAGCCGGTAACCGACAAGCTGAACGCCTCGGGCATCGAAACCACCTGCGAGGCGCGCCACGGCAATGCCGGGGAACTGCTGTCCGCAATTGCCGAGGAAAAATCTGCGGTTCAGATCATCGTTGGCCGGGCGGGTGGTTCCGGGCTCGCCAACAGGCTGCTCGGCAGCCTGGCGATAACGCTCGCGCAGGCCTCGCCCGTGCCGGTCACCATCGTGCCGTAACGGGCAATCCTTCCAGGGACACTCAGAATAACAGAGGGGAAATCCAGATGCTTAAATCTATTCTCGGGGCCGGCGCCAGCCTGCCCTTCATGACCGGCGTTGCCTTTGCCCAGTCGGATGGGGTCGACCAGGCAATCAGTGACGCCATCGCGCCGATCGTCAATCCGATCGTCAGCCTGGTATTTTACTCCGTGCCGGTGTTCGGCACCAACTTCCCGCTCATCGTGGGTTGGCTTGTTATCGCCGCGGTCGTTTTTACAGTCTATTTCGGTTTTATCCAGTTTCGGGGGTTCAAACATTCCATCGAACTCGTCCGGGGTGACTATTTCGACCCGAAGGACGCCGGTGAAGTCACGCCGTTCCAGGCGCTGGCAACCGCTCTCTCGGGTACGGTTGGTCTCGGCAACATCGCCGGCGTCGGCGTCGCCGTCTATCTTGGCGGACCGGGCGCCACATTCTGGATGATCCTGGCCGGACTGCTCGGCATGGCTTCCAAGTTCACCGAGTGTACTCTCGGCGTGCATTACCGCAACGAGTATAAGGACGGCACCGTTTCAGGCGGTCCGATGTACTATCTGAGCAAGGGCTTGTCGGAAGATGGCAAGGCAGCGCTCGGCAAGTTCCTGGCGATCTTCTTTTCGATCTGCTGCATTGGCGGCGCGCTCGGCGGCGGCAACATGTTCCAGGCCAACCAGTCGTTCGCCCAGATCTCCTCGATCATTCCGTTCTTTGAAGGCAAGGGCTGGCTGTTCGGACTGATCATGGCGGCGCTTGTGGGCATCGTCATCATCGGCGGCATCAAGTCGATCGCCCGGGTGACGGAAAAAGTCGTGCCTGCCATGGCGATCATCTATGTCGGCGCAGCGCTGATCATCATCTTGATGAACGTCGGTGAACTGCCGGCAGCGATCAGCGCCATCTTTACCGGAGCCTTCTCCCCGACGGCGGTTGCGGGTGGTGCCATTGGTGCCTTGATCCAGGGTTTCAAGCGCGCTGCGTTCTCGAACGAAGCCGGCATCGGTTCGGCCTCCATCGCGCACTCCGCGGTGGTGACCAAGCACCCGGTGACGGAAGGCTATGTTGCTCTGCTTGAGCCGTTCATCGATACCGTCGTCATCTGCACCATGACTTCACTGGTGATCACCATCACCGGGTCCTGGGTGCCTGACAGCGGCGTCACCGGCATTGCGCTCACCTCCAAGGCATTTGAAGCCGACATCTCGGGCTTTGGCTACGTCCTGGCGATCGCCGCGGTCCTCTTCGCCTTCTCGACCATGATCTCCTGGTCCTATTACGGTCTCAAGGCCTGGACCTACATGTTCGGCGAAGGGAAGGCCAAGGAACTGGTCTTCAAAGCAATCTTCTGCGTCTTCGTGGTGATCGGCGCGTCAATGAGCTTAGGCCCGGTCATCGACTTCTCCGATGCCATGATCTTTGCCATGGCCATCGCCAACATCATCGGCCTTTACATGCTGATGCCGAAGGTCAAGGCGCTGCTTGCGGACTACCAGGCAAGACTGGCGTCCGGCGAAATCAAGAAAATCAAGTAGCCAGACAAAACCGCGAACCCGGCCCGGCGCAACCGCCGTGGCCGGGTTCTGCTTTTCTGCCGCAGCACTCCATCCGCAGCGCGTGTTGGCTGTCTCACAAATAGCCACCCCATTTGCCGCGTCCATCGAGAGCCTCGATTTCGCTGTGGGCGGCCTGTGCAGTGTCAGTGGTCGGCGCATCGGGCCGCTGAATGTCCACCGCACTTAGTCCAAGTATCAAAGCCAGCGTCAGGGCCGCGACGAAGGCGCCTGGTGTTGCATTGGGGGGCGTCGTCTTGGTGGTGTGGTCGAAGCGTTGAGAATAGTCCACGTCAGTCATGATTGGTCTCCAATATCATTTTTGCTTGTTAACAGCGCAGGGCACGTTTCGGGCTTACGGCCGCCAGAACGGCTTCCGGCTCTCCCGCTCGGCGTCGGCACGGGTCATGCCTATGTCGGCCAGCAGGCGGCTATCCAGTTGGCGCAGGTGGGAGCGCTCGGCGGACCGGTTCTGCCACGCGACAACGGTTTCGAAGAGCCCGCGAGGCGCTTTGGCGCGGCGGGCTCGGGCCGGGTTGGCGCCAAATGCCCGGTGCGGCGAGATCAGATGGTCTGCTGTCCGGGCGATTGAAGTCGTCATCTTAAGGCTCCAGTTCTGTCGTTAGGTCTCTGGGCATGTGCTCCGGCAATGGAGCGTCTCGAATGTCCTCGATGTAAGCGCGCTGGAGCGGCGCAACAAACGATCTTTCTTGTCATTCAGATAAGAAAAATTCATGTAAAATTGATAGAAGATCTGTGAATAAGGCATAAGTTGTGGCAAATATTTCGCAAACTGTGTGCGCTACCCCTTGACCGATTGAATAGAATTTATAACATTCTGACCATGTCCCGACGCCTGCCCCCGTTGAACGCGCTGCGCTCTTTTGAGGCTGCGGCACGCCACTTGAGTTTCACCCGCGCAGCAGCGGAGCTGAATGTTACCCAGGCCGCGGTCAGCCATCAGATCAAGTCCCTCGAGGCGCATTTGGGCTTGACCGTATTCCGGCGACTGAACCGGGCGTTGATGCTGACGGACGCCGGCCAGTCGCTGTTCCCGGTTGTCAGCGAAGCACTGGACATCATGGCGACGGCTGTGGAGCGCCTGCACAGCGACGACCGCTCCGGCGAGTTGACGGTGACCACCATGGATTCTTTCGCGGCAACCTGGCTGGTGCCAAGGGTCGGCCGGTTCCGCCGGGCCCATCCGGAGATCGACCTGCGCATTGCCCCGTCGGACCATGCCACCGATTTTGTGCGTGAGAATGTCGATCTGGCCATTCGCTACGGACAGGGCGCGTGGCCCGGCCTCAGCGTTGAGCGGTTGATGACCGAGGAACTGTTCCCGGTCTGCGCACCGGGCCTGTTGCAGTCAGGTCCGCCGTTGCAGACCCCGGCGGATCTGAGAAACCATACCCTGCTGCATGATGACATGCGGGTCGATTGGCGCATGTGGCTGATGGCGGCGGGAGAAACCACCATCGATGCCGACAGAGGCCCCACCTACCAGCATTCCAATCTGGTGATACAGGCAGCCGAGCAGGGCGACGGTGTCGCGCTGGCGCGTAGCGTCCTGGCACAGGGTGCCCTGGCGTCCGGCAGATTGGTGAAACCGTTCGATTTCTCCCTGCCGGCCAACTTTGCCTATTATGTGGTGTGTCCCGAAGCCAATCTGAACCGGCCGAAAGTCAAAGCCTTCCGGCAATGGCTGTTCGGCGAGGTTGGGGATGATCCCATGTGAGAAGACTATGCTCTAGCCGTAGGGGCCTTTCAGTCCCAGCTCTTCCATCAAAGTGGCGTAGCGGTTTGAGCTGAGGATCAGGTCTTTGCCATAACGCTCCAGCAGCACCCGGCGCCGGTCCGGCTCCTCGATGGCTGACAGAGCACCCCAGATCGCGGTGATGCGCTCGGCGGTTTCGCGGGCTTCGCGCAACGCGCCTTCGTTGTCGGCCGCCTGTGCCAGCCGGCCGGACGTGACTTTGCCGACCCCGTCCACAGTATGGGCGCCGGCACTCGTGTAGCCTTTGGGCAGCTCGCCTTTGAGGTTGATAACGCGCTTGTGCTGAATGGCCTCGAAGATCTGGTCGACCGCCTGCTTTGCACCTTCGACGCGGCTCAGGTGTTCGGTGTCCGCAGCGGCATGAGGCAGCAGTTCGAGTTTGCCACGGTGCTTTGCTTCGATCTCGAGATAAGGCGCCATCGGTCCGGTGACATTGCCATCAGCGTCCATGAAGATGTCGGCGTCGATTGCTGCATACCGCACTTTGCCGCTGGTCAGTGCCCGGTCGAGAGCCGTGGCATCGATCACCTCGCCGCGGTCGTAGTTGACGACAACGGCGCCGTCATTGAGGGCGCTCAGCACGACTTCATCGATGAAGCCCGCATTGGCAAACCTGCCGCTGTCGGCATCGAGCGCGCCAAGCCCGGTATGCGGGCTGATCACGTCGGCGCCACGGGCCGCATCTTCGGCGGTGGGAGCGAACGTGAAGCCTTCCGATTCGATCCACTCCTGGTGCGCCGGGCGGGCATGAACCGCCACTGACATGCCGAAGGACCGGGCAAGTTTTGCCAGCTCGCGGCCGATATTGCCATAGCCCAGGACCGCCAGCCGCTTGCCTTCGAGTTTTTCGGTTGGATATTCGCGAAGATTCCTGCCGGTGTCGAAATCACGCTCGACGACGCGTTTGTGCAACGCATCGACCGGCAGGTCGGGCAGAACTTTCAAGAGCCCCTTCATCGCCATCTGCGCCGTGGCGCGCGAATTGAAGCTGGGGGTGTTCATTAAGGGCGCTGTCCCGCCAACGCCATTGCCGCCGCCCCACGACGATGCGCCCATATTGCCGGTGCCGGCACCGATGCGAACGCCGCCTTCCTTGAAGACGCAGGCTTCGGGAAGAAAGGTTGCAGCGGCGATCACCGCGTCATACTGGCCCTTGTCGGTCAGCGGCAGCAGTTCCTCGGCCGTCGAAAGATCCGGCTGATAGAAGAAGTGGATCCTGCCGGCTTCGAGCGATGCGCCATCGCTCAGGGCGCCGTCGTGAAACACTCCGCCTTTGGCCTCGACATGGGCCGTCACTTCCGCATGATCCGGTGCGCCGGTGGATGCAAACCGCAGGCCGACGAGGTCGGCGATGAGCACCTTATACGCCCGGTCCGGATCATCCTTGCGGGTCATCTCAACGCCTTTATGGGAGGCCTCGAAGGTGACATCGAATTCCGCCAGGAGCTCTTCCAGCTTGGCGATCTTTGCCCGGTGATAGGCATATTCCAGATTGTCGAGCAGAGCGGTGATGTCGGCGACAGGGCGAATTCCGCCAATCCAGGCGCGGTAGTCACCGGGTGTGCCGGGGAACGCGTTGACATAGCGTGCCACATCGAGGCCCGGTTCGTAATCGCCATTGGGATGGGTGATGCCTTCATAGCCGAGGATCTGTTTCGACTTTGCGATGATGTCCGCATGAACCACCGGGTCGGTGATGTCCGGGTCATTGACCTTGAGCAACGTCACCGCGGCCCCGCGGCGGTCCGCATCGCCGACGCCGGCCTCGATGAGCTTGCTCTTGGCAACCCACTTGTTGATTGCCTGGCGGTTGGCGATAGAGCGCTTGTTGAGCTCTGAGACCGGTCCCACGATGCCTTCAGACCGCAACAGACCGAAGGTGGTCTCCGCATAAGCAAGTGCTGCGTAGGTGTTGATGATGCCGCCAAGCATCTTGTTCGCGTCGGGATCGTAAATCGGCCCAAGCTCGGTGGTGATCTCACTGGACAGCGGGCGCTTCGGATCGCGCGGCACGGCAATCTTGAGCTGGCGCGGGATCGCCCATGACGGATCCTTCTGGTTCAGCTCCACCAGGTTGAGCGCCTGCGGCGTCAGGGAGACGACAAAATATCCCGAAATGCCACCGATGGCTTTCTGGAACGGCATGAACATGCAGCATTTGGTCATCACCTCGTTGACGATCTTCTCTCCCCACGGCATGGCCCCCAGCATGGAGGTTGCATCAAGCACCGCGTGATGATGCGGCGGGTCGCGGTCGAGCCATTCGAGCAGGTTGCGCACATCGCCTTCGGTATAGGTGGTGGCGCCGGTGGTCTCATGGCCAACACCGATGAACAGCTTGATGCCCATGCCCTGCAGTTCGTCCGCCGACGGGATCGATCCTTCAGTGTCCGCAAAATGCATGCGGGCTTCGTCGCCGTTTTTGGCGTAACGCAGCATTTCAACCATCTGTGCGCCCCACGACTGGCGGAAGAAGCCGCCGGAACCGGCCGCATCGGTTTCCGGTTCGGGCGTGTCCACATAGATATGCTGATCGTCGTCATTGGCATTCATCAGGTGCAGCACCGACACCGTAAAGCCGGAGTGGCCGCCGCCCAGGCCGACCGCCATCTTGTTGGTCTTGGGGAATTCGAAATAACGGTGGATCTCGTGCATCATGTCGAGCAGGATCTTGTCGGCGGGATATCCGCGATGCATCGACCGGCCGATTTCCGCCGTTGTGAAAGCGCCGATATCCCGGCCGCGGTCGTCGCGCTTGCGGTAGTTCTGTTCGATCCAGGCGTCGAACGCGATGCGGTTCAGCCGCGCGTCCACTTCGTCACAGGTGAGATCGGTGATCGGGCCGACGCCGAAAAACGGGTTTGAAGTGCGCGCCGGCGGTCCGCCGGCCGTGGCTTTGAGTGAAGCCTCCCGTTGTGCTTTCAATGCGTCAATCGCTGTCATGATGTATCCCTCCCACCTGCAAATTGCGGTGTCGCTTCGTGCGTTCTTTCAGATGAACATGCAGGCGTCTTCGTGCTGTGTCTGCCGGTTTCCGGATGCGGCAGTCGAAATCGGCCCATGTTCAGGAAATTCCAGCAAAAAATATGCGCCTTGTGGCATCTGCAAGAGGTCAAAAGCGTCGCAATGCAGGTCAGATGCGTCGCCCGCGCCGTCACATGCTCAAACCGGCGGGATGTACTTATTGTCGCAAAGCCGACGATCTGAGGCCGTGGAGGGTTATGCCGACACTGTGCTATAAACCCGCATGATGGCCAGGCGTTTCCAAGGCTGCCAGTAAGGAGCAATTTGCCATGACCGTCGACCTCGACGAGATCACAGAACACGACATGAGTGACGAGTGCCCGGTGTGCCGGACGCAGGACATTGTCGAACTCGCTCTGGTGCCGGCGGCCGCGGCATGGGAGCTGCGCAACGGGCTGCCCAGGTTCTCTATCGCACTGCACGGCGCTGCCAGCTTGTTGGGCGCGTTGCTGGAAGAAGGCGTCGCCCGGGAAGACGTCGAGGCCGCGCTTTCCGGCCTCCTCGATGGCATCGAGCAGCAGATCGAAGAAGATCAGGTGATGGGCGGCCCGCCGCAGGGAAACGCGTAACTGCGGATCAGCGTTTCTTCTTTGATCGAAAGTCATACGCACCGCTTAGAGCTGTCGGATCCACATCCGGACCGAAGATGGCGTGCTTCTGCACTTTCTGGGTGCCGGT
>JAJFHM010000083.1 GCA_021775625.1 Hyphomicrobiales bacterium | reverse complement strand
TTCTCGACCATCTGTCCGGGTTGGAGAGGGGTGCCCGCGAAAAACTGATCGTGACACTAAAGGAAGTTTCAGACGAGATCGCCGAAGCTCCTTCTCCGGACGATTATGAATCGCGTCAGGCTTACCGAAAAGCACTCATTGAGCATGCGGCATCAAAGACCAAGGACACAGCACGCCAAGCCATCAGCCGGCTGAAGGAAACCGGCGTTTCCATCTGGACGGGACCGTTGTCGACAATCCTCATTGTCGAAGGCACACCTGATGAGTTGTCGCGGGTGCTTGAGCATGACGACGTGGCAGACGCGTCTCTCGACGAAGACATCGAACTCATTAGGCCTGTGAACACCGATCCATCTGCAACCAGCCAGTGAGCAGGCAACCCCATTTTGCGGATACAGCCGTTCCTCTGGAGGGTCATGTTCAGCGCCTCTGCCCTCACCCACCCCGCAGTGAGCCAGATCACAGCGCTGCCCTTTCACTTCGCCCCATATCGAAATATAGTCGAAATGTTGCTTTTGGGCTCCAGGCCGGAACGGGGAGAGAGACATGCGGACGCGGAATTCCTGGATCACAGTGCTCATTGTGGCATCGGCCGCGATGGGGTGGGTGTCAACGGCTCACAGCGCGGCAAACTGCGTTGCGCTGTACGATAAAATCCGGGCGGCGGGCGACACAGTCGCGCCACAGACCATCAAGCAGTTTCATCAGCAGGCGGAAAAACTGCCTGACTGCGACGCCAACTTCAGGCTGGCGCTCGGCCGGCGCGTGGCGGTGTCCATCCTGACCCAGGTCGACGAGGCGCTCAAGGCAGGCTCAAGCACCGCGACCCAGAAACCAGCCCTCGAAGAGAGCCTGAAATATCACCCCATGTGGGTTGCCCTTGCCATGCTCGGCGATATCGCCAGCGAAGACCGCGATCATGCCCAGGCCACCAAACGCTATCAGGAGGCCCTGCAGGTCATCGACGATCCGGAGTTCACCAAGAAGCCGCCTGCCAAATCAACGATCAAACGCATCGTGAAAAAAGCGGAGACCACCCGTATGCTTGCATCATCCTATGTGGCAGCGCCGAGGACCCGGGGCAAGCCCACCGGGCTTGGCGCGCTCAGGGTGCGCGGCTTCAAGATCGAGACCGTCGCCATTCCGGTCACATTCAAGTTCGGCACGACCGAGTTCACCAGGGAAGGTGCGGCCGCTGCGGCCGATCTCCTGGTGCAGCTGAACGCACAAGGCAAACCCAACGTCACCCTGGTGGGCCACACCGATCCGGTCGGCTCGCATGCGGCCAATCAGGTTTTGTCCGAACGGCGCGCACGGGCACTGGCAGACTATCTCCGGAAACAGGGATATTCCGGGACGATAAAGACCGCAGGCCATGGAGAAACCAGGCAGTTTGCGCCGGATGATCCAAAGCGTTACAGCCGCGATGAGTTGCACCAGATGAGCCGCCGCGTGGAGCTGGTTCGATGAGGGCGTGGGCCACCCGGCTGGGCGCTTTGGCCTTTGCCGCGAGCGCATTTTTCGCCGGCAGCGCACAGGCTGCGACCTACGGGCTGGTCATCGGCATCGACCGCTACGAACACCTGCCCCGCCTCGGTGGCGCGGTCAACGATGCCCGCGACATCGCCCAGGCATTACACACGATCGGCGCCAAAAAGGTGACGACCCTGCTCGACGCCAAGGCCTCGCGCGATGCCATCTTTGCCGCCTGGAACGAGTTGGTGAAGCTTGCGCAGCCGGGCGATACGATCGTTTTTTCCTATGCCGGACACGGCGGCCAGGAACCCGAACGGATTGCCGGTAACGAGCCCGAAGACGGGCTCGACGAGGTCTTTCAGCTGGCGGCGTTCCATCCCTCCACGCCGGCCAACAGGGAGCGCATTATCGACGACGAAATCAATCTCATGTTCGCCAAGGCAAAGCATGTGAAGATCGTCTTCATTGCCGATTCCTGCCATTCGGGAACCATGACCCGGGGGTTTGACAGCCGCGCCGGCGTCTTGCGCACCCGGCTCGGCGGCTATGGTAAGATCACCAACGACGCCCTGCCGCCGCCTGACCCGGACGCGGCGCAGATCACCATCGAGGCGCTCAGGAACGTGCTCTATTTCGGCGCCGTGCGCGACGGCCAGGTGGTGCAGGAATTTCTCATCGACAAGCAGGCCAGGGGTGCGCTTTCATGGTCGTTTGCCCGCGCCCTGCGGGGCCATGCCGATCTTGATGAAGATGGTGTCGTCAACACCAGCGAACTGGAACGCTATCTCATTGAAAACGTCCGCACGCGCTCGGACAGCCGCCAGTCGCCACAGATGACGCCGCGCGGAGACCCTGCCCAGGTCGCCATCCCCGTCGGGACACCCGAGGCCCAGGCGGTTTCAAAAGACCTTGCCCTCAACATTCTCAACGCCCTTGACCGGGGCAATCTGATCAAACAGCTGAACGATGTGGTCGCCGCCAAGCGAAATCAGGCGGATCTCACCTGGGATTACGCAACCGGCGAGATTGTCAGCAGCAGCGGCGACGTGGTGGCGCGCCTGGGCCGCCAGACGAGTGCCAAATCCGTCCAGCCGATCATCGACAAGTGGCACTTGCTGCGGGAACTCGAAGAGCTCGCGCAATCCCGCCCTCTCACGCTGCGGCTGGACAAGAAGGACGGCGTGCACCGGGCCGGCACCAGGCTCAACATCGAACTCAGCGGCCACAGGCACACAAAGCTGATCGCCTTCAACCTGGCCGTCGATGGCACCGTTCAATACATCATACCGGAGCCGCTTTCGCCTTATCCGTTCTATCACGGCAAGCTTGTCGCCGGTGAGAAGTTCGAGTTTCCTCTGGATGTCTCCAAGCCCTTCGGGGCGGACCATTTCGTCGCCCTGGCGGTTCCCGAATACAATACCGACTTGCTTCGGGTGCTCGAGGGGCTCAACAACCAGAAGGCTGCCCGCGCCCTTCGCGGCAAGTTAATCCGCTTGCTGAAGGGCAAGGATTTTCAACTGGGCCAGGTCGGTTTGTTCACCGCACCATAAGCGAGGACGCGGAGATGTTTAAGGTTTGCCGGGCTGGACAGTTCTCGGGCGCTGCGGTCTTGAGCGCAGCGCTGCTGGCGGTGACGTTCTCGCCGGCCCACGCTGCACAACGCGCGTTGTTGATCGGCATCGGCGCATACGAAAACATCCGACAGCTGAACGGTCCACAGCGCGATCTGCCGAAAATGGAGGCTTTTGTCCGCGAGCACTGGGGGTTTGAAAAATCGGCGATCACGATCCTGAAAGACGGAGAAGCAACCCGCGCCAAAATTCTTGATACCATCGAAAAGCGCTTGATTGGAGAAACCGAAAACGGTGACCGGGTGGTGATCTATTATTCCGGGCACGGCAGCCAGTTGGCGGATGAAAACGGTGACGAAGATGATGGCCTCGATGAGACGCTCTCACCGGTGGACACCACCGAGGATGGCCGCAATCAGATCACCGACGATGAATTCGGCGCCCTGCTGGAGCGCCTCGCCGGGCGCAATGTTATCGTGGTCATCGATTCCTGCCATTCCGGCACGGTTTCACGCGGCGTTGCTGACATCACTCAGCCCACCGCATCCAACGACATCGCCCGGACCTTCGTTCCAAAGATTACCTCGCGCGGAGTCGCGCAGCCTGTCTATGACGTCAAGGCGCATCGCCGCGAAGTGAGCTTTGTCAAAGCCGAGGGCTCGCTGCAGGTCTGGTCGGCTGCGGCGTCCAACCAGTTTTCCTGGGACACCCCGGCCGGCGGCGTGTTTACGCGGCATTTTATTGATGGCATGAGCCGCAACCTTGCCGACCACAACAAGAACGGTATTATCACCAACTCGGAGCTGCTCACATATGTGCGCTCCAAGACCAAGGATTACTGCGCCACCAACCCCGCCTGCCGCAGTTTCGGCTTCACCCCCAGCCTTGAGGCGGAGAACAAGGCACTTGAGCTGGCTGCCGTGCCGTTGGGCGAAAAGTCCGACGATGTGACCGATCTCATCGTTCAGGACAATGCAGCGCAAATCAAGATTGAAGTCCTGCCGAAAGATCACGTGTCATCGGGCGAGGACATCCGTTTCCGGGTGACCTCGGAAAAGCCGGGCTTTCTGATCCTGCTGGACATCAATGCCGACGGCGAGGTGACCCAGCTGGTTCCCAACGACGTGATGGCGAAACACGGCCGCAGCGCAAAGATGTCGTCCGGCCAGCCGGTTACAATTCCCGACGCCTATTACGGCTTCAAGTTCACCGCATCCGAGCCTTATGGCGAAGGCACATTGCTTGCAATCGTCACCGAGGACAAGGTCAATCTGGACAGCCTGCTGGACGCCAACCGGGCGATGAGCGTTGTCGCCAAGCCCA
>JAJFHM010000082.1 GCA_021775625.1 Hyphomicrobiales bacterium | reverse complement strand
GGCGGAGGCATCGGTCACGAACTGGTCAACTGGATTGTCGATGGCGAGCCGAATGTCGATCTCTCCGAAGTCGATCCAAGGCGGTTCGGCGATTACGCCAACAAGGTCTGGACCGGTAAAAAGAACAAGGAAACCTTCGGCCATAATTTCGGCCTTCACTATCCAGGATATGAGTGGCCCGAGGCGCGGCCGGCAAAGATGATGCCCTGTTATGACCGATTGTCCGCTGCGGGCGCCGTATGGGGCGCGGTCTATGGCTGGGAGGTGCCCTTGTGGTTTGCGCCCGAAGGCGAGGAGCGCGCCGACATCTGGAGCTACCGCACATTCAACTCCATGCCCCATGTGGGGACGGAGTGCCGTGCCGTGCGCGATGCGGTCGGCCTCATTGAAATGTCGCCCATGGCGAAATTCGAAGCATCCGGTCCGGGAACGGAGGCTTGGCTCAACCGCATCCTTGCCAACCGCATGCCGAGGAAACCTGGCGGAATGGTGCTGGCGCACATGCTCACCCACAAGGGCACGGTGCGGGCCGAATTCACCGTAACCCGGCTCGGCGAAGAGCTGTTCTATCTGGTGGGCACGCCACGCGGCGAGCGGCATGATTTCGATTGCCTGATGAAATCCCTGCCGCAGGACGGCTCGGTTGGTTTACGCAACGCCACCTTTGAGCGCGGCTGCTTCACCGTGGTCGGCCCCAATTCACGCCGCTTGCTGGAAGGCCTGGTGGATGCGGATCTTTCAAACGAAGCCTTCCCCTGGATGAAGGCGCGCTCGGTCACCGTAGGCCTTGCATCGGACGTGCGCATGATGCGCGTGAACTACGAGGGAGAGCTGGGCTGGGAGCTTTATCATCCCATTCCCTACAACCTGCATCTCTTCGATGAGATCGTGAACGCGGGCGCCGAGCACGATTTGAAACATACGGGATACCGCGCCATTGAATCGCTCAGGCTGGAGAAATCCTATCGCGCCATGTACCGCGACATGGATATTGAGCACACCGCACTGGAAAGCGGCCTGGAGCGCTTCGTCAAGTTTGACAAGGAAGATTTCGTCGGTCGTGATGCCTTGCTGACGCAGCAACAACGCGGCCTGACCAAACGCATGGTGACCCTCCAGGTCGAAACCGTGGACGCTGACGCCTACATGAACGAGGCGGTCTACCGCAACGGCGCGCTGGTTGGCCGGGTGACCTCGGGTGCCACCTCGCATCATGTCGGCAAGTGCCTCTCCATGGCGTATCTGGACATCGAACATTGCGAGGTGGGCACACAACTCGAAGTACCGCTGCTCGACAACACATGCTCCGCTGTCGTTATTGCCGATTCGCCCTATGATCCGGGCAATCAGCGCCCGCGCATGTAATACCAAGGAACAATGATAATGACCTATCTCACCGGGTTATCCGGCATTCCGGCAAGGCGCAACGAGCGCGGAGATGCCGGGCATCATGAGCGAGATGCAACGCTGTCCGAATTACCGGATAACCCGGCCTTCGGTGGGCCCGATCGGTTCGCCGGGGGCGTCGCGATGCTTGCCCGATACCCCGCATCGCACTGCGCACCGCTCCTTTCCGGACAAACCGATCTGGCCCATGAGATGGGTCATTATCCTTGTTCCTTGGTATAAGGTTTTGTCCATGACCATGACCGACGACAGCGATATCAAGCGCAAGGGCGGACGATCGGCCCGGCGCAAGGCGCGCGCAGCAGCCGCATTCGACTATAACCCGACCCTGGTGCGCAACATTCCGGTTTACGAAGTTGCCAATGAAGAGGGCGTGGAGATGATCCACGAACTCGCCATGCGCATCGTCGAAGAGCTTGGCGTCGAGTTCCGCGACGAGGAATCGCTTGAATTCTGGCGTCGGACCGATGCCGAGATCGACGGGCAGAAAGTCCGCATCGGGCGCGATGCGCTGATGGCGCTGGTGGGTCAGGCGCCTGCGGAATACACCCACCATGGCCGCAACCCGGCGCGCACCGTGCGGGTCGGCGGTCGCAATATGGTGATCTCGCCGTCCTACGGGCCGCCCTTCATCCTCGATATGGACGGCGTGCGCCGCCATGCAACCCTGGATGATCTCAACAACTTGCAGAAGCTCAACCACATGGCAGCCTCGGTCCATATCGCCGGCGGGCCCATCGTGGAGCCGGTCGACGTGGCGGTGCCGCACCGGCATTTGCATATGGCCTACAGTGCCTTCAAATATTCCGACAAGCCGATCATCGGCAATGTGACGGCGCGCGAGCGGGCTGAAGACACAATCGAGATGACCAGGATTGTGTTCGGCGGCGATTTTGCCAGCAACAACACCTGCACCACCAATTTGATCAACTCGAACTCGCCGCTGGTGTGGGACGAGACCATGCTCGATGCCCTCAAGGTCTATGCCGCCAACAATCATGCGGTCATGTGCTCGCCGTTTTCCATGGCGGCGGCCTCGACGCCTGCAAGCAATGTGGGCACCATGGCTGTGGTCACGGCGGAAGCGTTGATGGCCATTGCGTTTGGCCAGATCATCCGCCCCGGCGCACCGATGCTGTTCGGCGTGCCCGCCATGACGGTTGCCCTCAACACCGGTGCGCCGGTCCACGGCAGCCCCGATTCAGCCATTGTTCAGCTTTTGGCCGGCGCCATGGCGCGGCGCTATCAGGTGCCGCACCGCGCCATCGTCAATTGCGCAACATCCAAGACGCCGGATCTCCAGGCGGCTTATGATTCCATGTGGGGGCTGTTTCCAGGTTTCCTGGCGGGCGCCAACTTCATCACCATGGCCGGCGGCATGATCGAGGGCACACTGGCGGTGAGCTACGCCAAGACGGTGATAGACTTCGAACAGGTCGACGCATTTTACCATTTCTCCAAGGGCTGCAATTTCGACGACCTTGACGAGATCTTCGAAACCGTCAAGCAGGTCGGTCCCGGCGGCCACTTCCTCGGCGCCGCCCACACCCGCAAGTCGGACTTGTTTATCTTCCCATCCCAGAACAACGTCACCTTCGAGCAATGGGAGGTCGACGGGCGCAAGGACTCTGAACAAGTCGGCCTCGACAAGGTGCGGGCCTGGCTCGAGCGCTACGAAGAGCCACCGATTGACCCGGCAGTGGACGAAGCCCTGCTGGCGTATATCGCAAAGCGTGAGGAAGAAATCCCGGCGACGCTGAGCTAACGCCGGTTCCTCGACAGCCACGTGGTCAGATTGGAGCCTTCAGTGGTAAACCGGTCGATCTCGATGTTGGCGCCGTTGGTGCAGCCGGTGAACCGTTCCTGATATTTGCTGTAGCCCTGATTGAAGCCTGCCGTGAGGCGCGCTTCCTTCTCCTCGTCGGCCTTCTCCGCTTCCATCAGCGTGATCATCTGATCGCGCCAGGTCTGGTCATCGTAAGCGTCACAGAGCTGCTGCAAATGATGCATGGCGCCCAGGATTTCCGCCAGCCGCAGCAGGTTTTGCTCATAGCGCGCGGATTCGGCGGACAGCGGTGCCGTTGCCGCAACAAGAATGGCAATGAGGCCGAACAGGGGTTTCATCACGGCGCGAATACTAAGATGATTCGCTGCTTGCCGGATGCTTCAAATCAAGCGGATATGGCTATTCCTGTTGCACTTTCAGGCCGGGGTGGAAGGCGTTGAAGACGAAGGCGAAGGTGACGTCATAGACCACGTCGCGCAGGGCGCCACCGGTGCTGCGCTGGACCACGATGTTTCCAACGTCGCGGCCCTTTTTGATCATCGGACCGTCAAGCGCGGAGTTCTGGCCCTTGGTCCAGGTCACGACGATGTCCCCAATCTCGACCCGGGCTTTTTCGCGCAAAAGCTCAAGGGCTATGGCGTACGGCTTGTCCTTCACCTTGAACGTGACGATGCGCGCCATCGGGTTGATGTAGTCCGGCAGGTCGCCGGTGAAAAGACCGTAGGGCTGGCTGCGCGAATCGTATCCGCCATAAGGGTTATAGCCATAATTCCTCATGCCCGGGCGTGTGGGAACGAGGAGTTCTCCATCCGGGTGCCGCGCCTTGAAATTGGAGAACGACTCCAGCCGCGCCGGAATTGCCTTCAGGCGCGTACCGGTCATCTCGCCGACAATGGCTTCGCCGAGAAACTGCTGCCACCAGCTTTCGGTCTGGCGGTCGTACATCACCAGATCGGAATTGCGCAGCTTTCCGGTGGTGCCGAAGTCGAGGATCCTGTCACCCACCCTGCGGTCGAAGACGATGGCAGAATTGCACAACGGACAATAAGTGACGGTGATCGGCGTATCGCCGATCCGGTCGTTGACGATCTCATGCCAGATCAGAATGCTCAGGGGATAGGCGCGTGCCACGCCGTCGACCGCAACGCCGATGACCGGCTCGTCCGGACCGACGTCTTCTGCTTCGCTTGCGGCGATAAACTTCGGCTTGTCTATGGCCGGAATGCCGTCTTTCGAGGGCCCGCCGCTCAGAATCTCAGAAAAATCGACGGAATGCTGGTCGAAATCCGTCCTGGTCCACTCGTAGCCCCATTCTTTCGGGTCGCCGAGAACCGGACTTGAGGAAAACCACAGAATGCACAACAAGGATAGAACGAGATTTTTCATGACGCGCAAAGAGTGCGACGGCTTTTGCGCCTTGGCGAATCACACCCCCGTGAACGGGTCAGTCGGCCAGCCCATGCGGTTGTGCAAACGCTTCTTGAATTCATCAAGTCTGGCGGCGGCGTGCTCGTAGCCGATTTCGACCGTGCGGTCGAAGGCCTGCCAGTCGCGAATTTCGATGTCACCCAGAGGCGGTTCCAGCAACAAGTCGGCGTTTTCGGCCTGAGCCCGGTCCTGCTGTTCGCTGGAGATTGTCGCCGACCGCATGAGGATACTGACGATGGGTGGATGTGCGATGCGCTGCAACCAGCTTCTGTTGCGATGTTCGGCGATGAGTTCCGGCCCGACGGCGCGCGCGCGCGCCACATCCACCGCAATAATCGGCCCCGAATGCAGGTCCCGCATCACGTCGATGGGGAGATTGCTGGTTACGGCGCCGTCCACAAGCAGGGCTTCGTCCAACTGCTCCGGCGGCAGGATACCGGGCAGGGCGATGCTGGCGCGCAGGGCGTTGCGGATCTGACCGCTCTTGTGCACGTACATCTTTCCTGACGTGAGGTTTGACGACACGCAATAATAGGGCCGCCACAGGTCGGGTATCTCGTGTTCGCCGAAATTGTCCTTGAGAAGTCGCTCAACCCGTCGGCCTTTCACCATGCCGATCAGGGGCAGGGTGATATCGGAGAGCGGGTTCTTCTGCACGAACGCTGCGTTGATCCGTTCCACCAGTTCGGCCGGTGTCCATTCCAGTGCAAGTCCGGCGCCCACCAGCCCGCCCATGCTGGTGCCGCCGATAAAGTCGATGGGAATTCCGGCATCGCTCAGGGCCATGATCACGCCCACATGCGCGAAGGCGCGTGCGCCGCCGCCGGACAGGACCAGTCCGACCCCCTGGCCCTTGACGATACGCGACATCCGTTGCCAGTCTTCTTCGACGTCTTCACGCAGGTGAAAGTGCCGGTTCGCCGGAATTGCCTTGATTTTGGCGGCTGTGTTGCGCGGCTGTGGCGCGTTTTTTCCATGCAGGATGATGAGATCGAGCAACTGATGATGGGCGCGCTGCTGAAGGAGGTCATCGGGCAGTGCCGTTTCACCGGTCCAGTGCGGTTGCGCCACAATCAATATGCGGTCAGCCTGGCGCGCGCAGATCCGCGTCCAGGCCGTGTTGGTGGTGTCGCCATACAGGAACACGTGATCATGGGTGCGCTCCAGTTCGCTGAACCAGGCGGCGGAGTGCTCCAGTCCCTCCGGTCCGACGATCACCAGGCTTGATCCGTTTCGTGTGACGCACTCTCCCATGCGACGGGCCAGTTCGGCGGTGTCGACACCCTCATGCGCCGGCAGCAACGCTGCGGTTTTCGGCTCATGCTTGGTTGCTTGACCGGTTGAAATACGCCGCAGCCTGTGAACCAGAATGCGCACCAGCCCCGCCATCAGTTCGGGGTGCTTCTTGAGCAGGAAGTCAAAGCGGGACTTGGCGATGCGCAGCAACTCGCTGTCCCGTATCGCCGTCACGGTGGCGGAGCGCGGTTGCCCGGAAATCAGTGCCAGTTCGCCGACCGCTTCGCCTTCTCCCACCAGTGCAATGAGCCTTTGGTCGTCCATGGCGCCGTGCACATAAACGCCAAGCGAGCCGGTTACCAGAACATAGAACGCGTCGCCGGGATCTCCCTGGGCGAACAGATCCTGGCCGGCGGGGAGATGCACATGCGATGTCTCACGCTCGATGATCTCCCGGGCCTGCGGGCTCAGCATGTCCAAAAGGTCGAGAGCGTTCGGTGTCCTGCGCATAAATCGGATGATCCGGATTATGATACTCAACAGGCCCTGGGCCCAAAACTGCAATAGTCGTGGAGTTTAGCAACAATTCGGCACCGTGTGCCATTCAGTCGAGCAGATCCCGTGCCTTGAAGATCACTTCTCGTGCGCCTTCTGTCATGTTCAGCTCTGCAAGCTCCTCCGGCAGCTTCCAGTTTACCTGCGCTGCGTCATCGCCTGCTGTCGCTGTGCCGCAGCGCCAGGTGCCGGTATAAACCGCAACAACATAATGCCGCTCGATCACACCACTGGCGTCTTGCCGCATAATGTCGATGCAGTCGACCAGATGGTACAGATCCGCACCGATGCCGGTTTCTTCCATCAGCTCACGGGTTGCTGCGTGGAGCAACGTTTCGCCGAACTCGACATGGCCGCCCGGCAGGCTCCAGAGGTCTTCGTTGGGTTGCTTGCCGCGCTTGACGATGAGCACGCGGCCGTCCCTCCACACACATGCGCTTGCGCCGAGAATGGGGCGGTCCTGAGTCATGCCAAAGTGTTCACAACGCTGATGCCAAAGGCAAGCTTCAATCGCCGAACAGTGCGTCGATGGTTTGCTGGGCATCTTCGAGTGTTTCGGTGTCGAGGCCGCCATGCACGGGAACGTGACCGTCGGTGCAGTGGATGATGGAGCTCAGGCGATCGATGAAAGAGCGTGCTTCGGCTGCCAGTCCGGAGCAGGTCGGGCCGAATGCCTCGCGCTGACCAAGTTCAAGGATCTGCAGGCACTGTTCGATGCCGCTTTCGAGCCTTGCGTCCAGCTCACTCACTGATTTTTCGAACCGGCCCCTTATGTCGTCTGGAGAATGGTCATAAGCTTCAATGGTCAGTTGACGGTCGGCCAGCCCCGATCTTGCAAAATGTTCCTGATAGCTCAACGGCTGCCACACCGCGGCGTCTTCGAAGACGTCGGACATTTCGGCTGCCAGATCGAGCAGCATGACGATCTCGTTGAAGTGATTGAGATAATCGGTCGCCAGCAGGCTTTCCGGATTGATATTGGAGCCGTTGAGCCGGATTTCCTCACGCACATCGTCACGG
>JAJFHM010000081.1 GCA_021775625.1 Hyphomicrobiales bacterium | reverse complement strand
GGCGAACGCAATCCGCTGGTCTGCCGCAACCGGCTTTATGCCTATGCCATTCCGTTTGTCTGGATCGCCAAACCGGATGATCAGGAAACGGGTATCGACATGATCGTGGCGACGCCGCAGCGCATCCCCATGGCGTCCTTCGACCAGACCGTGAAGAACTATCAATGGGGAGACCTCACCAAAGCCCTGCTGGAGGCCCAGGACAAGGATGCCAAGGTTCCGATCCTGCTCGATGCAAACGGCAATGCGACCGAGGGGCCGGGGTTCAACATTTTCGCCTACAAGGACGGCGTGCTGACCACCCCCGACACCGGCGTGTTATTGGGCATCACCCGCAAAACGGCGCTGGAACTGGCCGAAACTCTCAATGTGGAGGCGAGGATCGAACCTTTGCCGGTGGAACGGTTGCGTGCGGCGGACGAGATCTTTGTCACCTCGACTGCCGGCGGCGTCATCCCGGTGCGCAAGCTTGATGGCGAACCTATCGGCGACGGCACGCCCGGTCCTTTCGCCACGCGTTTGCGGCAGATGTACTGGGAGGCCCATGACGATCCGAAATACTCAGAGCCCGTGCGTTACGAAGACGCCTGATCGTGCCTGACATGGCAAACCCAATCGTGGTCGAGGTCACCCGCGGCGGAGCGGTCGAAAGCCTGCACCGGGGCGCCTATGTTGTCGCCAATGCCAACGGCGATATCGTGGCGTCCACCGGCGACATTGAGCGGCCGGTTTATCCGCGTTCCGCCATCAAGATCTTCCAGGCATTGCCTCTGGTAGAGAGCGGCGCTGCGGACGAACTGGGGTTCACGCCGACAGAGCTGGCGTTGGCGTGTGCGTCACACGGCGGCGAGTCGCGCCATGTGGCCACAGCCGCATCCATGTTGCACAAGGCGGGCTTCGGCTGCGGTGATCTCGAATGCGGCGCGCACTGGCCCACCTGTGAACAGGCAGCAAGGGACCTCGGCGCCACAGGCGCCACACCAAATGCACTTCATAATAACTGTTCCGGCAAACATGCGGGCATGTTGACGCTGGCCAAGCATCTGGGCGTCGATCAACATGGTTACGTGGACCGCGATCACAACGTACAGCACGAAGTGGTAAAAGTGATTGGCGATGTCTGCGCTTACGACCTCGAAGCCGCATCGTGCGGCATCGACGGGTGCTCGGTGCCGACGTGGGCCATTCCGCTGCACAATCTGGCCATGGGCTTCGCACGGCTGGCCACACCGGCGACCCTGGCGAGCGCGCGCGCCGACGCCGCTACACGATTGTTCCAGGCTTGCGCCGGCGCCCCGTTCATGGTGGCCGGCACCGGGCGTTTCTGCACCAGCCTCATGAGCGCGGTGCCCGCAGCCTTCGTCAAGACCGGTGCGGAAGGGGTCTATTGCGGCGCCGTTCCCCGTGCGGGCCTCGGCGTAGCGCTCAAATGCGATGACGGCGGCACACGGGCAGCGGAAGTCTCAATGGCAGCGATCCTGTCGCGGCTGCCGGTGTTCTCGGATGATGAGCGCCGGACGCTGGAAGATTTCGCATATCAAAGGGTAGAAAACCGGCGCGGGCTTCACGTCGGTGATGTGAGGCCGGTTGCTGAGTGTTTTGAAGACATTGCGGGAACTCCCGGTTAGCTCACCAGATTGCCCTGAACGGCCATGTTCGATGGCACGCGGGCGGACGCGTCGGACAGATCGGCGGTCACCATATCACTTTTCTGGAATCCCGCGATCGCGGCTTTCGTGGATCCGCTGATCATGTTGTTGGCCACCAGCGCCTTGCCGGCGCCCGGCGTGACGGACACGCCGATGCCGGTGCCACAGTTTCGGATCACATTGTTGGTGGCGGTTGTGTCGCGCAGATAATGTTTCCAGCCAAGTGCGATGCCCAGCACTGGCGCGTTCTCAACCACGTTGCCTTCGATCACCGTATCCGCCTCGGCCGATATGCCGACACCGCGGCCATCGACCTCACCGGGCCGCACGAACAGATCGCGCACGATGTTGTTGGCGCAGACCGCAAGGCGGCCGCCATCATTGAAGTTGGTGATGGAGATACCGCTGGCCGCGGTCTCGATGACATTGTTTGCGATGATGGCGCCTTCGAACCCGAATTCCGCATAAAGTGCCACTTCGCCAAGACGGGCGCAGGAATTTCCGATGAACTGGCAGGCCGATCCGGCGTTGGAGCGGATGGCGGAGAACGCACAATCGGTGATCCGGTTCTGGGCGACGATGACATTGCCGGCGCGGAAGATGTTGACGCCGTTGCCGTTTTGACCTGAGCCTCCGTCTGCTGCCCCGATGCGCTCGATCCGGTTGTTGGTGACGAGCGTGCCGTCTTCGCCCTTTTCTGACCGCCAGACCAGAATGCCGTTGTTCTGGCTGTCCTGGACCGTGTTGCCGGCAATCTCCAGACCGGTTGCGTCACGCGAGAAAATGGCCGCCCGCACGGTATGTGAAACCGTGCAATTGGTGATCCGCCCACCACACCGCTCAAGCGCGATCCCTGTCGCGGTGCTCGCGGTGAAGCGGCAGTGTTCGACATGGAGTGCAGCACAGCCACGAGCCGCCAGAAGAGCCTCCTGAGCGCCGTCGAGAGGCTGGCCATTGCCGTCGAATGCAATGCCCTCAATCACCACATGTCCGGCGTCCTTGATGGTGAGCAACGGCCCGGTATCGGAAAGCTGCAACACGGTCTGCCCGGGCAGACCATCGAGCCGGAGAGGTTTGGTGATGTGCAGATCGGCCACCCGATAGGTGCCGCGCGGAATGGTCAGCGCTCCGTTGTTCTCGGAGGCGGTATCGATTGCTGCCTGGAACAACGCGCTTTGATCTTCCGTGCTGTCGGCGCGAACACCCAGGTCCAGAATGTTCAGCGCGGTGGGCTGCGTTGTGATCGCTTGCGCAGGCACAGCGGCAAGGCTTGCGCCAGCTCCGGCCAAAGCAGCCGTGCCCAGAAAATGACGTCGAGAAACCTGCATCGCCTTGCACTCCGTGCCGAATTGAAGCAATCGCTTGAAATAGCAGGTTCAGCGCTGCAGGATTTGTGCCGCGCTCACTGGGGCGGGGGTGCTTTCGTCGCGGCCGCAGGAAACGGAACTAAATACCTATAATATCGGCAATTTTTCGAACCGCGAGGACCGGCGTGATGATGCCCGAGCTGACCTGATGTTCAAGATCGGGAATAAGGTCGCGCACCTTCTCATTTTGCTTGAGCTCGGACATGATCCGGTCTTCGAGCATCGACCACATCCAGCGCACCATCTGGTGCGACCGTTTGGTTTCGAATTCACCGGCATCTGTCAGTGCCGTGCGATGTTCGAGGATATGCGCCCACAGCTGATCGAGACCAGTACGGTCTCGTCCGCTCACCGTGATCACCGGCGGGGTCCAGTTGGCGCTGGACGGTGCAATGATGTGAAACGCCGCCTTGTATTCCGCTGCGGTCTGATTGGCACGTTTAATGTTGTCGCCGTCTGCCTTGTTGATGGCGATCATGTCGGCGATCTCGAGCACGCCCTTCTTGATGCCCTGAAGTTCATCACCGGCGCCGGGTTGCATCAGCACCAAAAAGAAATCCACCATGTCGGCAACCGCGGTTTCCGACTGCCCGATGCCGACGGTCTCGACGATGATCACATCGTAACCCGCCGCTTCGCAGACCAGCATGCTTTCCCGCGACCGGCGGGTAACGCCGCCAAGCGTGCCCGCGGTGGGCGAGGGGCGGATAAAGGCATTTGGGTCGGTTGCGAGACCCGCCATGCGGGTCTTGTCGCCGAGGATCGATCCGCCGCTGCGCTGGCTCGTCGGGTCGACGGCGAGCACGGCGACTTTATGTCCCTTTGCGGTCAGCATCTGCCCAAGGGCATCGATTGTGGTGCTCTTGCCAACGCCGGGAATGCCGGTGATGCCGACCCTGTTGGCCTTGCCGCCATCCGGCAGCAGAGCCAGCAACAACGCCTGGGCGCGTTCTTCATGCTCGGGCTTGCGGCTTTCCACCAGAGTGATGGCACGGCCAAGAGCCGTGCGGTCGCCGGCGCGAACGGCGTCGGCGAGGGCCTGGGTATCTTGCGGCATCGATGCGGTCACCATGCAGCCTCTGTTGCAGATTTGGCGCTGCCGGTCACGTGCAAAAAACTCTTAGGAGCGAAGATTGAGCATTAACCATGCAGGGCAATTGCCGAGGTTGATCGCCGAACCTTTACACAGTTCTTGCAAGGTCCGCTCTCGCAAACGTCAACAATTTTGATCAGTGGTCGAACTATGTTCCAAAACGACACTTTCACAAACTGGACGCCAAAACATTCTGCACTCTACAGCCGCCAGCCCATGCGCGTTGGCCACAATCTGCACGCATCGCCTCTCTTCACCGACGAGGGGCTGGCTGATCTGATCGAACGCATGCCGCGCAGCCACTATCATGTGAATTTCATGGGCGCCGTGGGTCAGTCCTCCAAGACCTGGCGCGAAGGCCGCATCGAGGGTCTCAGCGGCCGCGACGTTCTCTCCGCCGTCCGCAACGGCCAGATCTGGGTGTCTTTGCAGCGGCTCGAAGAAATCGATGACGACTATGCAGCGATGCTCGATCAGATCTACTCGGACATTGAAGACCGGGTTAACGGCTTCTCCTCCTACAAACAAAGCCTCGGGCTGCTGATCTCCTCACCCAAGGCACAGGTCTATTATCACTGCGATATTCCCGGCCAGTCATTGTGGCAGATCAGGGGGCGCAAGCGGGTTTACGTCTATCCCAACACGGAGCCGTTTCTGACGCCGCAATTCATGGAAACCATCGTGCTGGGCGAGACCGATGAAGAAGGCATGCCCTACGAGGCCTGGTATGACGACTACGCCCGGGTCTACGAGATCCAAGCCGGCGACATGCTGCATTGGCCGCTCAACGCGCCGCACCGTGTCGAAAATTTAGATTGCCTCAATGTGTCGTTCACCACGGAGCACTGGGCAAACGATCTGCGCGCGTCATATGCGGTTCACTACGCCAACGGCATCCTGAGACGGTGGACTGGCGCCGGCGAGCTTGCCCGCCAGACCAGTGGAATGGGTCTGTACGCAAAAATGGGATTTGCGGCACTGGTCAAATATACCGGCCTGCAAAAACGCCACCAGCGCCGCTTCCGCATCGACTTCGAGGTCGATCCGACGACGCCTACGGGTATCCGCGACATTCCTGCATTTGACCTGCCGGGCTAAGTCGGGCCAGCTCAGATGCCTTCTTGAACCTGGCGGTCGTATTCAACTGCGTCGTATCCCCCGTCTGCTTCGAGAATGAGAAGATCGTCGGTCAATCGCCAGTTCTGCCAGCCGCTGATACTGACCGAGTTGCCGGTTCCACCCGGCCCGCTGTTTGAGCCCGTCAGTGTCCACAGGAAGATCGCCTTGTTGCCGCCGGATCTGAGATCGTCCATCTTCAGATGTAGATCCGGAAAGTCGTCAAAGAAGGCCTGCATCGCTTCGGCAATTGCTGCCCGCCCGACAACAGGATCACCATCATTGATGATGCTTTTGCCGTTCTCAGCAAAGCAAAGGCCCACCGCCTCGGAAGATCGTGAGCACCAGGCTGCAGTGTAATTTTCCGCTGTTTTGCGGATGTCGGCTGGGTCAAGCGGCATTCCGGTTCCCTTCATTCAGGCAGTCCTGCTGCCAATAGTGCGTTCAACAGTCTTTTCTGGTGATCTTTGTTGTTCAGCCCCTGCCTTTTGACGAAGAGTTTGACGCTGAACTGCGGGTCCAGTTCAAGCGTCACCTCTCGCGCCTCGGCAGCCAGAACTGCCGCAAGCCGTCTGTCAATGAGCGCTCTCCCTCGTCCAGCACTTTACTGAGTGTGGGTTGGAAAATCCATGATTGTTGGAGGAAAGCCGGACAACTTTTGGCGTCCGCCCGCACAAGTCTGATCTTTAATTGCTCGCACTCGAACGATCCGCTACTCATGCGGTATGATTGAGGTTGGGGACTGGCTTTCCGCACGGGGCTTCGGGCACCTGTTCGACTTGTTTGAGGAAAACGAGATCGATGGCGAAGTGTTGTTTGACCTGACCGACGATGATCTGAAAGACCTCGGTCTGGCGCTTGGTGCTCGAAAGAAGTTGCTGAAGGCGATTGCGGCAGGTGCCGCGGAGGGTGTGGCCGCGGTGCCGGTCACCGGCCCGGCGCCACACACCAGCCCTGAAGCCGAACGCAGGCAACTGACGATCATGTTTGTTGATCTTGTCGGATCAACCGCGCTTGCCGGCAAACTTGACCCTGAAGACATGCGTGCGGTCATGACCAGCTATCAGAATTCGGTGGCCGGGATGGTGACGCGGTTTGAAGGGCACATCGCCAAATACATGGGCGACGGTGTGCTGTGCTATTTCGGCTGGCCGAAGGCGCATGAAGATGCCGCCGAGCGTGCCGTGCGCACCGCATTGGCAATTCTGCAGGCGATGGAGGCGCTGAAGACACCGGCGGGCGAAACTTTGGCGGTCCGCATCGGCATTGCAACCGGTTTGGTTGTGGTTGGTGATCTGATCGGCGAAGGGGCGGCCCAGGAACAGGCGGTTGTCGGTGAAACGCCAAATCTTGCCGCCAGGCTGCAGGGGTTGGCCGTGCCGGGCCAGGTGTGCGTGTCGGAGACAACCAGAATTCTGATCGGCGACACGTTCGAACTTGTGGACACCGGCGGGCATGAGTTGAAGGGTATCGAGGGCAAGACCCCGGCCTATATCGTGACTGCCGAGCGGGCGGTTGAGAGCCGGTTTGAAGCGCGCTCCTTCGGGTCGGTGTCTGCGATGGTCGGGCGTGACCATGAATTGGCATTGATGCTGGAGCGCTGGAAACAGGCGACCGCAGGAGAGGGGCAGTTGTTGTTGCTGACCGGCGAGGCTGGGATCGGAAAGTCGCGCATTACCCGCGCGATGATCGATGCTGTTGCCGATGTGCCGCACATCCGGATCAGTTATCAGTGCTCACCCTATCACACCGACTCAAGCCTTTATCCGGCGATCCAGCAGCTGAATTTCGCGGCAGGCATCAAAGACACCGACAGCAATGACGAAAAACTCGACAAGCTGGAGGCGGCCCTGGTGAACGGAGACGCCGCGCTGATTGCAGCGCTGATGGGGCTGGACGGCGAACACCGCTATGGCGCCCTTGACATGTCACCGCAGCAGCAACGCACGCGGACGCTTCAGGCGCTGGCCAACCAACTGACTGCGATGGCGCAGGACACGCCGGTATTGTTCGTTCTGGAAGATGCGCACTGGATCGATGCGTCGACGCTGGAGCTTCTGGACATGGGTCTCGACCAGCATGCGTCCGAACGGGTGTTTTTGCTGATCACCGCGAGACCAACCTTCGAATACGGTTTCGGCGGCCACCCGATGGTCACGAAACTCTCTCTCAACCGGCTTGGGCGCGAGCAGGTTACCGGTATTGTCGACAAGATCTCCGGTGGCAAGAGCCTGCCTGGCGAATTGCTGGATGAAATCGCCGCGCGGACCGACGGCGTACCGTTGTTCGTTGAAGAGCTGACGAGAACCGTGCTCGAGTCCGGGGATCTGAGGGAAACCGACACCGCTTACGAACTCACCGGTCCGATCAGCCGGCTGGCGATACCTGCGACATTGCACGATTCCTTGATGGCACGGCTGGATCGGCTGCAGCCGGTCAAGGAAGTGGCGCAAACCGCAGCCTGTATCGGCCGCCAGTTCGAATACTCATTGATGGAGAGTATATCGCCGCTCGATGGGCGTGCTCTGCAGGACGCACTCGAACAGTTGACCGCCGCTGAACTGATTTTCCGCCGTGGCGTCGTGCCGGACGCAACTTACATGTTCAAGCACGCGCTGGTTCGCGATGCCGCCTACGAAAGCCTGCTCAGGAGCCGCCGCCAGGCCATTCACGCCAAGCTTGTTGAAGCGCTGGAAGCCGATGAAAAGTCTGCCCCGGAATTGGTCGCCTATCACGCGACACAGGCCGGCCTGAAAAACAAGGCCGTCGAGCTGTGGGCCCGGGCAGGGACCATCGCATCGGCTCAACCGGCATATGTCGAAGCACTGGGTCACCTCAACGCGGCGATCGGCGTTATCAGCCAGATGGAAGATCGCGTCGCCTGGCGCGAGCGCGAACTGGAGCTCACTGTTCAGCTCGCCCAGGTCCAGATGGCCAAGCACGGCTATGGTACCGAAGAAGCGACCCAGGCGTTCGAGCGCGCGGCGGAACTGACGGATGCAACCGACAACACGGAGCTCATCATTGCGGTTCACTATGGCAGGTGGATCGGCCCCTACATGCGTGGTGACATAAACACCTGCCTCACCGTGGCGGATTGGGTTGTGGAAGAGGTAGACCGCCTGGAGGATGCGGTCCCGCGCATTATCGCGCACCGCCTGCGCGCCGCCTCGTTGATTGCGCTCGGGCGCTCGCCCGAAGCCTTGCGCGATCTTGAGATATCGTTCGGGCTCTACGAAGAGAACCTGACCTCTGACTTTGCCAGCCGGTTTCCGCAGGAACCCGGCGTCCAGATCAAGTGCTATCAGCTGCTTGGCCTGTGGATGGCGGGCTATATCGACCAGGCGCTCACCATCGCCCAAGAGGCGATGGACGCGGGCCGCAATCTCGAACACGCCAACACACTCTGCTACGCCGGCCTTCATCAGGGGAATCTTGCCGTATGGTGCCGGGATTTCGAACTTCTCGAGGCCTGCAACTCAGAAGTGCTTGGCATCGCAAGGGAGCACGAGATGTCCCTGTGGCTCAATTTCTTCGGTATGTTTCAAGCCCTGATCGAGTTTAGCAAGGACGACAGCGGCGCAGGGGAGCGCATGGAGGCGGAGCTCGAACGCTACATCGCCGGCGGAAACGGATTGTGGTTGCCGGTCTACTTGGCCGAGTTGTCCAAACAGCTGTTACGCCTTGGACGGCCAGCTCAGGCAAACGACGTCCTTCAGCGGGCTCTCAAGCGCATGGAGACCTCGAACGAGCGTTGGGTGGAGGCCGAGCTGTGCCGTATTCAGGGCGAAGTCCATCTGGCGCAAGCCGACAGTCTTCGCGCCGAAAAATCATTCCTGCAGGCGATTGATGTTGCACGCAAGCAGGACGCCAGACCGCTCGAATTGCGGGCGGCCACGAGCCTGGCGCGCCTTTGGTCGGAAGTCGGAGATGTAAACAAGGCGCGCGATCTTCTCCAGCCAATCTATGACTGGTTCACGGAAGGTTTTGGAACCAGAGACCTCAAGGACGCAAGAGCGTTGCTCGATGAGTTGGGTTGACGCCCACTACCGCCGCTCACGATCCCTCTTCATCTTCCGCCAGGTGCTGGAACAAGCGGTCGGCGCGGGCTGCCAGAAGTGCCTGTCCGTCGCGTTTGCTCCAGTCATAAATCCCCTTGCCGGATTTAAGTCCGTAATGCCCGGCATTGACCAGGTCCGTCACGGCCTTTGGCGGGGTTGTGCTGGTGTCGATGGCGGGAAACAGGAATTCTGCAAAAGTATGCAGGATATCGAGACCGCCCAGTTCGGCAGATTCGATCGGGCCGGTGTCTGAGTATCTTCTGCCAAGCGTCATCTTCAGCGAAGAATCGATCGCCTCGGCAGACGCCACCCCGTCCGCCCACATCGACCACGCCTCGCGCAGAATGGCGAATTGCAGACGGTTGACGATGAACCCATCGACTTCCTTGTTCATGACGGCCGGGGTCTGGCCGACCTGCTTGAGCACATCACAGGCCCATACCACCACTTCGGGCGACGTTTGCGGGCCGCCGCACACCTCGACCAGCGGCATCAGTTGTGCTGGATAGATGAAATGCATGGCAACGGCGCGTTCAGGATGTTTCATGGCCTCCACCATCAGGCTGATCGGTTGCCCACTGGTCGAGCCGATTACGACTTCGGGCGGACAGACCGCATCCAGCTTTCCGAACACCTCGATTTGCAACTCGCGCACCGCGGGTACTGCCTCGATGACATGGTCCGCCGTCGCCGCGTCATCATAATCGATGCTTGTGGTGATCCGGGAGACGGCGGCTGCCGCCTCATCGCTGCTGATCAGCCCGCGGGCCACAAACTGTTCGAAATTGCCTTTTATCGCAGTCATGGCCCTGGCGAGACTGTCCGGGTTGCGGCCGATCAGGCATACGGATTTCCCGGCACGGGCGAACACCTGGGATATTCCCTGGCCCATGAGGCCGTTGCCGATGATGGCAACGGACGTGACGGCTTCGGCTGAAATCATTCTGGAGCTCCTTTAGATCTCACCATGTTTCAAGTGTAGCACCAACGCGCGGTGCAGTCCGCGTGGCCTGCCGGTCTGTTCGGCTCCTGACAAAAGCATTGGGCCGGATCTCTCCGGCCCAATTTACTTTGCGTGTCTAAGTGACAGTCCGAACGTTCAAACCTCTAGCGGTTCAAGTATTCCAACTCCCTGCTGTCTGCGACATCCGCTGCGGGGAAGTCTTCATGCAGGGTCTTCACCATGCCGTAGGCCATGCCCAGCAGCAGGATCGCAATGGGTAATCCTGCAACGATGGAGGCCGTTTGCAGGGCCGTCAGGCCACCGGCCATCATGAGCACACCAGCGACAACACCGGAGGTGAGGCCCCAGAATATCCGGAACTTCACCGGCGGATGCTCGTCGCCCATCGACAGCATCGTGCACATAACCAGCGTGCCCGAATCTGAAGATGTCACGAACCAGGATATCAGCAGGATGGTCACCAGGATGGTGATCGGCACCACAAGCCAGCTGTAACCGAAACCAGCGATGGTCTGGAAGACGCCGCTTGCATAATCGGCCTTGACCGCTTCTGCAACGCCGGCCTGGTAGAACAGATCCACGCCTGCCGCCGCGCCGCCGAAGATACCCATCCACAAGATAACGACGGAAACCGGCACCAAAAGCACGCAGAAACAGAATTGCCGGATCGTACGGCCCTTTGAAACACGGGCGATGAACATGCCGACAAACGGGCACCATGCGATCCACCAGCCCCAGTAGAAGATTGTCCACCAGCTCTGCCACTGGCGTTCCGGTTCATTGTCGATCCAGAATCCCATGGGAATCACATTCCAAAGATAATCGCCCGCACCGGTGATCATCATGCCGAGTACGAAAGCCGTTGGCGCGAGAATCAGGAACAACAGGAGCAGTCCGATACTTGCCCAGACGTTGCACTCGCTGAGAATACGCACACCTTTGCCAACACCGGATGCGGCCGAGGCGGTGCCCATCAGGGTGATCGCCGCCACAAGGATCAACTGGTTGGCGGTCGTGTTCGACATCCATCCGAGTTTTTCCAAACCGGCTGCAATAGGTGTGACCCCCAGGCCGAGCGAAGTCGCAAGACCGAAAATCGTGCCGAACACCCCGATGAGATCAATCATGTGACCCCAGGGACCGTAAATTTTTTCTTTCAGGATCGGGTAGAAGGCACTGCGCAAGGTCAGCGGCAGACCCTTGCGATAGGCGAAGTAAGCCAGGCTCAACCCCACCAGCACGTAAAGTGCCCAGCCGTGAAGTCCCCAATGAAAGTTGGTGATCTGGATGGCCATGCTCGCGGCCGCAACACTGCCCGGTTCGATCCCTTCCCGGGTGAGGAACGGATTGTCCGCAATGTGATACATCGGTTCCGCGACGCCCCAATAGATCAGGCCCGAGCCCAGACCGGCACTGAACAGCATGCAGATCCACGAGAATGTCGAGAAGTCCGGATCTTCGTCATCCTTGCCGAGTTTGACGTCGCCAAAGCGGCTGATCAGCAGCCAGAATACGAAAAACAGAACCACATTCACCACCAGCACATAGAACCAGTCCAGTGACCCGATGATGAAATCCTTGCCGATGGAAAACACCGCGCTGGAATACTCAACGTCGAAAATCGTAAATGCAACAAATGCCAAAATCATGACCATTGAGGCAATGCCCATAAACTTGTTCATGCCGGCGAACAGTCCGGTCTTGTCGACCAGGTTTTCCGGTGGCACGTGAACTACATCACTCATAAATATTCCTCCTCAAATTCTTGATTGTTGTTCAACGCACCGTACCGGCAGCACCTTGCCGGCTCGCTCCGGCCAGCCAGGCATCGTATGCTTCCTTCAGGGGAGTATAATTCGCAGACCACCATTCAGCGTCAGACCGAATGGAAATCTTGTCGTCATAGGCCGGGCCGTTCGGCAGTTGCGCCAGGATGTCATCGGACAAAAGACCCAGAGATGACTTTCTGGTGGGGCCGTTGGGCAGGGCTGTCACCATCCTGGCCAGCGAGTCCGAATTGCTGGCGAAGCGGATGAAGTCAATTGCTTCTTTCTTGAAACGGCTTCCCTTTGGTATGCCGAACAGGTCAAGCTCGATGACCCGGCCATCCCACACGATCGAGAACTTGGCACCTGGCTCACGGGACGCCGTGGCGCCGGTGGTCGCCCAGATCATGCTCATGGCAACCTCGCCGCTGTTCAACAGCCGGACAGGTTCCAGACCTTTGGTCCACAGCCGCAAGCCCGGCTTGATGGCATCCATTTTCTTGAATGCACGCTCGACCCCGGCAGGCGTTCCCAAAAGCCCGTAGACGTCCGCCGGCTTCACGCCGTCGGCGATCAGCGCCCATTCCATAATGACCGACGGGTCGTTGCGGATCGAGCGGGCACCGGGAAATTTCGTTGTGTCGAAGAAATCGGCGATGGAACTGGGCGCGTCGCCAGAGAAAATTTCCTGGTTGTAACCGAACGCGGTTGCCCAGACGATGACACCGACGCCACATTTGTTCAGCGCCCCGTCGACGAAGTCATCGCGAAACGACGTGCCGTCCTTGCCGTCGGGCAGATCTATGCCTTCCAGGTTTTCCAGCAGGCCCTCATTGCAGGCGCGCAGGGAATCGGCCTGTGTCAGGTCGACCACGTCCCAGATCACGTTGGCAGATTCCACCTGGTCGCGGATTTCAGTTATGCCGCCGCCATAGTGCTCCACATGTACTCTGGTACCATTCGCCTGCTCATACGGCCGCACGAAGCCGAGCATTTGGCTGCGCATATAGGGGCCGGTCCAGGAAGTGAATGTGATCTCGTTTTTTGGCGCTGCAGCGACCGTCGTGTTGTCCTGAGCCTGGGCGCCTGCGGCGACAAGCATGGATCCCAGAAAGATCAAGGCAGCAAACCTGCTGCAAATGCAATTTAGTGAAGCCAAACCCATTACATCCCCTCCTCTATTTGTTGTCAGAATATTCTAAAACATTGTTCCCGTTTGTCTGAGCCTTGCGGCAGAACTGTGCGCATCGTTTTCCGTCCATCCAGCGAATTCATCCAAACCCGAAGATTCAAACCAATTGGGATTGTAAAAGTGAACGCCAGCTAAAAGCAAACTAGTTGCCCACAAGCGACAAGTTGCTACGTCACAGCGGCTGAATTGTCGGATTCATATAAGTTGATTGAATGTCCAGTGATCCGAATATCGTCGGCCCGTGTCAACACACAACGCGTGTTAATCATTAGTACACGAACTAATCAAAATACTTGAGAACCGTTAGGACCAGCAAGATTGCCAACGCCCAAAAGGCCGACATGTAAAGGCCCGCGCGGAACGGGTCGGGAATCAGAGTAAGCATGTAGTTGACAAGGATCATGATCGCCGAAATGGCGACCAGGAGGTAGGCGATTGCCGGCAGGTGTGGTCCAACGCCGAGATAGGGGCCTGCTACGGCGACGAGCGACACGACCGCTGCGATGGCGGCTGTGCATATGACGATGACCCACAAGACCTGTTGGTCGGACCAGTCACCATTGAAGCTGTCCGGGTCGCGTGAATGTTCTTTGTGAACCGTCGGGACCATAGGTCCTCCTCGACACAACACTGCATGTCTGCGGTCGGCCGGAACCGCCGGCATACGCTTGAAGCGTGCTGCTGTTTCGGCTCGCGGCTACTCCGCCGCGTCCTTGGTATGTCCAAGCTGCTTGCCGAGCTTCTGCAACAGATCCTTCGCCGCATCGGCGATGACGGTGCCGGGCGGGAAGATGGCTTCGGCCCCCGCAGCATAGAGTTCGTCATAGTCCTGTGGCGGGACGACACCGCCCACCACGATCATGATGTCTTCGCGGCCATGCGCCCTGAGCGCTTCCTTCAGAGCCGGAACCAGCGTGAGATGGCCGGCAGCCAGTGAGCTTGCGCCGATGATGTGGACGTCGTTCTCGACCGCTTGCTTGGCGGCCTCTTCCGGTGTCTGGAAGAGGGGCCCGATGTCGACATCGAAACCGAGATCGGCAAACGCTGTGGCGATGACCTTCTGGCCGCGGTCGTGTCCATCCTGTCCCATCTTGGCGACGAGGATGCGCGGGCGACGGCCTTCATGCGCATCGAAGGCTTCGACCAGTTCAGCGACTTCTTTGACATTTTCGTCCATTGCGCCGACTTCCGCTTTATAGACCCCGACAATTGCTTTCACATCCGCCTGGTGACGGCCGAAGACTTTCTCCATGGCATCGGAGATTTCGCCGACCGACGCCATGGCGCGGACCGCATCGACGGCACAGGCGAGCAGGTTGCCGTTGCCGCTTGCAGCGCAATTGGTGATGGCCGAAAGCGCTGCTTCGCATTTTACGCTGTCGCGTTCAGCCCGCAGGCGTTCCAGCTTTGCGATCTGCGCTGTGCGCACGGCGGCATTGTCCACCTTGCGAATATCGATGCCGGCGTCTTCGTCGACCCGGTACTTGTTGACGCCAACCACTGTCTGGCGGCCGGAATCGATCCGCGCCTGGGTGCGAGCGGCGGCCTCCTCGATCTTCATCTTCGGAATGCCCGCGTCGATAGCATTGGCCATGCCGCCGAGACCCTCGACTTCTTCGATATGCTCCCAGGCCCTGGCCGCAAGGTCATGGGTCAGGCGTTCCACAAAATAGCTGCCGCCCCACGGATCAATCACCCGGCAGGTGCCGGTTTCCTGCTGCAGGAAGAGCTGTGTGTTGCGGGCAATTCGGGCGGAAAAATCGGTCGGCAGGGCAAGCGCTTCATCAAGCGCGTTGGTGTGCAGGGACTGGGTGTGCCCGTCGGTCGCCGCCATCGCTTCGATGCAGGTGCGGGTGACATTATTGAACACGTCCTGTGCCGTCAGGCTCCAGCCCGACGTCTGGCAATGCGTGCGCAGACTGAGAGAACGCTCATTCTTCGGCTCAAACGGTTTGATCAACTTGGCCCAAAGCAGACGCGCGGCCCGCATCTTCGCCACTTCCATGAAATAGTTCATGCCGATCGCCCAGAAGAACGAAAGGCGCGGCGCAAAGGCATCGATATCGAGCCCGGCATTGACCCCTGCGCGGGCATATTCGACGCCATCGGCGAGCGTATAGGCAAGCTCCAGATCAGCCGTCGCGCCGGCTTCCTGCATGTGATAGCCCGATATCGAGATGGAATTGAACTTGGGCATGTTCGCGGAGGCAAAGGCGAAAATGTCAGAGATAATCCGCATGGAATGTGCTGGAGGATAGATATAGGTGTTGCGCACCATGAACTCTTTCAGAATGTCGTTCTGAATGGTGCCGGTGAGCTTGGCAGCATCAACGCCCTGTTCCTCGCCCGCCACGATGTAAAGCGCGAGGATCGGCAGGACTGCGCCGTTCATGGTCATCGAGACGCTCATCTGGTCTAGAGGAATTCCGTCGAACAGCGTGCGCATGTCGTAGATGGAATCGATGGCGACGCCCGCCATGCCCACATCGCCGGGCACCCGCGGGTGGTCTGAATCATAGCCGCGGTGTGTCGCAAGGTCGAAGGCAATCGAGAGGCCTTTCTGACCCGCCGCCAGATTGCGGCGATAAAAGGCATTCGAATCCTCTGCCGTCGAGAACCCCGCATATTGCCGGATGGTCCATGGCTTGGTGGCGTACATGGTGGGGTAGGGGCCGCGCAGATAAGGCACGATGCCTGGATAGGTATCGAGAAAGTCGAGCTCGGCGACATCTGCAGGTCCATAGGCCGGCTTGATGGCAATGCCTTCCGGGGTCAGCCACTCATCGCCCGCAGCAATGGTGTGGGCTGTGCCCGACAAGGCGAGGTCGATCTGGGTGAAATCAGGAATTTGGCTCATGGTTCACCTCACGCCTGTTGGCTCAGGCCAATATGCCGGTGCACACCCTCAAGGGTATCCAGCACCGGACATCCAGCATACACGAATTCATCAATACCTGCGGCATCTGCCAGCGGCCGCCCGGCGAGAAACAGACGGGTCGCACCGGCGTCTTTGAGCGCGTTTGCGGCCGCTGCCGCCGCGTCCCCGTAGACATCGTCACTGGAACACAAGCAGGCAATCTCCGCGCCGCTGTCCACAAAGGCTGCAGCGAGGGCATCCAGAGCACCAGGCTCGCCAACGGCCTCGATGCCGCCGGCTTCGAAGAAGTTCTGTGCAAAACTTGCCCGTGCGGTGAACTGTGCGGCGGTCCCGAGTTTCGCGAGGAAGATTTTGGGCCTGGTTCCGTGCGCTGCAGCGAACGCATCGCTGCGGTCGCGTAAGATCTCGAACCCTGCCGCGAGGCGAGTAGAAACAAGCGGCTCGCAGGTTTCGGCTTGATCCAGCACAAAGACCGGCGCTGCACCCGCGCGCGCTGCGGAGAGGACGTCTTCCCAGGATGCCACGGCAATGGTCTCTGTCGCGGTGCCAGACAAAGGGGTGAGGACCTCTTCGCTGCGTTCGTTCAAGTCAGGGAATTCCGAGACCCCGGTGACGGCGATATTTCTGTGGCCCACATCCCGGGTCCGGGCGTTGCGGGTTTCACCGATCAGGGCTTGCATCTGTCCGGACGTCAAGGCCGCGACCATGCCGCCTTCTGACTCGATGGACTGGAAAATACCCCACGCCTGCTCGGCAAGGTCCAGGGTCAGCTTCTCCAGATACCACGAGCCACGTGCCGCATCGGCGACCTGCGCGATGTGGGATTCCTCCTGCAGGATCACTTGGCAGTTACGGGCGATGCGCCGGGCAAAGTCCGTGGGCAGGCCCAAAGCGGAAGTGTAGGGGGCAACGCTGACCGCTTGCGCACCGCCGATTGCGGCCGCGAATGTCGCAGCCGTCGCGCGCAGCATGTTTACCGCGGGATCACGCCGCGTGAACATGCGCGATGCGGTCTCCGCATCGCAGGTCACGTCTGTGCTGTCGACACCACAGGCCGCAAGGGCCTGGCTCCAGACGGTGCGCCAGGCGCGAAGTTTTGCAATCGTCAAAAAGACATCAGCGTCTGCGGTCAGAACAAAGTGCAGTGTCCGGGCGGCGGCGTCGGCGGAGAGCCCTTCTGCTTCGAGGCCGCGCAGGTAAGCGATACCGGTGGCAAGGGCGCATGCGAGTTCCTGTGCCTCGGAACATCCGCTTGCATGGTAGCGCTGGGTCGAGACTGTAACGCTCCGCATGCCGGTGTCGCGCATGTGAGCCGCCGACGCAATACAGCTTGAAACCGGAGCTGAAAGCCTGCCGGTACGCGCCAGCGCTCCAATTGGATCAATGCCCATTGACCCTGACAGTTGCGCAAGGTCCACACCGCTGGTTTCCGCGTGCGCCAATAACAGCGCAGCCACTTCAACACCGCGCGCACCGGCGGAGAGATAAACCGGGATCGCATCGAGGCGAACGTCGCGCAGGGCGCGTTCCATATCGCCCGGTGTCCAGATCTGTATGCCAGGTGCGTCAGGCGCATCGGCGATGCGAAGTACCAGTGCGGTGACCCCACCCTCAAGGTCTTTCAGCATGGCCCGGTTGGCATCGGCTGGATAGGGATCGGCATGAGCTTGGGCAATGCGCCACGCGGTCGATTGGGCGATCGGTGGGACAACCGGTTCTGCGGCGCCGTTGCGGCTGTACAGTGGCTCTATGGCGATGCCGTCATAGGTTCGCGTGACCAGCCGTTTGTCGAAGTCCGCTCCTTTGAGCGTCTGGTCGACCAGCGCCAGCCAGTCATCGTGACCGGAGTGTGGAAATTCATCTGCCAGCGGGAAGTCGGTCATAAGCAATACCGGGCTCTCTCAGGCCACATTGTTGCGCTGCAACAAGGACTATAACTGATCCACCAGCAAGCGCAAAATGCGACCATTTTGTCTTTGTCAGTTGGCAACGGGTTTAGCGTTCCTTGCGCGGTTGACCAGGATACGCCGGGAAAATGCCGGTCAGATATAGGGTCGCAGTCCGGGAATGGCGCTGACAACCTGTTTCACCAGGGGTTCGCCCGCTTGTTCCTTGGCATGGGCAAACAGTATCTCGCCAATGGATTTGATCTGGCTGGTGTCGAGGCCGGCCTGTGTCAGCTCGCCGAATGCCGCCATTGCACCGCCGCTGCCGAGTGCGCCCCCCAGGGCGCCCATCAAGCCGCCACCGCCTCCAGCGTTGGCATCCGCCAGTTCACTGGCGCCGGGTATGGCGGCCATCAGGTCGGGAACCAGCGACTGATCGCCATCGGATTTGACCAGGTTGAGGATAATGCCGACGGCCTTTTCGGCCAGTCCCCGGTCGATGCCGACCTGCTCGGCGATTGTCGTGATAAGTGTTTCCATGGAGGTCCTGGTGAATGAAGTGCACGCGGCGGCACTATGCCGAGTGCTCGTGGCGCCGACAAGAGATCTGTTTGCAAGTTCGAGTGATTTCTAGCTAGATTGCCCGCAAATTTGCTAAGACGGGCAGGCACCGGCTTGGCGCCTTTTCAGGAGAGCAGGAATGAGTTCAGACGGTACCGTCTTTATTGGCAAAAGCGTCAAACGCGAGGGCTTGAATCTCAAGCTCGCCAATCGCCACGGTTTGGTGACGGGCGCGACCGGTACGGGCAAGACCGTGACACTGCAGATCCTGGCCGAGGGCTTTTCCTCTCAAGGGGTGCCGGTGTTTGCCGCGGACGTCAAAGGCGATTTATCCGGCATCTCCACAGAAGGTGAGCCGAAGGACTTCCTGCTGGAGCGTGCCAAGAAGATCGATTTTGAGGATTACGGGTTTGAGGATTTTCCGGTCATCTTATGGGATCTGTTCGGCCGCCAGGGCCACCCGATCCGCACAACCATCTCCGAAATGGGCCCGCTGTTGCTGTCGCGGCTTCTCAACCTCACCGAAGCGCAGGAAGGCGCGCTCAATATTGCCTTCAAGATTGCCGACGAAGAGGGTCTGGCGGTCCTTGATCTGAAGGATCTTCGCGCCTTGCTGCAGAATATCGGCGAGCGTGCGCGTGAAATCCGGACCGAATATGGTTCGGTGAGCAAACAATCCATCGGCGCCATCATGCGCCGCCTTCTGGTGCTCGAGCAACAAGGCGGTGAGGCGTTCTTCGGTGAGCCGGCGCTGGACATCAAGGATCTGATGCGCACCACCCGGGACGGGCGCGGCTATATCAACGTGCTGGCTGCCGACGAACTTATGCAGTCGCCGCAACTCTATGCCACCTTCCTGTTGTGGCTTCTGTCTGAACTGTTCGAGGAACTGCCCGAGGTGGGCGATCCGGAAAAACCCAAGCTGGTGTTCTTTTTTGATGAGGCGCATCTGCTTTTCGATGAAGCCCCCAAGGCTCTGGTGCAAAAGGTCGAGCAGGTGGTCCGCCTGATCCGCTCCAAAGGGATCGGCGTCTATTTCGTCACGCAGAACCCTCTTGATGTGCCGGACGAAGTGCTGGGCCAGCTCGGAAACCGCATTCAGCACGCCTTGCGCGCCTTCACGCCGCGCGATCAGAAAGCCGTGCGGGCGGCGGCCGAGACCTTCCGCCAGAACCCTGATTTTGATTGCGAAGAGGCGATCACCCAGCTCGGCGTCGGCGAGGCGCTGGTTTCGGTGCTGGAGAAAAAAGGCGTGCCCTCCATGGTGCAGCGGACCCTGATCCGTCCGCCGTCGTCACGCATGGGCCCAATCGACCAGACGGAACGCAAGCGCGTTGTGCAGAACAGTCCGGTCTTCGGTCTTTACGACGAAGCGATCGACCGCGAGTCGGCCTATGAAATTCTGGCACGCCGCGCCGAAACCCGCGCCAAAGACGAAGAGCGTGCACGGATCGAAGAAGACCGGGCGAAAGAGCAGGCCGCCCGGGAAAAAGAAAGCACGCGCTCAACCCGCAGTTCGCGCGGCCCGCAAACCGCCACCGACCGCTTCATCAAGAACCTCGCAGGCACCGTCGGCCGCCAGATTGGCAGCGCCCTGATTCGCGGAATTCTGGGTAGCCTCCGGAGATAGTTTCTTTTCCGATCAATCCTCAGAGCGAAGACATTTGATCCACGGGCCTGCGGCGCGCGCCCGCTTGGCCGCGCTGACAGCCAGGCGTCGGGTCAACCGGCCGGGCTTGCCCGCTTTCCGGCCCAAAGGGTCGGGAAGAGCTGCAGTCAGAAGTGCTGCCTGATGCGCTGTCAGGCGGCCTGGCGAACGTTTGAAATGGTAGCGCGCGGCCGCTTCGGCGCCATAGATGCCGGGGCCCCATTCGACAACATTGAGATAGATTTCCATGATACGCCGTTTCGACCATATGAGGTCGATCCACATGGCCAATGGCACTTCGAGCGCCTTGCGCAGGTAGCTCCGGCCGCCCCACAAGAACAGGTTCTTCGTCAACTGCATGGTGATGGTGCTGGCGCCACGCGCCGGCTTGCCGTCTTCGACCTCCTTAATGACTTCGCGGACGGCACCCCAATCGACACCGCGATGCAGGCAGAACCGGGCGTCCTCCCGCATGATAACCGTGGCGGGAAGGATCGGCGAGATCTTGTCGAGATCGACCCAGCGGTAGTCGATGCCGCGCCCCTGCACTCCGCGGATCAGCATCAGGGTTGAATAGGGCGGATTGAACACCGCATAGACCACGGCGATGAGATAAGGCAGCGCCAGCACTGCACCCAGGACAATGAGGACGCGGCGGAAAGCTGGGGTCCGCCATATTGCCCTGCGTTCGGGTTTCTCAAGCGGCTGTCCGGGTTCCGTCTCGGGTGCACCGTTTGATTGATCTTCTGGGGTCATCAGAACGCTTCATGTTTACACGGAACCGTTTGATGGTTCAAATCGGCTCGTTCGGTGAGGCGCGGTGCGAAGCGCGATGCGGTGCATCGGGCAAGCGCAGCAACACGGCCGACGGGCCGATTTAGACCACCGAAGGCTGGGTTTTCACGCCTTCTGACTGCGTTACGGCCCACTTGTGGACAGCAGGTCCACGGCGTGAACCGTGCTTTGTCAGCAGACGTGAAAACCCGGTCAAACTGATTACGTGTAAACATGAAGCGCTCTAGACCGTTGGTTTGTTGTGTTTGCAGGGGGCCGCCTGCCCGCCACCGGTGAGCGACGTCCGCCTACCCGTCGATCAGCTCGGTGCCGTTGATTTCGATCCCGAACCCTGACAGGCCAACATAGTGCCGGTCGCGGGTGGCGAGCAATCTGATGGAGGAAATGCCCAGATCGCGCAAGATCTGCGCGCCGAGGCCCACATCGCGCCAGTCTTGCTTGCGGGTACGCGCGCTTTGGGTTTCTTCTCCCGTCACCGCACTGCCGTCCGCCAGGCTGGTGACCGGGACACCGGCGGCACCTTCGCGCAGGTAAACCAGAACGCCGCGGCCGGCATTTTCGAAGGCTGCGTAGCTCTGCGACAACGCGCTTCTGCGCCCGAAGACATCGTCGACAATGTCTTCCACATGCAACCGTGTGATCACATCTTCGCCGTTGCCGACCTGGCCGAACACCAGTGCCATGTGCTGAATATCGTCGAACGGGGTGGAATAGGTGATGCCGTGCGCCATGCCCACCGGCGTGTCGACGGAGAACTCCGAAGTGCGCTCGACCAGCCGTTCCCGGGTCTGCCGGTAGGCGATCAGATCCGCGACCGATATGATGACGTAGCCATGCTCACGCGCGAAGTTGAGAACCTGTTCGCCGCGTTTTACCGTACCGTCGTCATTGACCAACTCACCGATGACGCCCACCGGTGGCAGGCCGGCCAGCTTTGCAAGGTCAACAGCCGCTTCGGTGTGACCCGAGCGCATCAATGTGCCGCCCGGCTTTGCGATCAGCGGGAAAACGTGGCCCGGCCGCACGAAATCTTCCGCTGCGGCATTTCCGTTGGCCAGTGCGCGCACGGTATTGCAGCGTTCCTCGGCCGAGATGCCCGTGGTGAGGCCGATCTTGTAATCGATGGTGATGGTGAACGCAGTGCCCAGCGGTGCATCGTTCATTGCCACCATCGGGTCAAGCTTAAGGCGCCGCGCCTCCGCCTGGGTCAGCGGCGCACACAAGATGCCGCTGGTGTGCCGTACCATGATGGCGACCTGCTCCGGCGTAACCTTGGATGCAGCAGCAATGAGATCGCCTTCGTTCTCCCGGTCATCGTCATCGACGACCACGACCATCTCACCATTGGCAATGGCGGCAACGGCGGCATCAACGTGATCGAGCGGGCTGTCGGGTGATGGTGTCATTCTATCCGGGCTTACTATCAAGAAATGCCGGGGCGGTCACCGCCCCGGCATTCTCATAAGATCCGGGTTTCGCCTCAGGTCTAGGCGAAACCGCTATTTTGCGCCGCCACCATGCAGAACAGCATCGGGATCGACAACAAGGTGTTGGTGCGTGAAAACAACATCGCAGTACGCGCCGCCGCGGCTTTCTCGTCAGCCCCGACCTCGACCATGCCCAGCGCCTTTTTCTGGTTCGGCCAGATGACGAACCAGACGTTGAACCACATGATGGCGCCCATCCACATGCCAAGTCCGATCGGCGTGCTGGAACCACCATCGGTGAAACCAAGCGCGATGGCTTCAACCAGGTAACCGTTCATGCCAGCCAGGATGAGGCCTGTAACGAGGGTCGCCATGGCGCCCCAGCGGAACCACCACAACGCCGCCGGCGCGATCACCTTGCCAATGGCAGGTTTCTGGTCGTCCGGAATGTTCGGCATGTTCGGGATCTGCACGAAATTGAAGTACCACAGCAGACCGATCCACATCACACCGCTCAGCACGTGCAGCCAGCGCATGAAGAACGCGAACCATGAATGATCGAGGCTGAAGCCGGTGTCGGCTACAGCGCGAACAATGATGAACATGATCACCGTCAAAATGATACCGGCTATGACGGTGTTTCTTAGATTGGATAAAATTCCAGCCATTCCCTATCTCCCTGGTTGCCCTGGAATGCCGCCACCGGACTGCATTTCAGTCTGGATCCCCACTGGCAGCGGCATTCAGTACTTGGACTCAACAACTATCCCTAACGTGGGGGGAAACTACTCCCTCATATCGGCTTGCGCAAGAAACAGTGTTGTGGCGTCGCTCAGGCGGTTTGGTCGTCGTCGGGCGGGCCTTTCAACTCGACGACGTTTCCATCCGGATCATTGAGGTAGAGCGAGGGTCCAAAGCCCCGTGCGCCGTAGCGCCGCGCCACATCGCCTGCATCGATACCGTGCCTGGACAAGTGCTCGCGCAATGTGTCGGGTTCAAACGGACTGACCGTCAGCGCGAAGTGCTCCATGTTGGCTTCACCGACATCTGCATCCTCGGGCAGCGGCACCAGATCGATCAGGGACCGGCCGGCGCGTAGCTGCACCAGGCCGATGCTGTCGACGCGGCGTTCTTCCACCGCACCCAGGACGTCGCGGTAAAAGGCAATGGCCAGATCCATATTCCGGACCCGCAACACCACATGATCAAGCTCACCTATGGCGAAGGGGACATCAGCGGCTTGTGCCATTCCCGGGCTCCGCTCTAAAAGAACGCCTGAATACCGGTCTGGGCGCGGCCCAGGATGAGGGCATGAACGTCGTGCGTGCCTTCATAGGTGTTGACGGTTTCCAGGTTCAACATATGCCGGATGACATGGTACTCGTCGGATATCCCGTTGCCGCCATGCATGTCCCGTGCGACGCGGGCAATGTCGAGGGCCTTGCCGCAGTTGTTGCGCTTCATCAAAGAGATGGCCGGCGGCGCGGCATTGCCGGCTTCAAGCAGGCGCCCAAGTTGCAGGGCGCCCTGGAGGCCGATGGCGATCTCGGTTTGCATGTCAGCGAGTTTCTTCTGCACCAGCTGGTTTGCAGCCAGAGGGCGGTCGAACTGTTTGCGGTCAAGCACGTATTGCCGTGCCTGATGCCAGCAGGCTTCAGCCGCACCCATGGCGCCCCAGGCGATGCCGTAACGTGCCTGATTGAGGCAGCCAAACGGGCCGGACAGCCCCTGCGCATTGGGCAGTTTGTTGTCTTCCGGAACGAATACCTCGTCGAGAACAATCTCGCCTGTGACCGAGGCACGCAAAGAGAATTTGCCTTCGATTATGGGCGTCGAAAATCCCTTCATCTCACGTTCGACGATGAAGCCGCAGATGCCTTCGTCTTCAAGTTTCGCCCACACCACGGCAATGTCGGAAATGGGAGAATTGGTGATCCACATCTTGGCGCCGTTGAGTACGAAACCGCCGTCGACCCGTTTGGCGCGGGTCCTCATTCCCCCGGGATCCGATCCGTGATCGGGTTCGGTCAGGCCGAAACAGCCGACCATTTCGCCGCTGGAAAGCTTCGGCAGGTATTTCTTGCGCTGGTCTTCCGAGCCATAGGTGAGGATCGGATAGCCCACCAGACTGTTCTGCACGCTCATGGCGGAGCGGTAACCGGAATCGACCTGCTCGATCTCACGCGTGATGAGACCGTAGGCGACATACCCGAGACCCGAACCGCCATACTGTTCCGGTGTTTTGATTCCGAGCAGGCCAAGCTCGCCCATCTCGTCCATGATTTCACGGTCGAACCGCTCTTCACGGAACGCACCCTTGACCCTCGGCAGAAGTTTTTCCTGGGCATAGTCGCGCACCGTGTCGCGGATCATGCGTTCTTCTTCGCTGAGCTGGCTCTCCAGCCCGAGCGGATCCTCCCAGTTGAATTCTGTTACCGGGCGTGGACCATCGGTTTTGGGCATGGCCTGGGACATGGGTTCACCTATCGCTTTTCATGGT
>JAJFHM010000009.1 GCA_021775625.1 Hyphomicrobiales bacterium | reverse complement strand
TCGACCACGTCTTTGGTGTGCGCCGCGGACATGTAGTAACGATTTCCGCCGGAGATCAGGAGACCCAGATTGAGCGTGTGGAGGAAGAAGGCGTCTCTGGCCGCTTCCAATGGTTGCTCATCTATATCGAAGCTTGAGTTGACCGGCGTACTTTGAAAGTAGATGTGAAACATCGAGCCCACGTTGCCCATATGGACCGGCATGTTCTGGCCTCCGCAAAAGCGGTTGAATGCGCCGGTCAGGCGGTTTCCCTGTTCTTCCATGAGGTCATAAATTTCGGGGTGATCGCGCATGAACTGAACAGCGGCGGCCCCGGTCGCCATGGAGTGGGGATTGCCGGTGAACGTGCCTCCCGTGAACACGCTTTGGCGCCCCTCTTCGGCGAGAAACATACGCATGATGTCTTCCCGTCCCGCGATGACGCCAATCGGGAAACCGCCGCCGCAGGCTTTCCCGAGTGTTGCCAGATCAGGCGTAATGCCAAACTTTTCCTGTCCACCGCCATAGGCGATGCGGAACCCGGTCACCATTTCATCCAGCAGAAACACAATGTTGCCCTCCCGGCACACCTCCTGCACTGAATGAAGAAAGTCCGACACCTCGTGTTGCGGGTTTGAATGCTGAACAGGCTCGACAATCACCATCGCGAGCTCGTCCTTGTTTTCGCGAATGATGTCAAGAGCACTGGCATTGCGATAGGGCAGCGGCACGATCAGGTCGTGGACGGCTTTTGGAATGCCGGCGCTGATGTCGGTGGCCTCCGGCCGGTCACGAGACTTCTCCGGCGATGGCGCGACCATGCAGTAGTCATGCATGCCGTGCCAGTAGCCGTCAAAAAATGCCGAGCTTCTCCTTGCCGGTAAAGGCGCGCGCCGCGCGCATGGCATAGCCGGTCGCCTCTGATCCGGTGTTGCAGAACAACAGCCGATCGGCGCAGGCAATCGCGTCATGGAGCAGTTCCGCCAGGGGCAATTGTTCTTGCGAATGAATGCCGAAATGCCAGCCGGCAGCCGAAATGCGATGGACCGCCTGCTTGACGCTCGGGTGTTGATGACCGAGCACGCAGGCGCCAAAGCCCATACAGGTGTCGATATATTCATTGCCATCGACGTCGGTCACGTAGGGGCCTTCGCCATGCGCGATGTATATCGGATGGGGAAGGTTCAAATTGGCGCGCATGCCGGAAAACAATATCGCCTCACGATTATCCGTCATGGCCTGGCATTTGCGTGTCTTCGCCATCATTTCGGCCTTGGCCGCGTCCCAGTGCGGGTGGGGCGCTTCAGTCTGGCTTTTGTCCGGCATTGCTCTTCCCTCCGACAAACCTTCGCTCACTCAGACGACGACCAACTCTCTGGTATAGGGCGTGAGGCTTTCATTGCCTGACGCGGTCACCACTACGGAGTCACTCAGGCGGATCCCGAGTTCACCGGAGATGGTGATCCCGCCATCTGCGGTCATGGTCATGCCTTCGCGCAGAACGGTTCTGTCGCCGATCTTGAATTCCGGAGCCTCAAGATTGGAGATGCCAATCGCCCTGCCGGTCCGGTAGCCGGGCGAGAAGCCGGCGGAGAGATAGACCTCGCTGGCCGTATTGTGAATGTCTTCGGCGACCGCACCCGGCTTGATCTGGTCGAACACCGCGCTCTGCGCTGCAAGTGTGGTTTCATAAATCCGGGCATGTTCGTCGCTGACTTCACCGATGAAGAAGTTGCGGTCGAAGCCAAGTTTATACTCCATGAACCGTGCCATGCTGCAGAAGCAGAAATAGACCGGATCACCGCGTTTGAAACGCCGCATGGAGGCTCTCATATGCGCCATGGTCGTGTTTGGGCCCGATTGCATCACTTGCAGCGTGTGAACCACCGGCGAGACGAAAGCGTCCAGGCTTTCTTCGCTCAGAAATTCCGCCGCCTTGCGGGTGCCCGCGGTGTTGACCGCCAAAGCCGCTTCATATTCCGGCACGCCCTCGCCGATCGCGCCTTTCGCGGCGTCGGCCATGGCAAGTGCGATTTGGCCCGCCTTGCGCATGATCTCGATTTCTTCGCGAGATTTTATCATGCGCATGTCGGTCAGCTCAGGCGACACATCGACCAGTTCCATGGAAGGAAACGCTTCTTCGAGGAGTTTTAGAACCGGCGGGTGAAGCTTTTGTGCATCGATGCCAAGCTTCAGGGAGCGGTCGTTTCCAATCGCGTCCAGAAGCACCGTATCCCATTGATTGTCGCCGCCGTCCTGCCATGGACGGATATCCTCGATCCATGTCATGGCGCGCGCCATGTCCAATTCGATCAATGGTGTGATGAGCGACGCGGGCCCCTCCGCCGGCAGCAGCACAAAGCTCGGGCGGCCGAACTCGATGCCGAAATAGCCCCAGAACCCGGCCAGGTAGGTAATCGCATCCTCGTCCGTGATCAGTGCCAGATCGATGCCGGCTTTTTGCAGGCGTGCCTGCAGCTCCAGTGCATGTCTTTTCGAGAGGTCACGCATATCTCACCTGTGCCACCTGTTTTGCCGATTGAAACCGAGTTTACTGCGTTGGTGGACCATAACTGGCCAGCATCTTATCGGCGATTCCCATCATCTCGTCCCAGGGCGCCTCGCGGTTGCTGTGTCCGCGCAAGACGAACGCGGGGCCGACGTAAAACTTTTCATAGAGCAGGTGACGCCCGGCGAAATCCGAACCGACCGCGTCCCACGCCAGTTTGAACAGCTTGAAGCGTTCCTCAGCCGTGGTTTCCGGCGTCGACCAATATTCTTCAAACCGGTCCCGGGTCTCGGGATTTTGCAATACTGAAATGTCGGACGGCATTTGCATCACCCCGCCGCCCATCAGCTCGCGGATGATGGCGCAAACCTTTTCGTGATAGATGTAGCACCAGTAGATCGCGCCATACATGTAGCGGCGATTGATGTTCACGTAACCGCCGGGCAGGTTCTCATGGTTGTGAATTTGCCCGTGAACCATCGCCTCAAGCATGCTCTCCAGGGACGCCAAATGGCCGAGAGTGTCCTGAACGGCAAGAATCTTATCGGTGCCCATCATTTCCGCGATGCGCCGGGTAATGCCCAAAAAGAACTTCATTTTCGAGACGAAGCGGATCGTGGCCTGGTGATTGCCCATGCTGTGGGCAGGCGTCTTGAGGTAGATATCGACGGAGAGTTCTGGGTCTTGGTGAACGAACACATCCTCCCAGGGCACATGGACGTCCTCGCAGATCACAATGCAGTCGCTTTCGTCGTATCTGTAGGCGAACGGATTATCGAATTCGCTGACCGCATGGCGCTCGAATGACTTCCTGGACCAAAGACTGATACCGGGCGCGTTGATGGGGGCTGCACACGTGATCGCCTCCATTTTCAGGGCCGGATCCAGCGGATGGATATTGCCGAGCCAGATTGAGTGCGCAAAGGGAGAACTCGTGGCCAGGAGCTTGGCGCCGTTGATAATGACGCCGGCGTCGTCTTCCGCCGTAACCCGCAGCGCGGGCAGGGCTTTGCCACGCTCAAGAAACATCTCGCGTTTTCGAATTCCGGCTGGTGGGGTCACCGCGTTGCAGACGAACCAGTCGTTCTCGCGGCACTGGTCATAGAACCCGATCACATTGTCGCCAAAACTGTATTTGTCCGTGTTCAGAATATCAGGTGTTATCGCCAGCGCCACAATGAACCCGGCGTAATAATCGGGAGTGCGTCCCATCATGCCGTAGGTCAGATCAGCGAGGTATTGATGCGCTTCATAGCGGCGCACAAGATCTTCGCGCGATCTTGGCTTGAGCCAATGCGTGGCGTAGCGTGATCCGTTTTCCTCGAATGTCAGAATGTCATGCAGGCTTGGATCGCTCGTAGCGTCGTAGAGCATGGCGAAGGATTTCGCGGCATTGCGAAAGCCTGGATGCGTTGTGACATCAACGACTTTTTCGCCGCCGAGATAGACAACCCTGCCGTCCCGAAGAGTTTCCAAATACTCCGCGCCGTTCATCAACATGGCAAATTCCGGTTGCTGTGGCGGTCAGTTCAAATGTCGCTGCGGCATTGTGAAAGTTACTTGAATGATGTGCAAGTAGCATTTTGCATGTGCCCTAATACGTTGGCGGTGTGTTGATCCAGAGGACTTTCGCTTCGATCGATCCCGGGTTTCGATAGCCATGCGGCCGTTCTGAGCGGAACTGGAAGGTGTCGCCCGGCTTCAACAGGTAGCTCTCGTCATCGACCGTGAGTTCAAACTCGCCCTCGATAACAAAGCCAACCTCTTCTCCCTTATGTTGAATGACATCCAGGCTGTGACCGCCGGGTGCGATGACGAACAGCAAGGCCTGCAGAAGGTGGCCTTCGAAATAGGGCGCCAATCGCTCCACCCGCGTGCCCTCTGTGTTCCTGAACCGCTCAAATTCGATGATGGGGTGGTCGTCCTTGCGCATGACGATCTGAGGCACTTCGTCGTCTGCTGTAAACAACCAGGCGATGTTGGTGTCCAACACGGTGCCGAGGCGGTGCAGAAGAGAAAGGGATGGGGTTGCTTTGTTGTTTTCAATTTTTGACAGCAGGCTTTCCGAACAGTCTGCCTTTTCGGCGACGTCGACGAGACGCATGCCCCGAAGCAGACGGGCGTGCTTTAGTTTCGCGCCAATGTGAAATTCGCTGGCGTTGACGTTCGGGTCGGGCATGGGCCGGTCAACTTTCGTCCGATTTTGCATTTGAAATTGACATGTTCGCTGCGTCCGCAAGATCGCGGTTCTTCCCGAGCAGTCGGATTAATGGAACTTTTTGTCAAGTTACTTGAATTCAGTGCACTATCCTGCTGCAATATCCGCTCTCGAGTGTCGTGAAAACTGAACAGATGACCAAACCCTACCCGCGTGATTTGCTTGGCTACGGACCACATCCGCCCGATCCGAAGTGGCCCGATGGAGCGCGGCTCGCAGTTGAATTCTGCGTCGCCTATGAAACCGGCGGCGAAAGCAACATCCTGCACGGCGATGCTCGATCGGAAGACATGCTGACCGACGTTTTTGGATTGCCGGCAGTGGAAGGTGCACGCAGCATGCTGGCGGAGTCGACGTTCGAGTATGGCAGCCGGGTCGGGTTCTGGCGCCTCATGCGGCTGTTCCGGGAACGCGAAATCAAGGTCAGCGTGCTGGCAGTTGCCATGGGACTGGAAAGAGTGCCCGAAGCAGCACAGGCCATGGTCGAGGCGGGGCATGAAATCGTGTCGCACGGCTGGCGCTGGATCGATTATCAATCGGTGTCAGAAGCAGAAGAGCGCGACCATATAAGGAAGGCCGTCGAAGCGATCGAAAAGGTTTCAGGCAGCCGCCCGCTGGGATGGATGACTGGACGGCCAGGTCCGAACACCAGGCGGCTGGTCGCGGAGGAAGGTGGCTTTCTCTATGACCATGACGGGCTGAATGACGAGCTGCCCTACTGGGCCGATGTCGAAGGTGCACCGCATCTCGTGGTGCCGTATTCCTACGAGACCAATGACAATGCCTTTTCCGGCAGACAGGGTTTTGCCACGGGTGCCGAATTCTGCACCTACCTGACCGAGGCGTTTGACCTGCTTTATGCCGAAGGTGCGCATTCTCCCAAGCAGATGACCGTGGCGGTTCACGACCGTCTGACCGGGCGTCCCGGGCGGGCATCCGGCTTTGCCCGCTTCCTCGATCACGTTCTCAACCATGATGATGTCTGGATCTGCCGCGGCATCGATGTCGCGAGGCATTGGCATAAACATTTCCCGCCGGCGGAGACATGAGCCGGGCGCATTGTCCGGACGGCTGATCTTGTGATCCTCAGGTTTCGAAAATGTCGAGCGGAAGACAGGCCGGAACCAGATAATTGTAAACGTTCACCGCCTCGTTGATCCTCAGATCGACGGTCATGCTGCAGATCGCGCAGGCCTGCTGGGGTGTTATCCGGTGCTCTTCAACCAGATAATCGGTCAATTTCAATGTGGATTTCGGCGTCAGGCGTCACATCAACCTCCAGGTGTGATGTCCTGTTCAGTGTCCAGGCCGGCGTTCATCGTGTCGGTGAGATTTTTCTGGACCGTCTCCAGATGATGTCGCATGAGCCTTTCCGCGCCTGCGGGGTCGCGGTTCGCGATGGCATCGACAAAGGCGTGATGCTGCTCGCCGTAAATGCGCCACCGTTGCTTGTTCATAGCGGCGGTCTGCAGGCGTCCCCAGGTTGAGAGGGAACGCACCTCGTTGACGGCATCAAACAAGGCGAGCAGCAAAGAATTGTGGGTCGCTTCCGCAATGGCGTGATGCAGTGTGCCGTCCCATTTGTCGTAGATCCGGCCCTCATCCGCCGAGTCGCCGCGTCGAAGCGCGCCGTCCAACTTGTCGAGGCAACGCTGCATGTGTTTGATATCGGTGGCTTTCGCACGGATCGCCGCCAGGCTGGCGATCCGCGGCTCGACCAACAGTCGAACTTCCATCACCTCAACGGGACTGGTGCGCTGGCTGACCAGAGAAAAGCCGTCAGACTGAGGGGCTGGCCGTCCGCCGACAAACGTCCCCTTGCCGACATGCCGCCACAGCTTGCCTTCCGCCTCCAGGATGGTGAGGCCTTCGCGCAGGGCGCTGCGGCTGACGTCCAGGTCGATCGCCAATTGCCGTTCCGGCGGCAGGCGGCTGTTGACGGGAAACCTTTCCGGCGTCAGAAATTTGCGCAGCTTTGCTAGAGATTCGTCTGCTCTTGTCATATCAATTTTTACACCAATATGAAATTGGTATCACTCGGTTTGCAAATAAAAGCTTATCATTTCACCGTATTAGAGGGGCATTCTCGTCGGTTTGCAAATATTCGAAACCAATTCCCGATTATTTTAACCTTGATTGCAGTGTTGGAATACGATTGCCTGTTCCAAGGGCAAAGAGCCATTTCATTGATCTGCTCATTTGACGGAACGGGTGGGTCGCAATAGTGCTGATTCGAATAGCGAAATCCACTGTGTCGATAGATAGCCTCGCAAATCGAACCAATACAATCCGGGGCGTCTCGTCCTGGCGGCCGGCTGTCAGTGGCCATAGTCACATGGTCGTGGCCGGCCACTATCTCGCCGCGCAAGCCGGTTTCAAGGTCCTGGAAGCGGGCGGCAACGCAATCGATGCCGGAGTTGCAGCCGGTCTGACGCTTGGGGTGGTGCAAAGCGAATTCGTCAATATTGCAGGCGTGGCGCCGATCATCGTCTATCTCGCCGAAACCGATGAGGTGGTTACACTGAGTGGTCTTGGGACCTGGCCAGAGGCGGCGTCGCTCGAGATGTTCATTGATCAGCACGGCGGTTCCATACCACAGGGTCTCTTGCGAACCATTGTTCCCGCGGCACCCGATGCATGGATAACCGCCTTGCAACGTTACGGCACCATGGCGTTCGGCGAAGTCGCCGGCGAAGCAATCCGGCTCGCACGCGATGGTTTCATCATGTACCCGCTGATGGCCGAAATCATCGAAATGCTTGCCGAAGATTATCGGCAATGGCCGTCGAATGCAGAGATTTATCTGCCCAATGGTAAACCACCAGAAGTTGGTGACAGGTTCATCCAGACCGACCTGGCCGGCACACTGCAATATATGGCCGATGAGGAGGCTGCCGCGGCCGGCGGCCGCAACGATGGCCTTGAAGCTGCACGCGGCGCGTTCTACCGCGGCGATATCGCCCGCGCCATTGTCGATTTTCATGAACACAATGGCGGTCTCATGACAATGGCCGACATGGCGGAATTCCGGAGCGTTGTGGAGGCACCGGTCAAACGTGCGTTCAAAGGCATTGATGTCTATACTTGTGGACCGTGGTGCCAGGGGCCGGTGTTGCTGCAGATGCTGGCAGTGCTGGACAGCGTGGACTTGAAGGCGCTCGGCCACAATACGGCCGCCTATATTCATATGCTGACCGAGGCAATGAAGCTCTCCTTCGCCGATCGGGAGTGCTATTACGGGGATCCGAAATTCGTCGATGTGCCGCTTGAGATGCTGCTGTCCGATGCCTATGCAGCAAAACGGCGAAAGCTGATCAAGGATACCTCAGCCTGGCCGGAAATGCCGCCGCCCGGCGGGCCGCTCAGCAAGACTGCACCCGGGCTCAGCGGGCCGTCCGATGCCGGCGGTACGATATCTCCACAGCTCGACACATCATACGTCTGTGTGATCGATGGATCGGGCAATGCATTTTCAGCGACACCGAGTGATGTGTCCTGTGACACGCCGGTGATCCCCGGCACCGGGCTCTGCCCGTCTTCGCGGGGGTCCCAGTCATGGGCGGTGCCCGGGCATGCCTCGGCGATTGCTGCCGGCAAGCGGCCGCGATTGACCCCCAATCCGGCGCTGGTTCTGAGCGCGGATGTGGTGATGCCGTTCGGCACTCCCGGCGGCGATGTGCAAAGCCAGGCCATGCTGCAGGCGCTGTTGAATTTGCACGTGTTCGATATGGATCCGCAGGAGGCGGTCGAAGCGCCGCGCTTCGCAAGCTACAGTTTTCCGGATTCTTTTGAACCCCATGGCTACCTTCCCGGTCGGCTCAATCTTGAAGCCGGCATCGGGCGGGAAACCGGCGAGACACTGTCGGGCTTCGGCCATGACGTTGAATGGTGGCCGGAGCGCACCTGGCGGGCAGGCGGTGTGTGCATCGCATTGGCTGACCGGCAGCGCGGCGTGTTGACCAGCGGCGCCGATCCGAGGCGGCCGTGTTATGCCCTGGGCTGGTGAGGTGAAACCGCAATCGTCAAACACAGCCTCTGTTTGAGGCACATGAACACGTGCAGGGGAGACTACGGGACAATGCAGGATTGTGAAATCTTTGAAGCGGGTGATGTGGCGCTGCAATCCGGTATCACACTGCCCGACGCGAAGCTGGCCTACAAGACCCATGGCCAACTCAACGCGGACAAGACCAATGCGGTGTTATATCCAACACGCTTTTATGGCACCCACGATGACAACGCGTTTCTGATTGGTCCGGGCATGGCGCTCGATCCGGAACGCTATTTCATTGTCGTTCCGGACCTTACCGGCAACGGCTTGTCGTCATCGCCCAGCAACACACCGCAACCGTTCGATAAGGCCCGGTTTCCGGGCATTGCCATCTATGACAATGTGATGTTGCAGCGCCGCTTGCTGCGCGAGGAATTCGGTGTCGAGCACCTGGCCCTCGTGGTCGGTTGGTCGATGGGCGCACAGCAGGCCTATCACTGGGCGGCACTGTTTCCCGAAGAGGTTGAATGCATTGCACCGATTGCGGGGTCGGCCCGGACCTCACCCCACAATCATGTGTTCCTTGAAGGCGTGAAGGCTGCCGTGACTGCGGATTGTGCGTGGCAGCAGGGCGATTATGACAAGCAACCGGTCACCGGGCTGCGCGCAATGGGACGCTGCTGGGCTGGATGGGCATTATCCCAGACGTTCTATCGCAAACATCTTTATCGCAAGATGGGGTATTCCTCGGTCGAGGAATTTCTTGTCGGTTTCTGGGAAGACCTGTTCCTGAAACGCGACGCCAACAACATGTTGGCGCAGATCTGGACCTGGCAGCACAGCGATATCAGCGACAACGAAATTTATGATGGCAATTTCGAACAAGCGCTTGCCGCCATCACGGCGCGGGCAATCGTCATGCCGGGTGAGACGGATCTGTACTTTCCGCCCGCCGACAGCGCCTATGAAGTGGAGCACATGCCCAATGCAGAGTTGCGCACCATTCCGTCGATCTGGGGGCATTATGCCGGCGGCGCCGCCAACCCTGATGACGTTGCCTTTGTTGACGCGGCGCTGAAGGAGCTTCTTGGGGGTTAGCGCGTTTCATGTTCCGAATAAACATGAAGCGCTCTAAAAGCCGAGCGCCAGTCCGTCTTTGCGGGCGTCGGAGCCACCGGCCAGTGTGCCGCGGTCCCAGTCAATCCATACGGCCTGGCCCGCGCCCATCGCGACTTCCGAGCGGGTGACCCTGTGGCCAAGGGCTGCAAGGCCCTTGGCGGTTTCTTCGGGGATGGTCCGTTCCAATTCAAAAGTTCCGGCAAAACTGAACCCCCGGCCATTGTCGATGGCGGTCTGCAGGTCCATGCCATAGTCGATGATGTTGGTGAGCAGGTGGACCTGGCCAACCGGCTGGAACTGGCCGCCCATGACACCAAACGGCATCACTGCCCGACCGTCTTTGGTGACCATGCCCGGAATGATCGTGTGACGGGGCCGTTTTCCCGGAGCGATCACATTGGGGTGGTTGGGGTCAAGCGAGAATGAACCACCGCGATTTTGCAGCAGCACGCCGGATTTCGGTCCAACCAGGCCTGAGCCGAATGCGAAACATACCGAGTTGATGAGTGAAACCGCGTTGCGATCCTTGTCCACCACCGACAAATAGATCGTTTCGGGGTGCATGGGGGCGCTGTCGGGGACGTCCGCCATCATGCGATCGAGCCTGATCCGGTCACGCATTTCGCCGATATGCTGATCCGAGAGAAGATGGTCCACGGGCACTTCGGTCTGGCGCGGGTCGCTGACGGTTTGTTCCGTAATGTGATAGGCAAGGCGGGTTGCCTCGGCTTCCAGATGCATCCGTTCCACCGAATGCGGTTGGTATTGCGAAAGGTCAAATCCCTCGAGCATACCGAGCATCATCAAGACCGCGATGCCCTGGCCGTTGGGCGGGCATTGCTGAATCTCGTAGCCGCGGTAACTCGACTCGATCGGATCGACATATTCGCTTGATTGCGAGGCAAAATCTTCCAGCACATGCAGACCGCCGAGAGAATTGAGATGGTCGACCAGGTCTTGCGCCACCGCTCCGCGATAGAACGCATCGCGGCCGTCACGGGCGATCAGTTTCAAGGTTTCAGCGAGTTCCGGTTGACGCAGGGTTTCGCCCGCCACCGGGGGGCGGCCGTTGGGCAGGAACGTCCGGCGGGCGGTCGGGTCCGCCTTGAGTTTATCGACGCTCCTGGGCCAGTCACTGGCGCTTCGCGGGTGGACGACATAACCTTCTTCGGCACAAACAATTGCGTGTTCAAGCACTTCGTCAAGCGGCATGGTGCCATAATCGTCAAGCAGCCGGGCCCAGGCGTCGACGGCGCCGGGTACCGTGACCGCATGGGCGCTGGTGAGAGGAATGACATCGACACCCAGGTTGCGCAGGGTGTCGGCTGTGGCTGCGGCCGGGGCGTGGCCAGAGCCGTTGAGTGCGACGATCTTGTCATCTCCCTGCGGTGCAAAGAGCACGAAACAGTCGCCGCCAAGCCCTGTGGAGTGCGGCTCCACAACGGCTTGCACCGCGGCCGCGGCAATGGCTGCGTCGACCGCGTTGCCGCCACGACGCAGGATCTCAATCCCGGCCAGCGTGGAGGCCGGCTGCGATGTCGCCACCATACCGTTTGCACCGTGAACGGTGGATCGACCCGGGAGCTGGAAATCGCGCATTGTTACTCAGCCGCTGCCTTGACCTGATACCCGTAGTCGCGCGCCGCCCCTTCAGGCGTCACAAATCCAAGTCTGAGATCACGTTCAATCAATTCACGATCACGCTTCGCTGGATCGCCAAATCCACCACCTCCGCACGGCCTCATGACAACCCGGTCGCCCTTCTTCAATTGCACCCGTCCAACCTTGGTCGGGTAGGTTATCTTCTTGCCGTCCCGGACCGTGTAGAAGACGCTGGCGCCGCCCGGGCTGCCACCGTCATACCCCGGCGGTTCGGCACCCTTGAAGCGCGAGCCGAACATTGTGAATTCGCAATCGGACAGGACCTCGACCTCCGTCTCAAGGCCGAGACCGCCGCGAAATGTTCCAGGGCCGCCCGAATCGGTCGCCAGTTCCCTTCGGATGAAGCGGATCGGATAGATTTCCTCCTCCACTTCCATGTTGGGGATCAGCATATTGCTGGCCGACAGATTGCACGCGCTGAGGCCATCCTTGTCGGGGCGTGCGCCGCCACCGTTGGCCAGCCCGTCAAGATAGGCCTGAATAAACGGTTTGCCGGTTTCGGGATGGGTGCCGGCGATATAAACCGCAACCCACATCATCGACCAGGTGGCAAACGCCATTTCCGGCCAGGCCTTGGACAATGCGCCCAACACCAGATCGTAGACCCTGCCGCCGCCTTCGGTGGTCGAGGCGCCAACCGGGCCCGGATATGTGGGATTGAGCAAGGTGCCTTCGGGCACATGCACAGTGATTGGCCTGAAGAAACCGTCATTGCGCGGGATCTTCGGGTCGAAGAACAGGAAGAATGCGGAATAGCTCGATGCCAGCGTGTTCCAGTAAGATGCGTTGATGAAGCCTTTGGCCTGCGCGCAGGTGCCGGTGAAGTCGAGGAAAGCGTCCGATCCTTTGATCGTCATGGTCACTTGCATCTTGAACAGCGTGTCGTCGATACCGTCGCCGTCGAGATAGTCCACATAAGTGTACGAGCCATCGGGAATCTTCTTGATTTCCTCGCGCAGCAAACGCTCCGATGTGTCGAGGATCTCGGCGAGCATCCGTCTGAAGGTATCGACGCCATGTTCGGTAATGATCGGGGTCACATTCCGGTCCGCCACTTTAACGCCGGCAAGCATGGCGCCGAGATCGCCCTTTTGCTGTTCTGGAAGGCGCACATTGCGCTGGAACAGGTGGACGAAATCCTCAAAATACTGGCCGTTCTCCCCCGCCAGGATTTGTGGAAACACGATGCCTTCCTGGAACACTTCCGTTGCGCCGACCACATAGGAGCCGGGAGCGCCGCCGCCGAGATCGATCTGATGGGCGGTCGCGCCGCCGAAACACACCAGTTCGCCGGCAACGAAAATCGGAACGAAGACGCTGATATCCAAGGTGTGGGTGCCGCCGGCATAGGCATCGTTGGACAAGTAGATGTCGCCCGGCTTCATGGTGTCGTATCCGCGGAAGTCGATGATCGAGCGCAGCGCTGCCTGCATGCCGCCTTGATGATGAGGAATGTACTGGCCCATGGCGAGCAGGCCACCATCCCGGTTCAAGATGGCGACCGAGAAATCCCGGCATTCGACATAAATCGACGAATGGGCGGTGCGCAGCATGGTTGCGCCCATCTCCTCGACAATAGCTTCGAGACGGGTGCGGACGACTTCCAGCGCGATTGGATCGAGACGCCCGTTCTTTTTGTCACGGGCAATTTTGCTTTTGGATTTTGTTTTGGCGCTCATGGCCTGACCTCTTTGTGCTGCGATGACATGTTCATGGAAGTCATGCAGCCGCGGCTTTCTGCTGGTAGCCGTAGTCGCGTGCTGCTCCTTGGGGGGTCACAAGCCCGAGCCTGAGATCACGCTCGATCAACTCGTGGTCGCGTTTCCTGGGGTCGCCGTATCCCGAACCGCCGCAGGGCCGCATAACGATTCTATCGCCCTTCATCAGCGGCACACGACCGACCTTGGAGGGGTAGGAAATTCTTTTGCCGTTCCTGACCGTGTAGAAAAGACTGGGGCCGCCCGGGCCGCCGCCCTCAAGGCCGGGTGCCTCGGCGCCTGCAAACCTGCTGCCAAACATGGTGAACTCGCAATCGCTCAGCACTTCGACTTCGGTCTCAAGGCTGAGGCCGCCACGAAATGTGCCGGGCCCGCCGGAGTCCACCGCCAATTGCCGGCGGATGAACCGCACCGGATAGATTTCCTCCTCCACCTCCATGTTGGGGATCAACATGTTGCTGGCTGAAATATGACACGTGCTCAGTCCATCCTTGTCCGGACGCGCGCCGCCTCCACAGGCAAGTCCGTCAAGATAGGCCTGAATGAACGGTTTGCCGGTTTCGGGATGATTGCCGGAAATGAAAACTGCAATCCACATCATCGACCATGTGGCAAACGCCATTTCCGGCCAGGCCTTGTTGAGCGCGCCCAAAACAAGATCGTAAACCCGCCCGCCACCTTCGGTGGTTGAAGCGCCGATTGGGCCGGGATATGTGGGATTGAGCAGCGAGCCCTTGGGCACATGCACGGTGATCGGCCGGAAGAAGCCGTCATTGCGCGGAATTTTTGGATCGAAGTACAGGAAGAAGGCCGAATAGGTCGATGCCAGCGTGTTCCAGTAAGACGCGTTGATGAAGCCTTTGGCCTGTGCGCAGGTGCCGGTGAAGTCCAGAAAAGCATCCGATCCCTTGATTGTTAAGGTCACCTTCAGCTCGAAAAGACCGTGATCAATGCCGTCGCCGTCGAGATAGTCGACATGTTCGTATGAACCGTCGGGTATCTGTTTGATCGCTTCGCGCAGCATGCGCTCGGTGGTGTCAAGGATTTCAGCGATCATCCGTCTGAAGGTCTTGACGCCATGCTCGGCAATCATCGGCGTGACGTTCCGCTCCGCCACCTTGATACCTGCAAGCATGGCCCCCAAATCGCCCTTCTGCTGTTCTGGCAGGCGTACATTGCGCTGGAACAGGTGAACGAAGTCCTCGTAGTACTGGCCGTTTTCCCCGGCCTTGATCTGCGGAAACACAATGCCTTCCTGGAACACTTCGGTTGCGCCGACCACATAGGAGCCCGGGGCACCGCCGCCCAAATCGATCTGGTGGGCGGTCACGCCGCCGAAGCAGACCAGTTCGCTTGCAACGAAGATCGGGACAAATATGCTGACGTCCAGGGTGTGTGTACCGCCGGCATAGGAGTCGTTGGACAGGTAAATGTCGCCGGGTTGCATGCTGTCGAGGCCGCGGTGATCGATGATCGAGCACAACGCCGCCTGCATGCCGCCCTGGTGGTGTGGAATATATTGGCCCATGGCGAGCAGGCCGCCGTCGCGGTTCAAGATGGCGACGGAAAAATCGCGGCACTCCACATAGATTGAGGAATGCGCGGTGCGCAGCATGGTGGCGCCCATTTCCTCGACGATGGCTTCGAGGCGGGTGCGGACCACTTCGAGGGCTATGGGATCGAGCCGGCCGTTCCGTTTGCCACGGGTGTTCCTGGTCTTGGAACCTGCTTTGCCGCTCATGGCCGGACCCCCTTTCTCGCAGCAATAAAGTTGCCATAAAGGTCAACCCGCAGCCGCTGGTCGGGCCTGAGCACAATGGTCGTCGTTTCAAGCTCAACGATGGCCGGGCCTTTCAACTGGTTTCCGGGCCTGAGGTGGTGGCCGTTGTAGACGGGGGTCTTCACATATTTGCCGCGCTCGGTGAAATAGACCGGACGATTGCCCTTGTTGGCGGCTTTCAGAACCGACTTCGTCTCGGACTTGGCCTTTTTCAGGGTCGGTTTTTTGGTCGCCAGACTTGCGACCACCCGCAAGTTGATCAGTTGGATGTTTTCTTCTTCCTCCAGATAACCGTAAGTGCGGGAGTACTCCTCGTTGTACTTTTTCATGACCTTTTTCGGCGTCATGGACTTGACCGGTCCCGGCAGGGCGACCCGGATGTCATGCCCCTGACCGCGATAGCGCATGTCGGCTGAATACTCGAACTTGAGCTTAGCGCTGCCGGAAAGGTTTTCAGCGAACGCCTTGTTGCTTTGCTTCTCCATGTTTTTCAGTGTGCTGTGCAATTCGCTCGCCTTCAGATTGGCCAATGGCTTGTAGACGGTGGCCACGAAATCTCGCCTCAGATCGGTACACAACAGCCCGAAGGCTGAAAATGCTGCAGCCGTTGGCGGTACGATGACCCGATCGATTTCAAGCTCTTCGATGATCGCCGTGGCGTGGCAGGCGCCGGCACCGCCGAAAGACAGCAAGGCAAATTCGCGCGGGTCATTGCCTTTCTCGACCGATACAACCCGAATGCCGTTGAGCATATTGGTGTTGATGATACGGAAGATGCCATCTGCGGCGTCGGTCTTGGAAATGTTGAGTTGTTTCGCCAATCGCTTGACTGCTTGTTCAGCCTTGCCGCCATCGAGGCTGATTTCCCCGCCCAGATAGTAGTCGGGATCGATATAGCCAAGCACGACATTGGCGTCCGTGACGGTTGCCTCGGTGCCACCCTTTCCATAGCAGGCGGGACCAGGATCGGCGCCCGCCGATTCCGGGCCGACGTGCACCATGCCGCCCTTGTCGATCCATGCTATTGAGCCACCGCCGGAGCCGATCGTGTGAATATCGATGAACGGTATCAGAACGTCCCAGCCTTCAAACTTGCAGTGCGTCGAGGTGGCGTTGATCGGCGTCGACAGGTTGGGTTTGGCGTCGCGGATCAAGCTGATGTCGCAACTGGTGCCGCCCATGTCGAAGGAAATGACATTCGGATATCCTATGATTTTACCAAGATAGGCGCTGCCGATAACGCCACCTGCGGGACCGGATAGCAGGAGGTTGACCGGCTTTTCCGCCGCTTCCTCGGCACCCGTCACGCCGCCATATGAGTGCATGACCTGCAATTGCGTTGAGGCGCCCTCGCGTTGAAGGGTGTCGTCCAAAATTCTGAGATAGCGTTCGACCGGTGGCTGGAGATAGGAGTTGAGGTGCGTGGTCGAGGCCCGCTCGAAGTCGCGAATTTCGGGGCAGATGTCGTAGGACGTGCAGACCGAAATGTCTGGCAGATGTTTTTGCACCAGATCGCGGGTGCGGAACTCATGCTCCGGGTTCTTGAACGAGAACAGGTAGCAGATGCCGACCGCCTCGATGTTGCGTTCCTTGAGGTGCTCAATCGCCTGCATGATATCGCCCTCGTTCAGGGGCGTGATGATCTTGCCATGGTGATCAACCCGTTCGTCGACCTCGAGCACGTTGTCGCGGGTCACCAGGGGTGGTGGTTCGCCGGATCGCGTGTCGTACATGTCTTCGCGATACATGCGCCGCATCACCAAGGTGTCGCGCGTGCCTTTGGTGGTGATGAACGCCATGTGTGCGCCCTTGCGTTCGAGAAACGCGTTGGCCGCGACGGTGGAGCCATGGACCAGCCGGCTAAGGTTTCTGATCAGGGGTGTCTCAAGGCCGAGCGATTGCTGTGTCTTGTCGAGAACGTGCAACACGCCAGCCTCAATTTCCGTCCTGTTCGATGGAACCTTTTCAACCGTCAGTTCGCCCTTGCCGTCTACCAGAAGCAGGTCCGTAAAGGTTCCTCCAACGTCAATTCCAACTACGTAAGATGATTTTGCCGCCATGGTTCTATGCCACACATTTTCCCTGCAGAACCCTTTGCCTTTTTCTACTTCCGGCCGCTGACTGTCAGCTCAAAACGCCAGAAATTAAGCCAATAGCAAATTGGTTCAATATTGATATCACCCCGAAATAGATGGAAAAGTCCCATTAATCGGGAAACAGGATTGTAGGATAACACAATAATAAAACCAATCGCAAATTGACAAGACGTAATAAATTTTATCATAATCGAGGCTGGAACCGATAGGTCTGCTGACCGGTTGATGACCGCTGCGATGCAATGGACGCGTCTGGAAACCAATTATGATGAATTACATAGCGGTCAATTGATGTTCGGTTCGACAGGGAGCGCGTCATAAGGAGATAACCCATGAAAGCACTTGGCCGCACAGTGACCAGTGTCTTAGCGATCGCCTTGGGCATGATCGTTGCAATGTCGGGGACCACCCCGGCCATCAGCGCAGAAAACATAAAAGTGGGGGTGATGGGGCCGCATACCGGGGCTGCGGCCCGCGTTGGCCAGGACATCCAAGAGGGCGTCAAAATGGCGGTCGAGGATGCAATTGCCGCAGGAGATCTGCCCGTCATGGTGGACGGTGAGTCTCGCGGCATTGAGTTTGTCTGGGTCGACAGCGAGTCGAGTCCGGAGAAAGGCGTTCGTGCAGTTCGTCGTGCGATTACCGAAGACAAGGTCGACGCGTTGATGTTCGGCTGGCACTCCTCGGTTGGTCTTGCGGTGATCGACGTGAGCGCGGAATATGGCAAGATTCACTTTGGCTCGTTGCCGGCGACCGATGGTATTTCCAAAAAAATCATCGAGAAAGGCTACACGCACTATTTCAAGGGCTGGCCGGTGATCGGCGCGATGGCGGAGCAATATGTGGTCGCACTCAACGATTGGAAAGCCAAAGGTCTCTGGGATCCGGCGGTCAAGAAAGCCGCCATCATGGTGGAAGACAGCGATTGGGGCCGCGGTTGGGCAGATGCGGTAAAATCAAAGCTGGTTGAATCCGGCTGGGAGATCGTCGCTGAAGACGTGACCAAGATGGATGAGACCGCCTTTGGCGCCATCATGACCAAGTACCGGGCTCTGGGTGCAACACTTGTCGGTTTCACCAACAACAACCCCGGTTCGGTTTATGCCGTCGTCAAGGCGCACGCGGATGCAGGCCTGCAAGGCATGTTGTTTGCGGAAGGCCTGGGCTGGTTTCCTGAGTGGTACGAGAACATCGGCGATGCTGCGAATTTTGCGGTCTCCATGGACAGTCCAAGAGCCCTTACAAGCACCCAGACGGACTGGTTGAAGCGGTTCAAGGCCAAATATAACCATGAAGCCTCAGCGGCATCCGGCGGTCATGCCTATGACTATATGCGTATGATGATCAAGGGAATGGCAGCGGCTGGAACGCTGGATCGTGAAAAGTTCGGCAAGGCTTTGTTGAATCTTGAACACACGGGCATCTGGCACCATTATGCATTCTCCAAGACTGCAGGTGACGGCGCAATGGCGCCCTACGAAGTGAAAACCGGCCCATTTATGAAGGGTTTCTCGTTCCCGATGGTTCAGTACCATAGTGGAAAGAGCCAGGTCATCTGGCCTGCAGAACACGCGGAAGGTGAGTTCAAGGCACCGCCGACACAGTAGCAGCAACTGGCAGGCCCGATCCGGTCGTGCCGCATAGGGAGCCCGCCGATGCCGGATGTTGTCCTCCAGATAGAGGATCTCCAGAAGTCATTTGGCGGGCTCCGTGCGGTCGACCATGTCAGCTTTGATGTGGAAGGCGGGCAGCTGCTCGGTCTGATCGGACCCAACGGTGCCGGCAAAACCACCATATTCAATATGATCAGCGGTATTTACCGCACCGACGCCGGCCGTATCCTGTTTGACCAGACCGACATCACCAACCATCATCCGACTCAAATCGCCAAGTTGGGCGTTGCGCGAACCTTTCAGGTCCCGCGCACCTTCAATCATATGACGGTTGAGGAAAACCTGATGGTGCCGGTTGTGCGGCTGCGGTTGACCGACGCCGAAGCCTCCAATCGGGTGGCTGCAACGTTGAATGCCATCGGGCTCTACGACATGCGCCACCGCAATGCGTCGGAGCTTTCCGGCGGCGAACGCCAGTTGTTACAGTTTGCACGGGCCATGATGACACAACCCAAGCTGATGATACTGGATGAGCCCTTCGCCGGAGCGAGCCCTGCTATCATCGACGTGATTATCGAGAGAACCCATGACATGGCAAAATCCGGGGTTGCGTGTTTGGTGATCAGCCACGACGTCGTTTCCCTGCCGAAGGTGTGTGAGCACGTTATTGTTTTAACCGAGGGGTCGGTGTTGACGCAGGGCAGGATTGAGGACGTGCGCGAAGACGCCAGGGTCATCGAGGCCTATCTCGGGACATGACCAACACGCAACCATGTCTCGTTGTTGAAGATCTGCGTTCAGGTTATGAGCGTGACGTTGCCGTCATCAAGGATGTCTCCATGCAGGCGGCGCGCGGTTCGGTCACCGGGCTGATTGGTGCAAACGGCGCTGGCAAATCGTCATTTCTCAAGAGCGTTCTGGGCTACCTTAAACCGCAAAGCGGCAAAGTTTCATTCGAGGGTGAGGAGATCACCGGGTTCAGGCCCGACGTGAGTTGCAGCCTCGGTATTGCGTATCTCATGGAGGGCCATTCGGTTTTCCCAAGTCTGTCGGTCGAGGAAAATCTCCTGCTCGGCATGTGGCCGTGGCGACACGACCGAAATCGGGTCCGCGCAGCGCTTGAGCGCGCCTATGACCGGGCTCCGGTCCTGATGGAGCGGCGTCAAACCACTTCAGGGCTTTTGTCTGGTGGTCAGCAGAGAATTCTCGAGCTTGAACGTCTTTATATGACGGACCCTTCGCTGATACTTCTCGATGAGCCGTCGCTTGGCCTGGCGCCCAAGCTCGCCGCAGAAACCTTTGAGCGGGTGGAAAGTTTCAGCAAGGAAGGTATTGCAGTGGTGCTGATCGACCAGAATGTCCGACGTGTTCTGGAGATCTCCGATTACGCCTATGTCTTCCAGCTTGGCGAGGTGATTCTCGAAGGCACCGGTACGTCGCTTTCGAAAGATGTCGGAAACATCGTCAAGGAGTTCATCTGACATGAACTTCGAACTCCTCACATATCCGGTGGTCGTCGCGCAGTTTTTCGTCGACGGACTTGGACGCGGTGTCATGTACGGTCTCATGGGCATGGGGCTTGCCCTTATATTCGGCATCATGGGACTGATCAATTTTGCGCATGGTGCGTTCTTCATGGTCGGCACCTATCTCATGTATTTCGTTGCCGTCCAACTCGGCGTGCCGTTTCCGATCGCCATCATTGCGGCGGCGGTCGGCCTGTTCTGTATCGGGGCTGTGCTCGAGCGCACGCTGATCTCGCCGTTGCGCAAACGCATGGGAGAGAACTGGCTGGTTGACGGTTACGTCATGACCATCGGCCTGTTGATCATGCTTGAGAACCTGGCTCTCATCGTAATGGGGCCACGGGATCATGGAATTGCAAGGCTGGTTGAGGGCCGCACAATGATATCCGGCATCATTGTCACGTATGAACGTGTGGTGGTGTTCGTGGTTGCGATCCTGGTGGTCCTGGGGTTGGCCGCCTTCATGCGCTACACCAATATCGGACGCGCCATTCGCGCAACGTCCGAACACCCTGATGCCGCAATGGCGATGGGAATTGATATCCGCAAGATCTACACCATCACTTTTGCTCTTGGCTCGGCTCTGATTGGCGGGGTCGGAGGTCTCCTGCTGTCTACGTATCCTGCATTCCCCACAATCGGTAGCGATGTTTTGTTAAAATCCTTCATCGTCGTTATCGTTGGCGGGCTGGGCAATGTGTGGGCGGCGATGGTGGCGGGGATTTTGCTGGGACTTATAGAATCCTACGCCCAGGGAATTGCCGCGTCGGGCTGGCAAAATTCGATCATTGCCGCGGTGGTCGTGGCCGTGTTGGTGTTCCGGCCGGCCGGCCTGTTCAGCAAATCCGTGTCGAGGCCCTGAGGTGATGCGGCAATGAAGATTTCATCTCTATGGGGCTATCTGGGCGCAGGCTTGGCACTGCTTGTCCTGCTGCTTGTCCCACCGCTCGCCGATAACCATTACATTACCGCCGTCTTTGTCTCGGTGCTGTTGTTTTTCATCCTGGCGGCCCTGTTCGATTTCATGCTGGGATATCTCAACATTTTCAATTTCGGCATGGGCGGCTTTATGGCGCTCGGCGCCTACACGTCGGGCCTTCTGACACATCATTTTGGTATTTCGCCCTGGATTGGACTGCTTGCCGGCGGCTGTTCGACCCTCCTGCTCGGTCTGTTCGCCGGGGTTATCACGCTGCGGCTGCGCGGCATCTATATCGGGCTGACCACCTTGTTCCTGGCTGAATTCGTGCTCTTTGCGCTTTCCAACCTGCGCGAATACACGCGCGGTGCGGCCGGTCTGCAGGTGTCGACCTTTCCTGATCTGTTTGGCATCAGCTTCGGCCGCGGCGATCCTTTGTCGCTGTATTATCTGTTGTTCGTCATTTGCGTTGTCATTTATGCCTCCCTCCACTTTCTGGTCCGCTCGCGCGTCGGCCTGGTGTTCAAAGCCATACGCGACGATCAGTTGGGCACCAGTGTGCTTGGCTTCAACGTGGTCCGTTACAAGCTTTTGAATTTTGCGGTGGCGTCGTTCTTCACCGGTGTGGTTGGCGCTTTTTACGGCAACTACATTGGTATACTGGTGCCGACCACTCAGGAATTCGGTATTTCGAGGACCACCGAGATCCTGACAATCGCCTATGTCGGAGGCCGCGGCACGTTGTGGGGGTCGCTGCTCGGCGCCTTCGCGCTTATAGGACTGCAGGAAGGCTTCAGGGTCATCGACGAGTGGCGTCTGGTGCTCTACGGCGCGTTTCTTGTCTTCGTCTTGATGGTGTTTCCGCAAGGTCTGGCGGGCGCCGTGAAGCAGCTGGCCGGATGGGTGGAAGCGCGTTTTACCGGATCGGCTCAGCAAGAAGACCCGGAACAGAAAGCGTCAACCGGCCCTGCCCAGGATGGTCCCGAGGTAACTCCCAAACTACCTGATCGGAAAGTGCCCTAACGCTTTAAGCGACTGCCGCGATGCCCTGTTCGTGTACCCATGCCGTGGTGTCTTCCAGGGCTCGCCCGAAACGTTCGAGCACATCATCGACCTGTTCGTCGGTGACGATCAGCGGCGGCGCCAGACAAATGGAATCGCCAATAGATCGCACGATCAGCCCATAGTGGATCGAGCGCTGGCCAAAATAGGCGCCGACCGCATGAGACGGCTCAAACGCTTCTTTCGTCGCCTTATCCTTGACCAGTTCAACCGCAGCCATCAATCCGACACCGCGCACTTCCCCCACGAGCGGGTGATCGGCATATTGCCTGAGCCCGGTCTGCAGTCTGGGGCCAACATCTTGAACCCGGGCGACGATATCGCGCTCCTGATAGATTTTGATCGCTTCCAGCGCAACCGCGGCACAGACCGGATGGCCGGTATATGTGTAGCCATGGCCGAAGATACCGAGTTTCTCGCTTTCCTGAACCAGGCCCTGGTAGATTTCATCGGAAATCAGGACTGCGCCCATCGGCAGGTAGGCCGACGTCAAGGCTTTCGCAATGGTCATGATATCCGGCTTGATGTTGCGTGTTTCAGCGCCCCACATATTGCCGGTCCGGCCGAAGCCGTTGATGACTTCGTCGCACACAAACAGCACGTCATATTTCTTCAGCACCGCTTGCACTTTGGCGTAGTAGGTCGCCGGCGGCACCAGGACGCCGCCGGCGCCGAGGATGGGTTCAGCAAAAAAGGCGGCAACGGTTTCCGGGCCCTCATCGAGAATCATTTGCTCCAGGTTGCCCGCCAGCCGCGTTGCAAACGCCTCGTCGCTCTCACCAGGTTCGGCAAAGCGATACGCATGGGGACAATCGGTATGGTAGATGTTGGGGATCGGGAGGTCGAAATCTTGATGATTGACCGGCAGTCCGCACAGGCTGGCCGCTGCGATGGTAACGCCGTGATAGGCTTTGATGCGGCTGATGATTTTCTTCTTTTTCGGTAGTCCTCGAGAGTTGTTGTAATACCAGATCAGCTTCACGGCCGTGTCGTTGGCTTCCGAGCCCGAGCTTGTGAAAAACACCTTTGACATGGGCACCGGGGCGATCGAAATGAGCTTCTCAGCAAGATCGACACCGACATCGTGACCGCGGCCGAAAAACGAATAGAAGAATGGCAGCTTGGACATTTCTGCAGTAGCCGCATCGACCAGGCGCTGCTCGCCGAAGCCAAGCGCTGTGCACCACAGGCCCGAGAGCCCTTCGATAAACTCGTTGCCCTCTTCATCGTAGACATAAATGCCGTCGCCCCGGGTGATCACCATTGGGCCGACTTCTTCATGCTTTTTTAGATCCGTATAAGGATGCAGGAAATAGGCAATGTCTCGGGCCTGTACCGAATTTAAGCGATCACTCATTTCAATCTCCTGTCTGGCGCCAAGGCCGGGTTCACTGTACTTGGACGCCGGTACAATGGGCGTTCTCGAGTGCATGACAAATGATACATCAATACGCTTGGATTACGAACCTCCGCGAGCGAAATTCCTCGAGGGGAGCTAGGCGAAATTAGACCAATACAATATTGGTTTCATGCGAATTTCGGGAAATTATGTCCCGTTTCTCCAGTCTAGTCAAAGTTCAAAAGATTATGGATCCGATAGTACGCATCGATTTTGATACCAATTAGTTATTGACCCAGCGCCTGGCCCTCAAGATAATTGATCCCCTGAACCGAGCGCACAGTTACGGCGCGACAGCATTCGAAGGGTCGCGTGGAAAGCACGGTAGGTAAGGACAAGGTGAGAGATATGACGAACGTGCAGCCGTCCCAATTTCTGGTGGGCATTGACGTTGGGGGCACTTTCACTGACCTTATTCTTGTCGATGGAACCCGTACCCTGGATCTCGTGAAAGTGCCATCCGATCCGGAAAATCTGGTCGGCAGCATCCTGAATGGCATTGAAACCCTGGCCGAGCGTCATGGTATCGGCCGCTCCGAATTGATCGGCAATGTTGACCGTCTCGTGCACGGCAGTACCGTCGCGGCCAATGCGCTGCTCGAACGCAAGGGCGCCAAGACCGGTTTTGTGACCACGGAAGGGTTTCGCGACACCCTCGTCATGCGACGGATGTTTCGCGAAAACATGTACGACACGAGGGCCCCCGAACCTGAACCTCTGGTCACCCGGAACAACATCTTTGAGGTCAACGAGAGAGTTGAGCGCAGCGGAAAGGCTGTTACGCCACTGGAAGATGCCGAGGTGATGGCGGTGGCAGAAGAGATCAAGCGCCGCGGACTGGAATCGATTGGGGTGTGTTTTCTGTTCTCGTTCCGGAATCCGAAACATGAACGGCGGGTGAAACGTTTGCTGGAGAAGGCGGTGCCGGGGATCTATGTGTCGACGTCATATGACGTCTGTCCGGAGATCCGTGATTACGAAAGAGCCTGCACGACCCACCTCAACGCCTATCTTCAGCCACCGGTCGACCGCTATCTGAGCGAGCTCGATGAGCGTTTCAAAAAGTCGGGCCTTGCCACCGGACTGCAGGTGATGGAATCAAATGGCGGCGTGAGCGATCCCAAATCTGCTGCAAAAAAGGCCGTCAACCTGCTTCTGTCGGGCCCCGCCGGCGGGATCATCGGCAGTGCCTATTGGGGTGGACTGACCGGTTATCCCAACGTGATTTCGTTCGATATGGGGGGCACCAGCTGCGACATCAGCCTCATTCGCGACAGTGCCGCCACATTGTCGACGCCGATCACTTCGACGTCGACACATTGTAAGTTTGAAGGCTGGGACGTGCTCATTCCTTTCATCGATATTCACACCATCGGGTCCGGCGGCGGGTCGATCTCGTGGGTGGATGACGGCGGAGGTCTGCATGTCGGGCCGCGCTCCATGGGCGCATCGCCGGGGCCTGCGTGCTACGACAAGGGTGGCGATCAGGCGACGGTGACGGATGCGGACGTGGTGTTGGGCTATGTCGACCCGGATTATTATCTTGGCGGTGAAATCAGTCTCAATGCCAAGCGCGCCCATGATGTGGTCGCCAATGTCGCCAAGGCCATCGGTCATTCGGTCACCGAAACGGCGGACGGGATATTCAACATCGTCAATGCCAACATGATCAACGGCATTCGTGTGGTGTCGGTCGAGCGCGGTCATGATCCGCGCGACTTTGCGCTGCTGTCGTTTGGCGGTGCCGGGGCGGTGCACGCAACGGCGCTGATCGAGGAATTGGAGGTCGATACCGTCGTCATTCCGCAGCTGGCCTCGGGTTTTTCGGCTTTCGGGCTGCTGTGCACCGATCTTCACCGCGATTTTGTCACAACGATAAACAGGAAGCTGACGGATGTCGGTGTGAAGTTGATGAACCGCACATTCGACAAGATGGCGGGTGAGGGCGCGAAACATTTTGCGCGCACCCGCTCCGAAGGCGAGACGTGGTCTGAATATGTCGCCGACATGCGCTACAAGGGCCAGGCACACGATATCAGGGTGCCGTTGAAGGCACCCGTGAAGTCGCTGCGCCAGGTGATAGACAGCTTCAACAAGGCCTATCACCGATCCTATGGCTATCTGCTGGACGAGGATGCCATCCAACTGATCAATCTGCGGGTGAGTGTTTTCAAAGGCTGCCCGAAGCCCGCTGTAAAGAAGAGCAGGTCGGGGGGCTCTAAATCCGGCACATCGGTCAAGGGCCGCCGCAAGGTCTATTTCAGCGAAACCGGTGATTACCAAAAGACCAAGGTCTATGACGGTCACCTGCTGGAACCTGGAAACAGATTGAAGGGGCCGGCAATTGTTGAACTGACGACGACGACGATTGTCGTCAGGCCGGGTCAGACGCTCAAGATGGACCGTTATAGAAACTACGTTGTCGGGCGAAGGGGAGTGCGGCTATGAAACAATCGAAGAAAGCCAAGACGCCAGGCCGCAAAGGCAAGAACTACATCGACCCGATAACGCTCGAGGTTGTCAGAATGCGGCTTGAAGCGATCGTCGAAGAAATGGGTGCGACGATGCTGAGAACCGCGCATTCGACGATATTTTATGAATCCCGTGACTTTTCGGTAGCGCTTCTCGACGCCCAAGGCGATCTGGTTGCCATGGGACAGTTCATCCCGCACCACCAGGGCGGCATGCAGGCAGCGCTCAAATCAATCCTTGTGGAACAGGGCACCAAGGATATGCGTCCTGGCGACATCTATCTGACCAACGATGCCTATGCCGGCGGGACACATACCCAGGACCTCAATATCTTCATGCCGATATTCGATGGCAAGGAGCTGGTGATGTTCTGCGGCTCGACCGCGCATCAGATCGATATCGGCGGCATGGTTGTTGGAAGCTATTGTGTCGGTGCGACCAGCGTCTTCCAGGAGGGCGTGCGTTTTCCGCGCATCAAGATCGGTGAGGACGGGGAGATCTTCGACGACTTCATGCGGACGTTCCAGATCAATGTGCGGTTGCCGGAACAGGAGAAGGGCGATGTGCTCGCCATGCTGGCGTCTCTCAAGGTCGCCACGGCCAGCGTCAAGCCGGTGATCAAGCGTTATGGCGCGAAACGCTTTACCACCATCATGGCCGAGATTCTCGATGTGGCGGAGCGCCGGGTTCGCGCGGAACTGAAAAAATTCCCAAGGGGCACCTACGAGTTTGTCGACTATATCGATCATGATGGGGTCAACGATGACGTCTACACCATGAAGGTGGCATTGACCTTCAAGGGCGACCGGGTGATTGCCGATTTCACCGGAACGGACGAGCAGACGGAAGGTTTCATCAACGCCTCTTACTGGAATTCGCTGGCCTCGACTTATGCCGGTTTCTTTTTGTTCCTGGATCCCGAGATACCGCGCAATGCGGGTTTCTTCCGACCCATCGAGGCGATCATTCCGCGCGGCACGATCCTGCATCCGACGTCGCCCGCACCGATCGGGGCGTCGACCACGGAGGCCGGTGGCCGGGTCTATGATCTTGTGATCGGCGCCCTCTCGAAAGCGATGCCCGATCAGGCGCTTGGCACCTGGTCGATGATGTGGCTGGGGGTCTGTCTCTCGGGCACTCATCCGCGCAACGGTGAACCGTATATCCATTGGATCCTGGACGGCCTTGGCACCGGCGGTGGCGCGCGCACCAAAAATGACGGCATGAATGCCACCTGTATTGCGGCAAGCAACGTGCTGATCCCGAATGTCGAGATCGAGGAGGACAACTATCCGGTCCGATATCTGAGGCGTGAAATCAAGGCAAATACCGGCGGCCCGGGCCGGCAGCGCGGAGGATGTGCGCTGGAGACGGAAATTCAGGTTGAGACCGATTGCCAGTGCACCGTACTTGGCAGCCGTTTTGAAAGGGCGCCTGCGCAGGGCATACACGGAGGACATTCGGGAGGCCCCAGCACCATCTACAGCATATCAGGAAAAACCGTCACGCACCTGCCGGCCAAGGTCACCGGCGTCAATTTCAAAGCCGGCGATCGCGTTGTCCTGCGCGCCTGTGGTGGAGGCGGGCTCGGCGATCCGGCGACGCGCAAACGCGAAGATATCGAACGCGACCTGCTGCTCGGTTTTGTGACGCGGGAAGGCGCCGAACGCGACTATGGAGTGAAGCTTTCTGAAGCCGCGGAGTGACAAAGCTGGTGTGACAGCTCCACCCTGGTCATGACAATGCGCCCAGTGTGCCGTACCGTTCTGCCATCATGTGGGCGACAACGGTTCTGTCGATTTTCCCTGCGCCGTTCAAAGGGATCTGTGTGGCGATGTCGATCTTGCGCGGATGTGCATAGGGTGGGCCATTGTCGAGGCAATAGCCTTTCAGGTCGTCTTCTGCGACCGGCGCACCGTCGGTCACCATAACCAGGGCGACCGGCACTTCGCCCTTGAGCGCGTGCTTCACCGGCACGACACAGGCATCGACCACCTGCGGGTGCGACAACAACAGGTTCTCGACCTCCTTGGGATAGATGTTCTCAC